>CAZMUD010000007.1:0-32378 GCA_964569715.1 uncultured Dehalococcoidales bacterium | reverse complement strand
TTTCAGAAAAGCTGAATTCCTTGGCAGGTCGGATGATAGATCTCCAAGCAATCATTGTAAAGAATTATTATCACCCGGATTTTCACGGAAGCACATCAATAAAGGTAACCCTTCCTGTTCTAGTGCCCGAGATGTCATATGATAATTTGGAGATTGCAGATGGCGATTCGGCTATGGCGACTTTCGCCTACCTAGCGCTCGGTAAATATGAAGGTAGAGAAGCTGAAGCAGTGAAAAGACACCTTTTAGAATATTGCAAACAAGATACTCTAGCTATGGTTGAGTTGCACCAAAAGTTGGCTGAATATGCGTGACCTCGGGTGTACTTGGATATATTTGAGCAGCTTGGCATATATATGCTATATATAGAATCCGAGTGGGGGACTGGCGAATAATCTACGCCGTTTTTGTAAGGACAATCTGGTAATTGTTGGCAAGATAGCCAGACGCTCAAAGGGCATCTATGATAGAATGAAAGACCTATTCTAATGTGACGCGATTTTTATTCGGGATGAAGCCGAAAAGGGAGATGGTTCCGGAATAAGGGGTCCCGTATTGGCGTAGACAGGAAAGTGGGTAAGCGGGAATGGCAAAGAAAATTGGAATTGGACTGATTTTACTAATTGCTGGGTTCACCTGCCTTGGTGGGTGCATCCGACAGGCTGAAATACCGGGCGCTCCCACCGGATTAGTAGTGGTCGGAGAGGAATACGACCCGGCTAATGAAAAGTATGGCGATAGGTTGTTTCTTTCTTGGGAGCATCAGGCGGCACCTGATTTAGATGGTTACCTTGTCTATAGGAGTTATGAAAGAGTTGATGAAATAGATGCTGAAAAAAACGCTGAAAAGACAGAATATGTTGTAATTGCTACTACCTCAGAAACCTCATATGTAGATGAAGACCTTAGTATTACTTGGGGGTATCCGTCGACTATCTATTATTATAGAGTCAGCGCCTTTAATATAGATGGTTTTGAAAGCTTTCTCTCGGAGGAGGTAAGTATAGAATACACTCCTTATGATTAAAAGGAGGTGCCCTATGGATATGTTTGAGCGTCAATTTGAGGAGCAAAAAAAGCAGGAGGCACCACTGGCAATTCGAATGAGACCGACCAGCTTTGACGCCTTTGTTGGGCAGGGGCACCTGATAGGCAAAGGGCGGGTGTTGAGGAAGGCTATTGAAGCCGGTCGGATACCATCAATCGTTCTGTGGGGTCCACCGGGCAGTGGTAAAACTACCCTGGCTTATGTCATTGCCAATACCACCGATTCACACTTCAGTCCGGTGAGCGCCGTCAGTGCTGGTGTGGCTGACTTGCGCCGAATAATAGAGGAGGCCCAGGAACGTCGCAAAATTTACCAGCAGAAAACTATCCTCTTCATAGACGAGATTCATCGCTTTAATAAGGCTCAGCAGGATGCAATTCTACCCTTCGTCGAGGATGGCACCGCTACCCTTATTGGTGCTACTACGGAAAACCCCTCCTTTGAGGTTACCTCCCCTCTCCTCTCTCGGTGCCAGGTTCTCACCTTGAACTCCCTTATCGAGGATGAAATTCGTGTCATAATCCTGAGAGCGCTAAGGGATGGGCTTAATGGTCTTGGGGCACTGAATGTAGAGCTATCCCCTGATGCCTTGAGCCATCTTATCATGATGTCGAAGGGTGATGCTCGTATTGCCCTTAATGCACTGGAGATGGCAACCTTGACTACGCCGCCCGATACTCATGGGAAGCGCCGTATTTCACTACCTACCATTGAAGATGCCGTCCAGCACCCAGCTTTGCGTTACGACAAGGGAGGAGAACAGCACTATGACCTCATCTCAGCCCTTCACAAGTCGATGCGAGGCTCAGACCCGGATGCCGCTTTATACTGGCTGGCAAGAATGCTGGAGGCGGGAGAGGACCCTCTCTACGTTGCCCGCCGTTTGGTTCGCTTTGCCTCAGAGGATGTAGGTATGGCTGACCCTCAGGCATTAGTGATAGCTATGGCGGCTCAGCAAGCAGTCCACTTCATTGGCATGCCTGAGGGCAATCTGGCTTTAGCTGAGGCAGCGGTCTACCTGGCTACAGCTCCTAAGAGTAACTCTCTCTACGAGGCATACTCTCGAGTTCAGAAGGAAATTAAACAGAGTTATGACGACTCAGTGCCGCTACACCTGCGCAATCCGGTGACACCATTGATGAAAGAGATGGGTTATGGAGAGGGATATAAGTATGCTTATGACTACCCCGAGCACTTTGTTGAGCAACAAAACTTGCCCGATTCACTCCAGGGCAAACAGTATTACTCTCCCAGTGACCAGGGATATGAGAAACAGATTATAACCCGGCTCAAAAATTGGTGGCAGGGGAGGAAAAAAGCGGGCGGAACTGAAAAAGGAAAGGAAGATTGAATTCCACTACTTTTTCAGCACCTGATACAGGCGTGCTACGTTCCAGCGCTGTAACTCCTGTGCCATGAACTCAACGCCTGACTCCATGGGGTAGCGGTCAAGGAAAGAAATTTTATCTTGGGCTTCCTCCAGGCTCATCCCTTGGTTAATGGCAGCAGTAACCGCATCTATCCAGGCCTGAATAAAGGAGCTCATCTCCGGGATGTAACTTCGGTCGCAGAGGCTGCCATGTCCGGGCACCAGCACATCAGCCTCAAGTTCCTGAAGTCGCTTCAGCGAATCCAGCCACTCGTAGGGGAGAGCCTGGTGAAGGAAAGCCTGTACTTTATGAAATATGTTATCCGAGGTGAAGGCTACCCTCTCCTCGGGGATATAAACTGCCACCTGGTAGGGAGTGTGCCCAGGGTGATTAATGAGCTGGAAAGTGTGCTCGCCTAGGTAGAGGGTCAGCCGCTGGGAAAGGGTAATGGTAGGTGGGCGATAGCTGAACCCTTTAATAAGGGGAAGGCTCTCAGGGGCTGCCTGCTTGATGCGCTCTGTGAACTCTTCCACTGAAGCGGCCAAGATTACCTCTCTGGTGCCCTCATGAGCTATCACCGTGCCCTCAAAGAAGTAGTTCCCGGTGAAGTGGTCGCCGTGGGGCTCGGTGTTTATCAGGTAGCGAACCGGGCCGTGTTTGGCAATCTCATCTCGCCACCCTATTGCGTCTGCCGGCATCTGAGGAGTATCAATCATCACCACTCCTTCCTTGGTGACCACAAAGCCAGGATTACACCCTCGAAACCCGGTTTCGGCATAAACATTATCGGTAATCTTTTGCATCATCCCCCCCTTTCGAAATTCAAGCGGTATTTGTCAGGTTTACCGGGTAGTAGCCCGTTCTTGGTATTTCCTCTTCTCTTCCTGATACTGGTTGACCCGCTCGGCTAGCATTTCTCTAATAGGAAGGTGGTAGGGGCACCTTTTCTCTCTTCTATTTGATAATACTTCTAATTGCTTCGTGGAATTCTTCAGGCTCTTTATCTATTGATAATTTCTCCATAGGACACACGTCTTCCCCGTTGGGTTTTTGAGTATAGGGGACAATTTCGGTGAGTTGATATTTAATGCCATATTTGTCCAGTGTCTTGACGGCAAGTTGGCTGCCTAATGGGCTGTAAACCTCCCGGCAACCAGCCTCGACAGATAGTAAAGCGGCAGCGTTACCCATTATTTTATCCAGTATTATCACCTGCTGGTGATGGGGAGCAGACCTATCAATGTATTCAAGTAAGGGGAGTAACCTATCTTTAGTTGAGGAAAAGATTAGTTGGTTACCTTCATACACCTGGAAGGTATCACTGCTTAACAGGAATTCATTGAGCAAAGGCGTGTACATCTGAGTTTATCCTCCGGTGATGATAAAACTCCTGCTCTGTGGCTGTCAAGTTTGAAGCGGCTTTATAATGCTCAATTCAATCATGCTTCAGAAAAAAGTGGAGAGCACTACATAAAGTGCTCTCCACTGGCTGATCTAGTCTAGTCTGTCTCGAACCCAACTCACTTGCGGTATTCACTACCGCAGCAGGCCTCTCCTCTATAAGACCGGCCTCTAACTTACTCTACCGAGCCAAGTTCGAGTTCCGGTTGCCCTGCTGTCAAGCAGGGCTTCAACTGTCAACCTGCCATACTCCCAGTATTGCGTGAAGCCTCATAATCCACCTCCGAAGCAAAATTCGAGTGGTAGTATGTAGCTTCTTACTAATTATTAAACCATAAGTTAGGTCAAGTTGTCAAGTTTCAGTTTTGGCATCGCGCCGGTATATGTCCTTGTTGACGCTGAACTCAGCCTATTCTTGTTCCTGGGGAATATCTTGACAGAGGTTGAGTAAAAGCTAGACAATGGTGGCGATATCGAACGTATCAAACATTAATATACTAATGGAAAGGAGCAGGTCGTGAGCGAAGTTATAGTAGAAACAACCGTTGGTAAAGTCTGTGGCACTATGGAGCGGAAGGTTTTCACCTTCAAAGGCGTCCCATACGGTGCTCCGACCGGCGGCAAACGTCGTTTCCTGCCACCGCTCCCGGTTGAGCCGTGGACAGGTATGCGTTACACCGCTGACTTCGGACCAATCTGCCCACAATCGGGAGCTCTGGTTGACTGTGATGAGGCTGTGGTTGACGAACGCATCATGGGGCTCAGGAGACACCTGCCTCAGAGTGAAGACTGCCTGGTACTGAATGTATGGACGCCAGGTATAGGGGACGGGGGGAGACGCCCCGTCATGATGTGGCTGCATGGTCGCGGCTATGCGCAAGGTGCCGGTTCGGAGGTGGGGTATAACGGCGCTGCGCTTGCCAAACGTGGTAATTTGGTCGTAGTGACAATTAACCATCGGCTGAACGTCTTCGGCTATTTACATCTGGCGGATGTCGCCGGTGAGGCATTCGCCGGTTCTGGTGTGGCCGGAATGCTGGATGCGGTGCTGGCCCTTGAGTGGATACGGGACAATATCAAAGCCTTCGGCGGCGATGCCAATAACGTGACCATCTTCGGTGAGTCCGGTGGTGGCAGTAAGGTTAGCACGATGCTGGCATTGCCTTCAGCAAAGGGCCTATTTCATCGCGCTGTCATAGAGAGCGGCCCAGGACTACGTGGTGCAGAGGCCAAGGATGCTACGGACTTCGCCGAGCGTCTACTGGCTAAGCTGGATATCAAGGCAGACCAGATTGAGAAGCTCCAGGCACTACCGGCACAACAACTGCTGGATGCAGTGAACGGATTGCCGGAACAGCCGCGCATCGGTATGATGGGTGTGCCTACTGGAGCCATAATGCGGTTTGCCCCAGTAGTGGACGGTCATTACCTCCCCGCCCATCCATTCTATCCTGTAGCTGCACCAACAGCGGCGGATGTACCGCTCATAATCGGTTGCAATCGGGACGAATCTGCACTCTTCCTGGCTGCTGACCCCCGGCGCCGCAGGCTTACAGAGTCAGAGTTGCGCGAACGCCTGGCACCTTTGCTCGGCGATAGGCTGGACGGTGTGCTTAGTGTCTATAAGAGGACACGGCCCAATGCCTCGCCCTGGGACCTGTTAATCGGGGTTACCAGTGAAGGATTCCGGCGGGCGTCCATCCTACTAGCGGAACGCAAGACAGCGGGTGGCACCGCTCCAGTCTATATGTACCTGTTCACCTGGGGAACCGATTACCTTGGGGACCTCTTCAAGGCATGCCATGCTCTCGAGATTGCGTTCGTGTTCGACAATGTCGACGATATGCCCATAACCGGCGGTCGTCCAGACAAATACGAGCTGGCCGAAGCGATGAGCGAGGCGTGGGTCGCCTTCGCGCGCAGCGGAGACCCCAATCACCCGGGGATTCCGAAATGGGAGTCTTATACTGTTGACAACCGCGCAACTATGCTATTCGACGTTCCGTGCCGAATAGCGATCGACCCGGCTCGCGAAGAACTCGACGCCTGGGAAGGTATCGAGGTGAATTTTCCATAGTCCAAATCATTCAACATTGCACGAAAGCCACATTTGTGCAGTCCTTGACCGGGGCGAATGGAGTGACTTCTGGGTTATGGTGATGCCCAGAGTGGAGAGGTCGCTACGGGAGCATCTTGAAAAGCATGGATGATGCCATTGGGGTACTCAGCGACATAGCCGAGGCTTTGGTGGCAATTGCCGATCGTATTGTGCATCGGGATCTGAAGCCAGAGAACGTCCTTTTGCTTAAAGGGCAGTGGTGTCTGGCCGATTTTGGCATCGCGCGTTATGCTGAGGCAACCACTGCCTTGGACACGCAGAAATACGCTATGACTCCTCCCTACGCCGCGCCTGAGTAATGGCCATCACTGGGAGCGATATGAACCTGCCTAGGCATAGGAACCTGGTGGTTATCTTCTTTGATGAACACAATACTAAACAGGCATCGGTGGTAACCGTTTATACCTAAGGACTTAGTCTATGTATTCAAAGATTTTTACTGCTGGCACCACACCTGTTTCGGAATACCTTACGGCTTCGTCGGAGCTATGAATCAGCTGGTAGTGTTCCAGTGCTTCTAGCGGTACTGGGCTGATAAATTGGTTAGCGCCCACTATTTTATAATTGCCTGACTCCCGGCTTAAAAGATAGGCTTCTGCCTCTTCGTAGCTGGTGAATTGTTCTGCGCTGTCGATTACCTTAAGAAGTATACCTTCCTGGCTCACCATTTCCTCGTGGGAAATCACCACTGTGCTTTCAGGGGTTACTGCCTTGCCGTCAAAGTTGTACAACCGGCTAGATAATGAGCGGTAGTATTCAGGATAATAAAGCAAATACGGCACCAGTTCGGTTTCCTGTGGCAGGTAGTAGATATCAAAAAATTCGGCCTGGTCCTTTCCTGCCCAGAGAACAATCGCCCAGAATTTGCTGGTGGCTGTCTCGAAATCAACAATTATGTATGACGAGCCCGATTCTTGTGTTATTTCGTTGGCTGAGTTTTCATCCTGTGCGGTAAAGAAGCTAGCTACACTGGTCACCGCCCGAGTGCCTTGACTGGGATTGGCATTCGGTATGCGGTGGGCAATGCGGGTAATCCAGTAACCATAATCCCACCAGGCCATTACACCGTAGGCAGATTCAGGGTAGGGATAGCTCTGCTCCAGGTGGTAATAGAAATCCGGGTCACCAGAGGGGTTTGGGAAACTTCCCATCAACCCAGACAGGGAACTGTATTTGCGGCTTGTCTCCAGGTGATAATAGAAATCAGGATTGCCAAAGGGGTCGGGAGTGTTTTCCTTCAGCCAGGAGAGGGAGCTAACCCAGGCGTCACTGGGGGCAAAGCGTACCTGACTGGCCGTAGTGATTGCCGGTGCAGTCTTGGGATTGGGGAAGAGAACGATGGGGGCGAAAACAACAAGGAAGACAATGAGCACGGCTAAAGCCATATTTACTTGACTGATAGTGATGTAGAAGCCACCGTTTTTCGGCTTGGCTTTCCCCCTTTTTACTTTTTCCAGTGTTTTTACAGCCTTGGCGGTCAATTCCTTGAAACCAGCCAGCTCGAGGACTCTCCACGACAGGTAGCCGGTAAGCAGAGCCACATTGACCGCAAAGTAATAGGCAAAGCGGCGCTGCCCGAGAGTAGCTAACAGTATTACCAGGCTCCACACCAGCAGAAGACTTTTTTCGGCATTACCTCGTTTAACAACGAGGTAGACCAGGATGCCGAGGCTGATGAAGCTAAAGAAAAAGCCGGTGGTGAAGTTACCCCAGGCAACCGAAAGTGAGAAGTTACCGTTGGGGAAAAGGAGTGGCTGCGCTTCTATGGTGGCAAGCTGAGTACCCCTCGGAAAAAAGATGCCGAATGTATTTAGCATTGAGCTGAGAAGAGTGGGGTTAATGAGGTAAAATAAGCCCAGCCCGGCTAGCCCAAGTCCAACCAGGGTCAGTGGGTAATAGGCTGGCTTTATCTTCTTACCCGTCATAAGTCGGGAGACGCCGCTCAAGACCAGCGGGACAAGCAAAGCGATAATCAGGGCAACCAGGTAAAACCTGCCTGGGGAAATTAGACAGGATATAATCAGGGCAACCAGGAAGAAAATAACGCCAACAAAGCAGAGGTAGTCAGTGGATTTGTGCTTCAGGTGGTCAATAATAAACTGGATTACAAAGTAGATAAAGATTATGAAGACAAAAAGAAGTGCTCCCATAAAGGTAAAGATGTAGACCCCTAGAAAAACACCAGCCAGCAGGCTATAAATAATAGGCTTGGTGATTGTTGCCCAATCTCGGTGCCTGAGGTGGTTGAAGCTTAATTGTCTTTGACTTGCTGCCTTGATAGCCAGAATCAAAAACAGCATGGTTACGGTGGTGAACAGCGTCTCGGCGACATGGTGGTCGGTGAAGCCGAGTATTGACCGACCTAGAAACTCACCGGGCATTACGGCTATTAGAGCCGCCGAGAGCACACCAGCCCAGCGGCCAAATAGCTCTTTGCCAATGAAATAAACAGGGATAACGGTTAGAGCACCCAGAACCGCCGGGAAATAAACGCTGACCACATCAATAGTGTGCTCGGTTGGTGAACCCAGGCCAATCACCCAGATAATGCTGGCAAGGAGCCAATCAAAGAAGCGAATGCCACCTATCCCGGCACCGCCAGGGTAAATCATGTAGGGGTCAAAGGTTGCGAGGTGGGGGAAGTTATGGACAAGATTGTCAACCAGGCGCATGTGGTAGTAGGCATCAGCCCCGGCAAACTTTATCCACTCACCAACAAAGATCTTATCATAGGGGAGGTAGACTCGAAGGTATAGGGCAACACCGAAGAACAGAGCCAGTAAAATGCCACTTAAGATTTTTGGAGAGAGTTTGCTCACATTCCCTTTCCTTGTTCCTAAATCAGATTACAGCTGTGCGCTACTAGGCTAAGTATTACACAATGACCAATTATTGGCAAGAGGGTAACCACGGCAGAGCAGCTCTTGCCGGCTACAGTAATGATATCGGGGAATCGAGAATAACTTGTGACCCGGTGATGAAGTGATTCCAGAGCCATCTAAGGATGATTGAAAGCCTATCTTGCCATCTGGCAATTTAAGATACACATATTGACAACTGTCCTTATCCTGGTTTATAATTTCAGGTGCTATACCAGACGGAACTTCATTTAATATAGTTTTTGAGGTATAATGGAAGGGCTTAAGGAAAAGGTGAAGGCGCTGCGAGAGAAGAGAGGCTGGTCACAAGAGGACCTGGCACGGGAAATAGAGTCATTACGCCAAAACTAATCTTCTATGAGAAATCTATCACGTTTTCCTTATTTTTAAAATTAATAATCGACTCGCCCAGATAGCTATAAACCGAATAATTATCGCGATGCAGAATGGCATTGATGGCATGACGAACTCTCTGGCTATACGTCAGTTCATCATTATGAATAGCTAAACCAGCATAATTCTTCATAGCACGCCCACTCAATAATCTTAGGTTCACATACTACTATCATCCGAAGTTTGGGAAACTTTGACACGTCTCTTGAGTAATAATCAATTATAAGTGACTTCGTGGACAACAGTCAATAATTGTGGGGCTTGATTTTTGGCTTGTTTTTGGAGATAGGAGCCAAAAAAGGGGTTATACCATGCTATCCTTTAGGCGCAAGTCTATAAGTTCGTAATTCAGACTTTTCTCTTGCAGACTCTTAATCAGTCCGGGGATAGCATCATCAGTGCAAACTATAGTAAAAGATAAGCCGCATTGGGCTGCTTCGATGGCTGCTTCTGTAACGCCGTAAAGGTAGCGAGGCTCAATATCTACCCGTCTTAGCGCAATCAAAGCCTCGATGCCAATAGCTCCGACCGGCTGATTGTTGGTAACCTGGGCTTGCAGCAGTTCCAAGTCAACTTGCCTTGACCCACCTTTTTGAATGCCAGGCACCTGTAAGATAGTTACCTTGCCTCCCGTCAGTTCTACCAATCCTTCGATGTTAGAGACATCTACATCCTCACCCTGACTTACGCTTGATGCAGCGATACCTCTGGCACCACCGTTTGTCTGGCTGGTAGCAAACAGTAAACCATTCTTCATGTTGAGTCCTACAGCCTGCCCTTGTCTTATGTCGCACTCAGCTATGGCTGCGCAGACGGTAATGTTGGTGACTGCCTGCTCCACCATAGAAGCGTAGCCCCGCAGCTGTCTAAGCACGTTAAGCACCCAATTGACCCCTTTCGCGCTTACTCTATAGTGAGAGCGACCGGTTGAGACAACCAGGTCCTCCTCCACTAATTGACGAATATAGTCTGATATTGCTTGTGGCGTGACACCCAACTTAACTGCGATGCTCTTTTGCTGAATATTGGGGCCGGAAGCGGCAATTTCAACCAGAATCTGGAATCTAGTTGCAGAATTCTTGTTTTGCAGTATCTCTACCATGGCTTCACCACGCTTGATGAGTGTAATCAAGCAGACTTTAACTCTATGCCATTATAGCACTTTTGTCCGGTTACGTAATAGCTTGTCTTAAAGGACTATGCACAAAACGTTATCCTATCCTCTGCCGCCTGCTCTCGGCAGCGACGATGGCGATGGATTGCTTACTATGGCTTTCGGTGGCGGCGTAGAGCGCATATATGGAAATCAAGTGCTCTATTTTGGTGGAGAAATTTGTCGAAGCAAGCGCCCCCATTTTACAAAGCTGGTTTTTTGGGGTAAAATAGGCGTGATTTAGGGCGGTTAGCTCAGTTGGTAGAGTGCTCGGTTCACATCCGAGAGGTCAGAGGTTCAAATCCTCTACTGCCCACCATAGAGGAAGCAGAGGCTAACCTAGCCTTGAAACTCAGTTGCGACATTGGAGAGGGAGGTGGTGTCAGAACAAGCCTTTGCTCTTCAGGCTTAAATAATTCTTATCGCCGATAATAATGTGGTCTAGGACGTCTATACCCATAATCTCTCCTGCCTGAACCAATCTCTCGGTTAACTTTACGTCATCTTCTGAAGGCTCAGGGTCACCCGAGGGGTGGTTATGCACAAAAATAACCGAGGCAGCACTGGCCGACATTGCCTCTTTGAATACCTCCCTGGGGTGAACGATACTGCTATCCAGGCTACCAACCGAAACCTCTGAGGTTTTTATCAACTGACCTCTGGTATCCAGCAAAAGCACCAGAAAATGCTCTTTCTTTTTACCCCTTAACCTACCCCTCACCAAGCTCACCACCTCGTCAGGGGTCTTGACCGATAGCTTTTTACCAGGTTCGGGGTAACCCTCCAGCCGGTTAGCCAATTCAAAAGCAGCCTTAATCTGGGCTGCCTTGGCCAGACCAATCCCCTTCACCTCCGCTAGCTCTTCCACCGAGGCGCCAGCAATTCCTTTAAGATTGCCAAACCGGCTTAGCAGCCTCTGTGCCGTCACTGTCACCGACTCGCCGGCGATGCCACGACCTAGAAGCAAAGCCAGAATCTCCTGCGCCGATAGGGCTTCCACCCCGAATTTCTGCAGCCTCTCCCTGGGTCGCTCAGAAACGGGTAAATCGTGGATTGTAAATGACTTCTTCACCAACCCCGCCTCCATGCCTGGCTTTGGGTAGCCAACCGCCAACCTAAAAGAAGCCCGCTGGCCTGCTTAGTCAATGTCCCAATTGGTGCTGGCAACATCGCCGATGTTGTTACCCCGGCTTCTTGATACTGCCGGGCAACATTGTCCCGCCATAAACTGTCCAGACCGTCCATATCAAAACCATAAACCTTTTCCAAGGCTCCATCATAGCTGCTACCCTCTCTAAAGGTATTCAACAGCCCGAGCATCTTACCCTGCCCATAATCAGTGATAAGAAACTCAACCAGACTATAACTCTGAGCATAGGAAAGATAGGCTTTCTCAGCATCAGTCGAAAATGGGCTGGATAAGCTACGCACCGAGATGAGGTTATTTTCAGTTATTGCTCTCTTCAGATAGGCAGCCGATCCGACACCAAGCTCCCCCTCATTATACATAGCTAAACCTTCATCAAGCCAGGTAGGCAGCCCAGCGTAGGGATTCAAGGTCATCTGGTGAATGACTAGGTGTGTTAGCTCATGGGCAGTTGCCCGCTTACCCCAGGAAAGGTTATGCGGGGCTATACCAATAGCTATAATGCCATATCTGGTGAAGGCTACTCCTCCTGTCCACTCTTGGGGAAAAATCATAGCGCCTTGCAAATCCTGGGAATTTGTGTAGACACATATCTTGACCGGCTTCTTCAAATAGGCACCAGTGTCCTCAGCCAGCCGAGCCAGCGCTTGCTGAGCAGCTAACATTATCTCCTCGGCAAAGGATTGTTCCCCCTCATACCAGTATATGGTTACCTCACCCTCGGTTAAGCTCTGCCAGGGATAGCGATTATCATCAAACCTGACTCTAACCGGGGTGGTTTCAACCTTATCACCGTTAACATCTGCCACTGTCCACCAATATTCCACACTGGACCCGGGAGGGAGCCCGCCCGTTTTCCTCATATCCCAGGCCCACTGAACATCAACTGTAGTATCGGGCACAAATTCAATATAGACCTCACTGGTTACCTGAGCATAGCTTTCCCGGTCAACGGTATAATGGAGACGAACATCAGTAATGTTGACATTGCTCTCGGCTGACAGATTGAAGTGAAGCTTAGCAGGAAACTCTGCCTCAGCCGAGCTATCCAGTATTGCTAACCCACCCTGAGCTTGAGCCAGGCCCGTGCCCAATAAGACCAGGAACAGGGAAATAGCTACGGCGAATATACCAGCCTTCTTAATCATTCCTCTTTACCCAAGCTAGACCGCAGATACGCTGTTATGAAGCCGTCCAGCTCTCCATCCAGCACTGCATCGGTGTCGCTGGTTTGATAATCGGTTCTGTGGTCCTTTACCATCTTATACGGATGGAGGACATAGCTCCTAATCTGGTTACCCCAGCCAGCAGCTATGCGCTCCCCCTTCAGCTTGGCTCTTTCTTCAGTTCTCCTGGCTAACTCTAGCTTTAGCAGGCGAGCTTGAAGAATCTTCAGGGCAATTTCCTTGTTCTGGTGCTGAGAACGCTCGCTCTGACAGGTAATCGTCAGCCCCGTTGGCAGGTGAGCTAGTCTCACAGCACTGCTTGTCTTCTGCATATGCTGTCCTCCCGGTCCACTCGACCTGAACACATCAACCTTCAAATCATCAGGCTCTATTTTGATGTCAACATCAGCCTTGGCTTCAGGCATAACCTCCACCAAAACAAAGGAGGTATGCCGAGCATGGTCAGCATTAAAGGGAGAAAGGCGAACCAACCGGTGAACACCGTGCTCTGATTTTAGGTAGCCAAAGACATAGTCACCGCTGACCCCAATGGTAGCACTCTTTATCCCCGCCTCTTCACCTAGGGAAGTATCCAATATCTCAGCCTTATACCCGCGGCGCTCAGCCCAGCGGAGATACATTCTCATTAACATCTCCGCCCAATCCTGAGATTCGGTGCCTCCAGCTCCAGCGTGAATGGCCAGGATAGCATTCCTGGCATCATACTCACTACTAAAAGCCATCTCCAGTTCCATCTCATCAAGATGGGAAGCTACTGCTTCTGTTTCAGATTCAATCTCTTCCTGAAAGGAGGCCTCCTCTTCTACTAACGGCAGACCTTCAGCAATATCAGCAACCTTCTTCTCCAGACCTCGCCACCTCTCAACTACCTTCTTCTGCTCAGCTAACTGTCGCATAACACCCTGCGCCTTAGCACTATCTAACCAAAAGTCCGGCTTGGCTGACCGCTTCTCTAGCCTGACAATTTCCTCTTCCCGGCTAGCAATGTCAAAGATGCACCAGCGCCATAGAAATTCTAGCCTGCAAGTCCTTCAATTTATCCCTTAGTTCCTGCACTAGTCAACCCCCTTATATCCATTACTGAAAATAGCTAACTAAGAATAATCAATCCAAATCTTAACTCTACTTAAACTAATCGAATAACTCCCTTTGATAGCTAACCTCATGCGTCAGGGCAGTTCTTTCCAGTTTCAGATTCCCTCCAGCCGCCAGATGAGCAAGCCGGGTAGGCTCTGGTAAACGATAACCACGGCAGCACCGCATTACCCAGTAAATAGCAGTTTGAAGGTCAACCTTATGACCTATGGAAACATAAACAGGCTTCACTCCGAGCTTGCTTCGTAGAGCTACCCCTATAGTCTCACCCCTATCTATTACCTCAGCATAGCTACCCGGCTCAATTCCAGGCGCTTTATGGCTGCCGCAGAGGAGGGATTTAGCACAACCGATTGTTGGCACATCCAAAAAGAGCCCCAGGTGAGAGGCAAGACCAAATCGTCGAGGATGGGCAATCCCCTGGCCATCAACCAGAATTAGGTCAGGGGTAATACTGAGTCTCTCACAAGCAGCCAGGGTTAGCGGTGACTCACGGAAGGACAAAAGACCTGGAATGTAAGGGAGATCAAGCCTGCCCTGGGCTACTTTTGTCTCCACCACTCTAAGGTCGGGATAGCTTAAGACAACTACAGCCCCGGTAGCTACCCCCTGTGCTTTCCCCACAGATATATCCACACCAGCTATAAAATGAGGTGTGATAGCCTCGCTATTTCTGGAGACCTGCACTGCCAGCCGACGCTGCAGGTCTAAAGCCTGAGCGGTGCTAAGCTGCCAGCTGTGTAATCTCTGCACCTTCATACCCCGATTATAGCGACTAGACAATCTCTTGACAACTTCTGGCCGCTATTGACAGCTGATTACTTATAGCGCATAATATTCTTAACGAATAATGGTAAAGATTAGACTACGGCGAGTAGGAGCCAAAAAGAGACCGAGTTATCGGCTGGTAGTAGCTGATTCTCGGGCACCCCGTGATGGAGCATTTATTAACATCATCGGGCGCTACAATCCGCTAACCGACCCAGAAACAGTAGTTATAGATGAAGAAAAAGCACTATACTGGCTCAGGCAAGGGGCTCAGCCGACAGATACCGCCGCCAGGCTGCTAGCCAAAGCCGGCATTATAGAAGAGTCTGAAGCAAGGAAAGAGAAAATTAAGACTGGCATTGCAGCCAAGCCCAAAGCAAGCAAGAAGAAAGCCAAGGCTGGTGTCGTAGAAGAATCTGAAGCGAGCAAGGAGGAACCCGAAGCCAGCATTACAGAAGAATCTGAAGCGAGCAAGGAGGAACCCGAAGCCAGCATTACAGAAGAACCTGAAGCGAGCAAGAAGGAACCCGAAGCCAGCATTACAGAAGAACCCAAAGCAAGCAAGAAGGAACCCGAAGCCAGCATTACAGAAGAACCCAAAGCAAGCAAGGAGGAACCCGAAGCCAGCATTACAGAAGAACCCAAAGCAAGCAAGAAGAAAGCCAAGGCTGGTGTCGCAGAAGAACCCAAAGCAAGCAAGAAGAAAGCCAAGGCTGGTGTCGCAGAAGAACCCGAAGCCAGCAAGGAAGAACCCGAAGCCAGTATTACAGAAAAGTCCAAAACAATCAAGGAGAAAACATGAAAGAACTAATAGAATACATCGCCAAATCAATTGTCAACGCGCCCGATGATGTGGTAGTTACTGAGGAGGAGGATGAGCAAGGCATAACGCTCAAGTTACAGGTTGCCGATGACGATAAGGGGAGAGTTATTGGTAAGCAAGGCCGAATAGCTGAAGCCATGCGCACCCTGGTCAGGGTAAAAGCAGCTAAAGCAGGCACCAGAGCTATCCTTGAGATTCTATAAGAATAACCTGAGATAACCAGTCTTACCAACGCTAAGACAGCAAGATTGAGCGCCTCGGTTCTGTATCCAGCAAAAGGGGAAGCTAGGTATTCAAGACAAGCCCGGAAAGCTTCGGAAAAGAGGCGCTACTGCCAGTGACAAGAAGCAGGCGAGCAGAGCCCAAGGCGACCCAGCCGGAGATGCCAGCACCTTCACTGAACAATTGGAGATAATCAATGAATTCTGCGCCTGAGGCCGAGCTCTGGGTTATATGCCCTGTTTGCCAGCAACCCAACCCACTGGGAGCAAAGTTTTGTAAGCATTGCTGGGGGGCAGCTCTGCACCCAGGCTGCCTAATATTATCCCCTCGGCAGTATGAACTTAGGCTGTCCCGCTTGAAGCTCAGAAGGGTGATTAAGGCAATCGCTATCAGCCTCGTTTGCCTAATCGTTCTGGCTTCTGCCGTGTACTCCAGTTTATACTATTTCACCGACATAATATTTGCGCCGCCTCAGGATTTAAATTCCAACTCCCACCTCGGAGAATGGGCTATGTTTCGCCACGACTTGGGCCACTCTGGCACCACCGGCTCAAGTGATATCTTACCCCAAGATACGATTGAATGGGTCTTCTCTACAGACGGTCCAATCCACTCATCGCCAGCAGTAGCGAATGGCACCGTCTACATCGGCTCAAAGGACGGTAAGCTCTACGCTCTGGACACAGCCACTGGCGCTAAGCGCTGGGAATACCAGACAGGCAGTTGGGTCCAGTCCTCACCGGCAATTGTCAACGGTGTGGTTTATTTCGGCTCAAACGACGGCAAGCTATATGCACTTGATGCCCATAGCGGTGAAAAGCTCTGGGATTTCCAGACCAGGTATCCCATTATGTCTTCCCCGGCGGTAGCCGATGGTATAGTTTACTTTGGTGCTGATGACTATTATATCTACGCCTTGGATGCAGCAACAGGAGTCAAGCTCTGGGATTTCGATGCCAAAGGCCCGGTTAAATCGGCACCTACGGTGGCTAACGGCATCGTCTACGTCGGGTCAGGGAGTAGTTTTTGGTACGCTTTGCACGCGCAAAGCGGAAGGCTTCGCCTCCGCTTTAAGTCATACTTCCCGGTTTTCTCCACGGCGGCAGTGAGCGATGAGACCGTCTATTTCAGCAACTCTCACGGTCTTCTATACGCCGTTGACGGCAATGCCCGAACCTGGCTCCAGGAGAATGAAATCAGACCCTTCTGGATACAACTGTGGGCATTCGGCTTGCCAGTGCCTGCACCCCCAGTCCAATCCGGCCTTCTATGGGGGTTCAGGGTAGGCAGAACAGCCAGTGCCTCTCCCGTGGTAGCAGACAACACCTTATACGTAGGTGCGGACAACAAACTACTTGCCCTAGACACCCAGAGCCGACAAAAGCGCTGGGAATTCGAAGCTGAGGATAAAATAAGGTCCTCACCGGCAATGGTAGACACCACCATTTATGTAGGCAGTGACGATGGGCGACTGTATGCTGTGGATGCCACCACCGGCGAAAAGCTTTGGGACATCCTTACCGGAGGCAAGGTCACTTCATCCCCAGCCGTAGCCGACGGAACAGTTTACATAGGCTCGCACGATGGTAATGTGTATGCCATTAAGTAGTCTAAGATACCATAAGAATCAGCAATGAAGTGGGAATTTATAACTATCGGTAAAATCTTAGCTCCCTGGGGTAAACAGGGTAAACTAAAGGTAGAGGTAGTAACCGACTTCCCACGACGCTTCGCCCCCTCTTCAAAGATTTATATTAACCAGCAGCCTGTGACCATTGGTAACACCCAGTGGCATAAGGGCAAGGCAATTATCAAGCTTGACACAATTGATAGCATTGAAGACGCCGAAAAGCTGCGGGGACGACCGCTAGAAATACACTGTAGCCAGCTCTATCCTCTGCCTGAAGGGCAATACTACCATTTTCAACTCATCGGGCTAGAGGTATGGACAACTCAAGGGGAGCTACTGGGAAATATCACCGACATTCTAACCACGCCAGGTAATGATAACTATGTAGTCAGCGGAGCTAGGGGAGAGATTCTTATCCCTGCCATTGAGGACGTAGTAAAATCTATTGACCTTGATAAAGGATGCCTAATTATTGAGCCTATTGAGGGACTGCTGAGCCTAAATAAAAAAGCCACTGGCTAACCTAGCCGTTCTATCTGGCAGGTTATCATTCGCTATCAGACAGCTTATGTTCCTGGCCTTCTTTTCCTCCTCTTTTCCGCCACCTTAAGACGAGTGAGTGAGCGGCGCAGTGCTGCTTCAGCCTGAGCCAAATCAACCTCAGGGGTGCGGCGACCAAGCTGTTCTTGGGCACGGCGCTTCGCCTCTTCCGCCCGAGCTAAATCAATTTCGTCAGCCCTCTCAGCAGCGTCAGCCAGAACTATGACTCTGTCTGGGCGCACCTCAAGAAAGCCGCCAGAAATGGCCAGGGAGAGCTCCTCCCTTCCCTTCCTCACTCGTAGCTCACCCATCTGCAGGGTAGTCATCAGGGGGGCATGATGCGGTAAGATTCCCAGTTGACCTTCAACACCCGGGGCAATAACCACATCCACTTCCTCCGAATAAACTACCCGCTCAGCAGTAACGATTTCAAGTCTTATACTAGACATTGCCCTCTGCCCCCAGCCTCTTCGCCTCCTCTACTGCCTCATCTATTGTCCCTACCATATAAAAGGCTTGTTCTGGTAGAGCATCATGCTTGCCTTCCAGAATCTCATTGAAGCCGCGCACCGTCTCATCTATTGCCACATACCTTCCCTGCCTGCTAGTAAAAACTTCAGTAACAAACATCGGCTGAGATAAAAACCTCTGTATTTTACGAGCTCGAGCCACCGTGAGCTTATCTTCATCGCTAAGTTCCTCAATACCCAGTATAGCGATTACATCCTGGAGGTCTTTATAGCGCTGTAGCACCTGCTGTACGCTACGGGCCACCCGATAGTGCTCCTCACCAACAACATTGGGGTCGAGTATCCGAGAGGTTGAGGTTAGCGGGTCAACCGCCGGATACAAGCCCTGCTCAGCAATAGACCTCTCCAGGGCAATAACTGCATCAAGGTGACCAAAGGTAGTAGCCACCCCAGGGTCAGTATAATCATCAGCCGGAACATAAATAGCCTGAAACGAGGTTATTGAGCCCTTCTCAGTAGAGGTAATCCTCTCCTCCAGCTCGCCAATCTCTGTAGCCAGGGTAGGCTGATAGCCTACCGCCGAAGGCATACGCCCCAGTAGGGCGGATACTTCCATACCAGCTAGGGTATAGCGATAGATATTATCAATAAACACCAAAACATCCTGATGCTCCACATCACGGAAATATTCAGCCATAGTCAGTCCAGTCAGTCCCACGCGTAAGCGAACCGCAGGTGGTTCGTTCATCTGGCCAAAGACCATTACTGTCTTATCAATTACACCGGAAGCCTTCATCTCATTCCACAGGTCGTTACCCTCACGAGACCTTTCCCCGATACCAGCGAAAACAGAAAAACCCCCGTGCTCGGTGGCAATATTGCGGATAAGCTCCATAATAATAACTGTCTTACCCACGCCAGCCCCCCCATAGGCGCCAACTTTACCACCTTTAGTAAAAGGGGTAATCAGGTCAATAACCTTAAGTCCTGTCTCCAGCACCTCGGTTGTCGTTTTCTGTTCCGCGAGTGTGGGTGGAGGACGATGGATTGGCCACTGCTCTTCAGTTTTAACCTCACCAAGGTTATCCAAGGGCTCACCCAAAACATTAAACAGGCGCCCTAGAGTGGCCCTACCTACCGGCACACTAACTACTGCTCCAGTATCTATAGCTTCAGCGCCCCGCTCAAGCCCATCGGTAGGTGATAATGCCAGGCACCGCACCCGGTTATTACCTATATGTTCCTGAGCTTCAAGCACCATCTTGTCACCATCTCTTGAAATCTCAATAGCACTGTGCAGTATAGGTAGCTCATCCGGTGGAAACTCTATATCAACTACCGTTCCTATCACCTGAACCACTTTACCTTTGGCCATAAGTAACCTCCTCTACCTAGGTCAGCGCCGCAGCTCCGCCGGTGATATCAAGAAGCTCTTTAGTAATTGATTCCTGACGGGCTTTATTATACATAAGGGTTAATTCGTCAATCAGTTCGTTAGCATTATCGGTGGCATTCCGCATCGCCACCATCCTAGCCGACTGCTCACTGGCAATAGACTCCAGAATGGCATGATAAATCTGCATCTCAACAAATCGTGGTAAGAGTTCTGCCAACACCACATCTGGGCCTGGTTCATATATATAATCTACATTTTGTGCTCTGGGTATAACCGCCGGTTCAACTGGCAGTATCGGCTGCAAGATTGGTCTCTGCACCATGGTGGAGATAAACTGGGCATAAGCCAGATAGGCCGCATCTATGACGCCATTGGTGTAGTCATCGATGATAATTCGGGGTATGGCTAGGATATCAAGCAAGCTGGGTCGGTCACCAAGCCCGGTAAACTCAGCCTGAACATCACGACCATACCGTCTCATAAAATCCAGCCCCTTGCGACCAACACAAATAAGGGTAACCGATATATTTTGCTCCAGGATAAAACTTGCTGTCCGGCGGTTGATATTGGCGTTAAGCCCGCCACACAGACCACGGTCGGGGGTGATATGCACTATAACCATTCTGGCTACCGGCCGGCGCTGTAGTAGGGGGTGCAGTACTCTATCAGTCTGGGGCAAAGCGGCTAAATCGGCTATCACCTGACGAATCTTCTCCGAGTAAGGTCGCCCAGCTAAACCACGCTCCTGTGCCCGCCTCATCTTTGAGGTGGCAATCATCTCCATAGCCCGGGTAATCTTGGCTATATTTTGAACACCCCGTATCCGGCGGCGAATTAAGCGAATATCAGCCAGTTGACCTCACCCCCTTAATTTTTATAAACCCTATCCCCTGTACAGGCTGTCCTATAATGACATTTTCAGACAGCCTCAAGATTTTTTCTGAAGAGGGGCTTTGCCCCTCTTAAACACTCCTTACCCTTTATTCCTTCAAAGGAAAGGAAAAATACAGTTCTTGAAGGGGCTTCACCCCTTCAAGCTACCCTGAAGCAAGGCTCTGCTTAAACTCCCCGATGGCTGCCTTTAATGCCTCCTCAGTCTCGGCACTAATGTCCTTTTCCCTGGCAATAGCCTTGCCTATCTCAGGGTGATTTGCCTCCATAAATTGATGGAAACCAGTCTCAAAAGCACCGACTTGAGCTACAGCTATATCACCAAGGTAATCGTTAATAGCTGCATACAGAATCATAACCTGTTTCTCTACCGGCATCGGGCTATACTGGGTTTGCTTCAAGACTTCGGTAATCCGTCGCCCGCGCTCAAGCTGAACTCTAGTTGCCTGGTCAAGCTCAGCAGTGCCAAATTGGGCAAAGGCAGCCAGCTCCCGGTATTGAGCCAGCTCCAGCCTGAGTCTACCGGCCACCTGCTTCATTGCTTTAGTCTGGGCAGCACTTCCCACCCGGGATACTGATAGACCAACATTCAGTGCCGGTCTTTGACCAGCGTTGAACAGGTCTGCTTCCAGATAAATCTGCCCATCGGTAATAGAGATAACATTAGTTGGAATATAGGCAGCTACATCACCTGCCTGTGTCTCAATAATAGGCAGTGCGGTAAGAGAACCACCACCATATTCATCAGCATACTTGGCGGCTCTCTCAAGCAAACGACTGTGCAAATAAAAGACATCACCGGGATATGCCTCCCGTCCCGGGGGACGGCGCAGCAAAAGTGAAAGCTGGCGGTAAGCCCAGGCATGCTTGGAAAGGTCATCATAGACAACCAAGGCATCCTTTCCCTGCTCCATGAACTCCTCGCCGATAGCGCAACCAGCATAGGGGGCAAGGTATTGTAAGGCAACCGGATCAGCCGAGTTAGCCACCACCACAACCGTATGCTCCATAGCGCCATGTTCTTCCAGAGTAGCTATCACCCGTGCCACCTTGGATGCCTTCTGACCAATAGCCACATAGATACAGATTAAATCACCACCCTTCTGATTAATGATGGTATCCAGAGTAATAACTGTTTTCCCTGTTGAGCGGTCGCCGATAATAAGCTCTCGCTGTCCCCGGCCTAAAGGAATCATGCTGTCTATTGCCTTAATACCAGTTTGCACCGGGGTATCTACCGGCTGGCGCAAGGTAACATTAGGAGCAACTCGCTCCAGAGGTCGGCTCTTCTTACTCTTTATTGCCCCTTTGCCATCCAGTGGGTGACCCAGAGGGTCAACTACCCGGCCAATAAGGGCATCGCCTACCGGCACCTCAGCAATCCGACCTGTGCACCGCACCTCGTCCCCTTCCTTAAGGTCAGTGTAGTCACCAAGGATGACGGCAGCCACACTGGCTTCCTCCAGGTTCATAGCAATCCCCATAATCTCATTGGGAAACTGAAGTAGCTCATTATACTTAGCTGCTGCCAGCCCGTGAATCCTGGCAATACCGTCACCAACCTCAATCACAGTGCCAACATCGACCATGGTCGCTGCCATACCAAACTGCTCAATCTGCTGCTTGATGACAGAAACAATATCTTGCCCTCTTGTTGTCATTTAATCTACCTTACCCCCTTTATCCCCCTCTCCTTCAAAGGAGAGGGGGGAATTGGTTATGTAAGAGAGGCTTCGCCTCTCTTTGACTCTCCTTTATTTAGCAACCCCACTCAGCTCTCTCTTCAAAGCCTCTAATCGGCTGCGGGTGCTGCCATCTAGTAGCTTACCACCAATCCTAGCTACAATCCCACCTATCAAACTAGAATCTACTTCAGGCTTGATAACTACCTTCTTACCGACTATAGCCCCCAGACGCTTCCCTAACCTTAGCCTATCCTCATCATCAAGGGGGATGGCAGTAGTAACCTCAGCCTCCTCAATGCCACGGTAGCTATCTAATAGTCGCTGGTACTCATCAGCAATTTCACCCAGCATGCTCAACCTGCCTCTAGCTACCAACAGGTAAACCAGATTCAGGGCTAGAGGGTTTATATCACCCAGTTGTTCGGATAGAAGCCTGGCTTTGTCATTAAAATGGAGCCTGGGATTCTCAAACAAAGCAACAAGCGCAGCATCCTCACCCAGGCTGGCAATCTTTCTCAGGTCAGACTGCCACCTATCTAATTCCTGCCTCTCCATGGCAATCTCAAACACTGCCTGTGAATAGCGCCTAGCATAAGCTCTTCTGGCCACTCCATCCCCCTTTTTGAGCTAGCTGACCCTCTCTATTATTATTTATCTACCTCACCCCCTGTATCCCCCTCTCCTTCAAAGGAGAGGGGGACGAATGGGTTTTTGAAGGGGCTTCGTCCCTTTAAGCTACTCCCTTGCCAAAACTGCCTCATCCCTTTTTCAGGGTTGTGCTTTCTTCCAGTGTTTTATCAATAAGCTGGCGGTGTGCCTTCTTATCCAGTGACCGGTCAATGACTTTCTCCGCCGCCAGTATGGTTAGGTCGGCAAACTCCTTACGCAACTCATCTATAGCATCGTCTCTCTCTCGCTGAATCTCCACCCGTGCCCTGACGACAAGAGATTCGGCATCCTCTCTGGCTTCTTGCTGTGCCTGTTGCCTAACCTCTTCTCCGGTTCGCACTGCCCGGGCTATTACCTCCTGTCCCTCCTTGCTGGCAGCCTCAATTCGCCTCTGAGTCTCTTCCTCGGCATGTTCTGACTGTTCCTTAATATATTCTGTCTGCTCCATACTCTCCTGAACCTTCTTGGAGCGCTCATCAAGTATCCGCATAATAGGCTTATAGGCAACCAGATACAGCAGCCCAAAGAGAACAGCAAAATTCACAATTTGTGCTAGCAGCGTTGGCAAACTTATGCCAAGTCCAGCCAGACCTTCCATTTTAATCACCTCTCAGACAGGGTTACATCGAAAATACCAACGACATTATAAATCCGATGAAGGACATCACCGCTAAAATTATCGTTAAGAAAAAGATTAACAAAGAATATGGTATACCATCCTGTGGCATAATTACCCCCTTATTAACATCACTATACAATCATAGCCAGGATAATGGCTATAATCAGGGCGTAAATCCCAATAGCCTCAGCGAAAGCGGTAACCAATATCATATTGGTCATTATGGGACCGCTCGCCTCAGGGTTACGGGCCAGTCCGGTGAGGGCTGAATAGCCAATCAGCCCAATAGCCAAAGCCGGTCCCAATAACCCCAAGCTGCCAATCATACCCACCGCCAGCAACTTCATCACTTCTGCTGTCATTCTCTACCTCCTTCATTTTTGATTTATATTTATATTAAGTTACCTCTTCCTCATGAGAAGTAACGGCAACAGTCAGAAATATCAGGGTTAAGCCACCGAAGATAAGCGCCTGGACAAAGCCGACCAGCAACTCGAGCCCGTAAAAGGGTAAAGCGAACAAAAAGGGAACGAGGAACATAGCTATCAACAGCAGTATCTCACCAGCCGTCATATTACCAAAAAGACGGAGGGTGAAGCTGATGATGCGCACCAGTTCACTCAATGCCTCCACAAAACCAATGAAAATATTGATGACTCCGGTTAACAGTCCGTTCAGACCAGCAAGGAGCTTACCCCTGGCTAACTGACGCAAAGCGGCCAGAAGCTGGCTCACATTAACAAACTTTCCCAGATAACGAATGCCAAGCGTCCTTAGACCAAAGAATTCAACAAAGACAAAAGACATCAGAGCTATGGCTAAAGGCGTATTAATATCGGTATTAGCCGCCCGCAACAGGTGGACTGACTCACCCTCCGCATTGGTAACAAGTATCGAGCCGAATCCAGGCAGCAGACTCAACCAGGCATTAAAAGCAACAAACAGAAAGATGGTAGCTACTACAGGAAAGAAGCGGCGCCCATTTTTCTCACCAGCCACACTCTGACAGAAGTCAAGCAGCGCCCCGAGGGCAAATTCCAGTAAGGCTTGCCATCTTCTTGGTATAAGCCTTAGCCGACGGCTAACCACATAGGAAAATCCAACCAAGAAAATAATGGTAACCCAGGCAGCGATAACACTGTTAGTGATGGGAAAGCCAAAGAGATGGGAAACCACCTCTGCCGGAAGCTCGGGGTGAGGCTGAGAAACACCAAGCCAGCTGGGTAATCCCAAATCACCGAATATGCTCTGACCCAGAGGACCACTGACAAAGCCAACCAGAAGGAGCACAAGCAAAACGACCAGGATTCCGATTATAAGAGGGAATGAACAACCAAGGCAGCCCTTCTTAGGTGCTAGCTCCTCCTCTTGTCGTCTTTCTTCCTGTTCAGGCACTAGCTCTTCCCCTTATTTTGTTTCTTTTTGATATTGGGAAGAATCATCCGATAAACACCGTAGAAAGCAATAATAACCCCTAAAATTAAGCCAACTATCACCAGGATAGGCTCGGTATTAAACTTATTATCAAGCCAGAGACCACCAACCACCCCTAGAACAATGCAGCCTCCAACATACCACCCCACACCTATCAGCCTGAAAGCCGCTGCCCACCTATTCATACCACTGGCAGCATATCAAACCTGCCCAATTAGTTCAAGCTCACCCCTAAAGGTTGCTGGGCCGCCCTTGGCGAGCAAAGCCCCTTCAAACCTCTCCCGATAAACGACCTCTCTTTGGTTACTAAAAAACCCTACAGAGCTTAGTCCTAGGGTTTTATTATAAAGTCACAAATCAGGGCATAACCACGTCCTAAAGTCTTAACTAATGCTTCTACTATCTACTATGCCAAGCCTCCTTTTGGTTAAAAAGTCGAACACCCTAGTGAGGTCGCCAGTCTCTTGGAAGAGTCCTGCCCTAGGATTTATGCTTATCAAAGTCATCCAAATCAAGGGTGTCTAAGAAATCACGGAAAGCCGACATCTTTCTCATCTCTTCTTCACTAACCTTCTTGCCCTTTCTATCAGCCACATCCTGCTCTTCAGCAATAGGTTTACCTGTCTCCTTGTCTAGCAGGATACCAGCCTTGTCCAGGACTAACTCCTCAACATAGATAGGGGCCTCCAGCCTTACTGCCAGCGCCAGGGCATCACTAGGGCGGGAGTCAACTTCCATCTGCCCTCCATCTATATTAAGAATAATCTTGGCATAAAAGGTATCGTTCTGAAGGTCGTTGACGATGATAGAGTTGACACTAGCCCCCAAGGCATCAATAACCGAGCTCAACAAGTCATGAGTCAAAGGCCTGGGTACATTAACCCCCTGCAGTTTTACAGCTATGGCATCTGCCTCAGCAGGACCAATCCAGATGGGCAGGTAACGGTCCGTCATTTTCTCTTTTAGAATTACCACCCGTTGGTAATTCATCAGACTAACCCGAATGCTATCGATAGTCATCTCTATCATGCTCATACCTCCTCCATTCATCAGCCGACACAACTAATTCTACCCCACCTAACCACCACTGTCAACTAGGAATAGTGCAAATTGACTCTCATACCACTTAGCTAAACTATCTTAATTATGGTATAATAGCTTGGTAGAATTTTACCCTCAACTGAAAAAGGAGACACACTTATGCAGAAAGGTCGAAAGACCGTTGTCTGGTTTAATGAGGTCACCAAAAAGGATATACCTCTGGTTGGTGGTAAAGGGGCAAATCTAGGTGAAATGACTAATGCCCAGATACCTGTTCCCCCTGGCTTCATTGTAACCTCTGATGCCTACTTCGACTTCCTACGGCAAACAAAACTCGTCGATAAAATCCGCCAACTGCTGGAATCTATAGATGTTAATGATAGTAAACAGCTTCAGCAGGTTGCTGCTCAGGTGAGGCGGGTAATCTCAAATGCTGCTATGCCTCCGGAAATAGCCAAGGAGATCGAGCAAGCTTATATAAAAATGGGTAGAGGACTGGTTGCGGTGCGCTCCTCAGCTACTGCTGAAGACCTGCCTGAAGCCTCCTTTGCTGGTCAACAAAGAACCTTCCTTAATGTGCAAGGCGAGCAAGAGGTGGTAGTCGCTGTTCAGGAGTGCTGGGCATCCCTCTTTGAGGCACGGGCTATTTACTATCGGCACCATCAGGGCTTTGACGACCTTAAAGTTGGCTTGGCGGTGCCGGTTCAGAGGATGGTAGAGTCTCACACTTCCGGGGTTATGTTTACTGTAGAGCCGGTAACTAGTGATGCCAGCAAGGTTATTGTTGAGGCAGTCTTTGGGCTGGGTGAGGCTATTGTCTCTGGGGAGGTAACTCCTGACCTGTATGTTGTAGACAAAGAGAAACAAGAAATTATTAGCAAAAAAATAGCTGAGCAACAGTGGCAGCTAATCAGGAACCCAGCCGCCGATGACAAAGAGGCTAATATTCAGGTGGCACTTCCCGAGGCAGCTCAAACTCAGCAGAAGCTGAGCGATGACGAGATAATCCAACTAGTCAAACTAGGAAAACAGCTAGAAGACCACTATCAATTTCCCCAGGATATTGAATGGGCAAAAGAAAATAACGAAATCTATATTGTCCAAACCCGACCGGTAACCACAATCAAAAAAGTAGCCGAGGTTGAACCTGAAATTACACTCCCGGCACTTCTTATCGGAGCCGCTGCCAGCCCAGGTATGGCCTCCGGACCAGCCAGACTAATAGTTGATGCCTCTCAAATAGACAGGGTAAAAAATGGCGACATTCTGGTTGCTGAAATAACCACTCCCGATTTTGTGCCAGCCATGAAACGAGCCGTAGCCATTGTCACTGACCGTGGCGGTAGAACTGCCCATGCTGCCATCGTCAGCCGGGAGCTAGGAATCCCCTGTGTGGTTGGTGCCGAACGGGCAACAACCACTGTGACCGATGGGCAAATAATCACCGTGGATGGCTCGCATGGCAAGGTCTACAATGGTAAAGTAACCAGAAGAATAAAAACGACTGCCATTACCCATATACTCAGGGATGCGATTAAAACCAAAACCAAGGTATATGTAAATCTGGCCCAACCTGAACTGGCTGATAGGGTAGCATCCCGTAACGTGGACGGTGTTGGCTTACTCCGAGCTGAGTTTATGGTTGCCCAGATTGGTGAGCACCCCAGCTATATGATACACCAGAACCGAGGTAATGAGTTTGTAGACAAGCTTGCCCAGGGGCTAACTGCCTTCGCCAAGGTATTCCATCCCCGGCCGGTAGTTTACCGAACCAATGATTTCAAGACCAATGAGTATAGGGCCTTAAAGGGCGGGGAGAAATACGAAGAGGTCGAAGAGAACCCCATGCTCGGCTATAGGGGAGCCTCACGGTACACCACTGATGTCGATACCTTCAAGCTAGAACTGGAAGCCATAAAGAAGGTAAGAAAGAAATATGAGAATCTATGGGTTATGATTCCTTTCGTCCGCACCGTCAGTGGGCTGGCTCAAACATTAAAAATTATGGAAGCCGAAGGGCTAAAACGCGCTGAAGATTTCAAAATATGGATGATGGTTGAAGTACCATCCAATATAATCCTCCTGGAGAAGTTTATCGCTGCCGGCATTGATGGCATATCTATCGGCTCAAACGATTTAACCCAGCTTACTCTCGGTGTTGACCGCGATAGCACCAAATTAGCCGGGATATTTGACGAGCAGGATGAAGCTGTGATGCTCTCTCTAGAAAGAGCTATCAAAGTATCCAGGAGCATGGGGGTTACCTCCTCCATTTGCGGGCAAGCACCCTCGGTATACCCCGAGCTCACTGAGAAACTGGTGGAATGGGGTATTACCTCGGTTTCAGTAAGCCCCGATATGATTGACCAGGCCAGAGAAATAATTGCTAGGGTAGAAGAGCGATTAAAACTAAATGACTAACTGTGCAACATTCGCTCGTTAACTCAAAAAATATTAGCCAGCGCAATGTTCGCCCGTAGTTTAAAAAATGATTAGCCAGCTTAATGTTCGCCAGCTAGCTGAAGAAAGGGAAGAAAGTCTCGCCCCCTACGCCGTAAAAAGTAAGCAGTCACGAGGCAGGCTCAAATATGAAGAGCCGTGCCCAGTACGCACTGCCTTTCAGCGTGACCGTGACCGCATTATTCACTCAAAGGCCTTCCGTCGCCTCAAGCATAAGACACAGGTTTTCATTGCCCCTCAGGGCGACCACTATGTAACACGACTCACCCACACCCTGGAGGTTTCCCAGATAGCTCGCACTATAGCTCGAGCCCTAAACCTTAACGAGGATTTGACGGAAACAATCGCCTTAGGTCATGACCTGGGTCATACCCCTTTTGGTCATGTGGGCGAAGAAGTTCTAAATGAGCTTTATCACCAGGGATTCAGACATAACGAGCAAAGCCTGAGGATTGTTGACCTTTTAGAGAATGATGGTCGGGGACTCAACCTTACCTGGGAGGTGAGAGACGGCATTGTTAATCACTCTAAGACAAGGGTAGATATCATGGGAGAAGGCTGGGGTGAAGTAAACACACTCGAGGGAGAAATCGTCAAGATTGCTGACACAGTTGCCTATATCAACCATGATATTGACGATGCCATAAGGGCTGGCATCATTACCGAGGGCGATTTACCAGCCTCAACCACCACTGTATTAGGCTATTCCCACCGGGAACGTATCAATACCATGGTCTGTGATATTATCGAGCAATCGTGGGCAGCAAGGGGCAATAATATCGCTAGTCCGGCTATAATTATGAGCCCGGGGGTTCTGGAGGCAACTAATACCTTGCGTGAATTTCTTTTTGAGAGAGTATATAACCTGCGCTCTGCCCAGGAGGAGACAGAAAGGGCAAGAGAGATAGTTCGCCTGTTATACAACTACTTCAATGCGCACGAAGACAAGCTGCCAGCAGAGTATCATCTGGGCAGTGATGAGGCAGAGCGGAGGGTGGTTGACTATATCGCCGGTATGACCGACCAATATGCCTTGAGACTGGCTGAGGAGCTTTTATTAATTAAAGGCAAGGCTAGGTAACAAAAGCCGTTTAATGTCGTTTTAATTAATAAAGGGAAGTTTGAAGGGATTCTGTAAGGAAGGGAAGTTTGAAGGGGCGAAGCCCCTTCACAACCAATCCTTCCCCCTCTCCTTTGAAGGAGAGGGGGATAAAGGGGGAGAGGTAGTATAATAATAAGATGAGCGTTATTGACGAGGTAAAGCAAAGAACAGACATCGTTGAGGTCGTAAGCCAGTATGCCACTTTAACCAAGGCTGGACGAACCTTTAGGGCGCTATGCCCGTTTCACAGTGAAAAACGTCCTTCCTTCTTTGTCTATCCTGAGCAGCAGAGCTGGCACTGCTTCGGTGCCTGTAGTACTGGCGGTGATGTTTTCTCCTTTGTCATGAAAAAGCAGGGCATTGACTTTGGGGAGGCGCTGCGTCTTCTCGCGCAAAGAGCTGGGGTTACCATCCCATCAAGGTTCGAACCAGAAACCGGGAAAGATGAGAGAGAAAGGCTATACCAAGCTAATGAGGCAGCCGCCCAGTATTTCCATAATCTGCTTCTCAACTCCCCGGCAGGGGAAAAAGCACGAAAATATGTAGCCAGCCGGGGGTTCTCACCAAAAACGATTCCTGATTTCCAACTGGGCTTTGGCTTAGATAGCTGGGAGGCATTAAAACAGTACCTGCTGGAAAGAGGCTATACCGAGAGTGAACTACTTGACGGCGGTTTAATAGTGGCTACGGAGGAAGGAAAAACGCATGACCGATTTCGCAATCGGTTGCTGTTCCCTATAAAAGATGGTAGAGGTCGCACTATAGGTTTTGGGGCAAGGGTGCTTGATGACTCACTACCTAAGTACCTCAACTCGCCACAGACGCCAATCTTTGATAAGAGCAGCAGTCTTTATGGCATAAACCTGTCCACGCCGGCTATTAAGCAGCAAAATCTAGCCGTGATTGTAGAGGGCTATATGGATGTTATTACCGCCCACCAGAATGGTTTTACCAATGTAGTGGCTGCTATGGGAACCTCGGTTACCGAGAAGCAGGTCCGTGCTCTAAAGAGGCTGACCAGAAACATGGCTCTGGCCCTTGATGCCGATGCTGCCGGCGAGGAAGCCATGCTACGCTGTGTAGGCTATGAAAATGCCCTTGATGCTGAAGTAAAGGTTATCGTCCTACCTAGTGGCAAAGACCCTGACGATGTTATTAAAGAAGATACTCAAGCCTGGCAAGACCTGGTAGTAGAGGCTCTACCGGCAGTTGACTACACCTTCAATATAGTTACTTCTGAACTTGACCTGACCACAGCCAGGGATAAGTCTTTAGCCGCAGGCAGGCTTTTACCCGTCATCGCCGAGATAAAGGACGATACACGCCGAGACCATTATTTAACCAAACTAGCTAAGTTAGCCGGAGCCAGTTACCGTAGTATGGAAGCTGCTCTAAGTAGAATTAAATCTGAACGTAGGGCTAAGGAACCAAAGTCGGAAGCGGTGAGACGTGCCGTGCAGCCCATTCTCTCCAGCCGTCTTGAGGAAGATTGCCTAGCCCTCTTGTTACAGCACCCCCAGCTCAAAAACGGGAGTGAGGGTCTTTTACCCGAATATTTTGGAAATAGTGAAAACCGTGAAATCTTCATTGCTTGGCAGCAAACTGATGATATATCCTCACTTAAGGCTCATCTTGATACTGCAGTTTGGGAACACCTTGATAGCTTGACTAACAAGAATATACTAGCCACCCAGATAGAGGAGAGATATAATAAGTATGTACTCCGCTTGCGCGAAGAGTACCTCAGGGGTTTAGAAAGAAAAAGAGAGGCCGTATTCACCCTCGAAGCGGAATCAGGAGGTAGTGGTGCCGACCTAGCCAAGCTTGAAGAAGAAGGTATAGAGACTGCCATTCAACTGCGAGAAGTCTTCACTCAAAAAGCCAGAAGAGGTCAGGAGCAAAGGAGATAAGAAATGGACTCAGAAAACTATGAGAACCGAGGACGATTCCCGTCTGACAATGCTGGCGATGAGGCGCTGCCTTCACCTGCAGAGCTGAGCGGTGAGCTTAAGCCTCCAGAAGATTTAGAATTAGAAACGCCGCTAGAACCATTAGAAGAAGCAGAAGCGCAGGAGGTAGCCGATGACCCGGTTCGCTTGTACCTTCATGAAATTGGTAAGGTACACCTGCTTACTGCCAATGATGAAAAGGTCTTAGCCAGAAAGATAGAGGAAGCCAAGCACATCAAAGAGATTAAGCAAGACTATCTACAGATATATCGGGAACCCGCTTCGGCAACTGAAATAGTGCTTGCTGTGCTCAAAGAGGTCGGGCAGGCGGCTACTATCATCCATCTCCTCCAGAAACAGCTTGATTTAGCACCCACCGCCAGCTTTACGGAGAGCATCTCTGAGCCTAAATTGCGGGATAGTATTGATGGCGTAACAAACCAGCAACTAGTCCAGGCTATGGCTCACAAGATTGATAAGAGCATGCCCGAAACAGAGCAGCTTCTTATTAATCTCTCACTAAATTTAAGCCTGCTACCAGAGGAAGTCCTCGATGCTATCGGAGATAGCGCCTTACTAGCTGATATGGAAGAGCTGGTGACCAGGGATACTTTCATTGAGTCCATCCGGGTTTGTGAAAAGCAAATCCAGGCTTACCTGGAGAATATTGAGCATGAGGCTGAAAAAGCAGAAAAGCACCTCATTGAAGCCAACCTGCGCCTGGTAGTCAGCATAGCCAAGAAACATGTTGGACGGGGCATGTCACTCCTCGACCTCATTCAGGAGGGAAATATCGGCTTAATCAGAGCTGTAGAGAAATTCGACCACCATAGAGGTTATAAATTCAGCACCTATGCCACTTGGTGGATTCGTCAAGCTATTACCCG
>CAZMUD010000006.1:25699-33131 GCA_964569715.1 uncultured Dehalococcoidales bacterium | reverse complement strand
TTAGGAAAGTAGAGTTAACATATGGCTAAGACTGGTCAGAAACTTTATACTCAAGCACGCCAGCGAATCCCCGGTGGCACCCAATTGTTTTCAAAACGCCCCGAGCTCTTTTTACCCGAACAGTGGCCCAGCTATTATTCCAAAGCTAAAGGCATCAAGGTCTGGGACCTTGATGGCAACAAGTATATTGACATGAGTTATATGGGGCTCGGTGCCTGCATCCTGGGATATGCTGACCCCGACGTAGACAACGCTGTAAAAGCAGCAATCGACTCCGGTGCAATGTGCACCTTAAATTGTCCCGAAGAGGTAGAGTTAGCCGATTTGCTTTGTGAGCTTCATCCGTGGGCCAATATGGTTCGTTACTCACGGGCAGGGGGAGAGGCAATGGCAATCGCTGTCCGCATCGCCCGTGCCCGGACGAAGAGAGACAAGGTTGTCTTCTGCGGATACCACGGCTGGCACGATTGGTACTTGGCAGCTAATCTGGGGGAGGAGGACGCTCTGGATGGTCATCTCCTTCCCGGGTTGGAGCCAGCCGGGGTGCCACGCTGCCTGAAAAATACAGCGTTTGCTTTCCACTACAATAAAATTGAGGAATTGAAAGCAATCATATCACGGTACAAGGATGAGATTGCAGCAATCGTTATGGAACCAGTAAGAAATTATGAACCGAACCCAGGTTTCCTGGAAGGAGTTAGAGAAATCGCCAGAAGTATCAAGGCTGTGTTAATCTTCGACGAGGTTTCTTCTGGATGGCGCCTGGCCACAGGAGGAGCTCATCTTCTATATGGAGTTAATCCAGATATTGCCGTCTTCGCCAAGGCAATAAGTAATGGCTACCCTATGGCAGCGATTATCGGCACCGCCGATGTTATGCAGGCTGCCCAGGATAGTTTCATAAGCAGCACTTCCTGGACAGAAAAAATTGGCCCAATTTCGGCTCTGGCAACAATTCGCAAGCACCAGCTCCATAATGTTGCGGAGCATTTAGTGACAACCGGTAAACACGTCCAATCCGGGTGGCAATCGGCTGCCAAGCGCCACGGTTTGCGAATCAGCATCAGTGGGATTCCGCCACTGGCACATTTTGATTTTAATTATGAAAATGGCCAGGCGATTAGGACATTATTCACTCAAGAAATGCTCTATAAGGGCTTTCTAGCTTCCAACGCCTTTTACGCCGCTTTGGCTCATCAGGACCTTCACATAGAAAGTTACTTGAAGGCACTAGACGAGACCTTTACTGTTATCGCCAAGGCAATTGAAAAAAACGAGGTGGAGAAGCTTCTAAAGGGTCCGGTAGCACATTCCGGCTTTCGCCGCCTTACATAGTTAACGCAGGAAGAACCCAGAGTTTTATGATGGAAAAACTTATCATTCGAGTCGATGCCAGCATTCAGATAGGCATAGGGCATCTGATGCGCTGCCTGGCGCTGGGACAGGCCTGGAAGGAAGCCGGTGGTCAGGTAATTTTTATCACTGCCTGTCAAGAAGAGGGCTTACTTCAACCACTCAGGGAAGAGGAATTTGACATCCATCTACTGGCTATGCCCCATCCCGATGCCAGCGATTGGGACCATACCAAAGGTATTCTAGCTGCTCATCCCGATGCCTGGGTGGTGCTAGACGGCTATCACTTTAACGAAGTCTATCAGCAACAGGTGAAGGAAACGGAACATCGATTGCTCGTCCTAGATGATATAGCTCACCTGAAGCACTACTATGCTGACATTTTACTGAACCAGAATCTGGGTGCGGAGCAGTTGCACTACTCTTGTGAGCCTTACACCCATTTGTTGCTGGGCACGCGCTACGCGCTCCTCAGACGAGAGTTTCTTGCCTGGAAAGATTGGAAGCGTGAAATCCCGGAGGTAGCTCGACGAGTGCTGGTGACATTAGGCGGTGGTGATGCTGAGAATCATACACTCAAAGTGATTCAGGCACTCCAGAAGATAGATATTTCCGGTCTGGAAGCAACCGTCGTCGTCGGGGCAAGCAATCCTCATGCCGATGAACTGGAATTAGCAGCCAGGCAGAGCCGTATTCGCATCCGTTTAGTCCACAATGTAGGGGATATGGCTGAGTTGATGGCCTGGGCGGATGTGGCTGTTGCCACGTCAGGATGTACTGTTTGGGAACTGATGTTCATGGGTGTTCCGGCTCTGCTTATTACCGTTGCCGATAACCAGCGTTATATTGCCGAGCAGGTGGAGAGCGCTGATGCGGGAAAATCCCTGGGTTGGGCAAAAGGTATCTCGGTTGAGCCATTAGCTAGGGCAGTGGCTTCACTATTGAAAAACCATGATTGGAGGACAAAGACGATAGAAAAAGCACGGCGGATAGTAGATGGGCAAGGGGCTCAAAGGGTAATCACTGTTATGCAAGAAACAAGGGCTCAAGTGGCTTAGGGAACATGGTGAAAGTATTGCTGGCTTAGTAGTGCATCCACAAGGGAAAGGGAAATGCAGGGAGTAATCAAAGATGCTTATATTAGTAGTAGGCTGTGGCTCTATCGGTGAAAGACATATTCGCAATCTGCAAAGTCTGTTTGCTGGTGAAATTTTAGTTCACGATACAGACATCAAACGCCTTGCCTTTATAAAAGAAAAATACCAAGTTAGGACATATGCCAATTTGGACGATGCTTTAAACCAACATGTAGACGCTTTTATAATAGCTGTGCCGCCAGCTCTGCATATCCCCTTTGCACTCAAAGGTGTTGAGCATGGTGCTCACCTTTTCATAGAGAAGCCAATTTCGCATAAGCTAGAAGGCGTTGATACGCTTCTTGAGCAAGCCAAGACTAAAGGTTTGGTTGTTTTCGTAGGCTACAACTTCCGTTTCCATCCCGGTTTGAGATTGGTAAAGGAGCTTCTTGATGATGGGAAGATCGGAAAAGTTCTGTCGGCGAGAGTGGAGGCTGGGCAATATCTTCCTGATTGGCATCCCTGGCAGGATTACAGGGAAATGTACACTGTCAGGAAGGAGATAGGGGGCGGCATAATTTTGGACAGCTCCCATGAACTAGACTATACTCGTTGGCTACTTGGTGAGGTTAGAGAGGTATGCTGCTTCGCTGGAAAGCTCAGTAGTTTGGAAGTAGAGACAGAAGATACTGCTGAGATTATCCTTAAGTTTGAGAGCGGTGCTATCGCTGGAGTTCATTTAGACTTTGTCCAGCGAGGCTATTCTCGCTCGTGCAAGCTCATAGGTGAGGAGGGAACAATTATCTGGGACTATCCTGGTAAGAAGGTGAGTATCTTTACGGCTAAAACAAGCCACTGGGAAGAGATAAAAGTAGAGACTGAGCCTAATGATATGTACCTCGAGGAAATGAGGCACTTTATCAATTGTATAAATGGAGAGGAGAGACCAGAAGCGGATGGAGCTACCGCCAAGCGGGTTCTGGAGATAGCTCTAGCGGCCAAGGAATCCGCTCAACACGGGAAAATCGCTATGCTTGGCAATTAGGAAATGAAAATATTATTGACTGGGGCAACCGGGTTTCTAGGCAAAGCCACTTATGCTTGCCTTACTGAAACTGGTCATAATGTTATACCAGTCGGGCACGGAAGCATGTGTTATCAAGACCAAATGTCACTTGATTTGGAGGATGTAACCCTTGACTCTCTACGCGGTCAACTGCCTTCGGTTGACGCCATGATTCACTTGGCAAGCAAGGTTGATTTTGGGCAGAGATTTAATGAGACTATCTATAAAGTCAATACTACGGCTTCAATAATGCTGGCTCAGATGGCACGAGAAAGAGGAATAAAATTTATTTTTTCATCCACGGCTATAATTGCAGGAAGCCTCGCGCCGCACATTTCACTGTCTTCAATTCCTTCACCAGATGTTCCTTATGCGCTAAGCAAATGGATAGCAGAAAGGGGCATAATGTCAACGCTAGAAGACTATGCTATTCTTCGCTTCGCCGGAATTTTTGGTCTAAATGGTCCATCTCATTTAGGGTTGAATAATACCATCAGAAGTGCGCTGAATGGAGAGATTCCCCAAATCAAGGGTTCAGGTAAAGCCAAGCGTAACTATATTTATGTTAGAGACGCAGCCAGGGCTATCCAATACTGTCTTGATAAAGACGTCAAAGGAGTGCACCTGATAGCTGGGACAGAAGTCTTGAGTATCAAGCAAATGCTTGAGTTCGTGTGTCGTGAGTATATGCCGCAAAAGAAACCCATATTTGTGGGTGGCGCTGAGGCTGGAGACCAACTAATTGAACCGTCTAGCTTGTTCCCTGAAACCAGGACGTTCCTTGAATCCTTGCATGATATTAAACAGGAATATAAAAAGGCTTGCCGTCATTAGTGATTTTCACGGGAATTATCCGGCTCTGAAGGCTGTTGTTTCGGCGGCAGAGAGGTTAGCCTGTGAGTACTATCTATGCTGTGGCGATTATCTCGGATATTACTATTCATCTAACCAGGTTATTGAGCTAATCAGAACACTACCACACACCGCAATTCTGGGGAACCATGATAGGGATTTTTTGAGGTTATTGGATGGCGAATGGCAAATGACCGACGAGTATAAAAAGAAATACGGAAGTTCGCTAGAAATTGCAGTGAAAAATGTTGCCAAGAAAAACGTTCATTGGTTGCGCTCCCTGTCTCCCAGGCTGGAAGTTGTAATAAAAGATAGGAGAATACTGCTTTGCCATGGTTCTCCTTGGGATATAAATGAATACCTGTACCCCGACATGCCAGACCAGAAGCTTAGTGAGGTTTATGCTTTGAACTATGATATAGTTATTATCGGACATTGTCATTATCAGTATCTGAAGAAACATAAACGGCAACTCATTTTGAACCCAGGTTCCGTGGGGCAAGCGAGGGATAGAACAGGAGCGTCTTGGGCTTTGTTAGAACTGGATAATTTAACCGTACAACTTCGCCATGTCAGGTATGATGTTAAAGAGGTCATCAAGGAAACCCGCCGAATTGACCCTGAAGTTCCTTATCTGACAGAGGTATTAAAGAGAGGGCAACGGAATAGATGCCTAGACACGAATATTCAGAGTTTATAGTAAAAGACAGCTACAAAGTTATCAACTGTGTGAGCTGTGGGTACTGGCATGTGCATCCCATGCCAACGGAAGAGGAACTGCGTGATTACTACCATAAGAGCTACTATGAAAACCTTGGGGACAACCGCTCGATGACAGACAAGCCCCATGACCCTGATGGGTTTTACTATATTCAATATGAAGATAAGTTACGCAGGATTAAGAAGTTTCTCGCCAAAGAACTCCCCTTAAGGGTTCTTGATATCGGCTCAGGATATGGTGACTTTTTACGTTTTATGAAGAATAAGGGCTGGGAAACTATGGGACTGGAGCCTTCAGAAGATGCTTGCGAAATTTGTAAGGATGATAATCTTAATATACGCTGCGCTCAATTTTACGATTTGCTCAAGATGGACTTCCCTTCTAGTTCAGTGGTTACCCTTAATTCTGTGTTGGAACATCTACCAGCGCCAGCAGAAGTTCTCAGACTGGTAAAAGAGCGTCTCTTAATTCCGGGTGGTATTTTGAATATTCATGTCCCCAATGACTTTAGTTTGTTACAACAGTTATTGAATGATACTGTTCTGAAAGAAAATAGTGCTAATCAGAACTATTGGCTTCATCCGCCAGAGCATCTTAATTACTGGACTCATCAATCTCTAAGGAGTTTTTTGATAAAGCTGGGATATAAAGTTTTATATATGACCTCTACCTTTCCTCTAGAGCTTTTCCCCTTGATGGGAGAGGACTACATATCAAATCCTGAGATTGGTAGACAGATGCACCTAAAGCGGGTACGCCTTGAGAAGTGGTTGTACGAAGTGAATAGTAATGATTTTAAAGATGCGCTCTACGAAGCGTTTGCCCAACTGGGAATTGGCAGAGAAATTGAAGCCTTCGCTACTATAGCGTGAATGGTACCAGCATGAAAGATTCAAAACGAATGCGCGTTCTGGTAACTGGGGTAGGGGGAGACATTGGTTCGAGTGTTATTAAATGTTTAGAGGATTCAGGTTATGCTCTTGAATTACTAGGTTGCGATATTGACCCTTACGCGGCCGGCAGGAAAGAGGTGGAAAACTTCCTAAACGCCCCCAAGGCTGTCGACGAGGAAAACTACCTCAAGTTCGTAATGAACGCTATTGAACAATATGAAATTGAGTTTATTTACCCTACTACTGAGGCAGAAATTGAGTTTTTTGACCGGAAGCGGGAATATTTTGATAAATGCGGAGCAGTAGTATTTATCAACAATTCTTTTATCATTAATACTTTCCTGGATAAATATGAGACAGTTAAGTTCTTAAAGAAGAACGGGCTTCCTTACCCAGCTACTTTTTTGCTCGAAGAGTATGATAACCAACTAAATTTTCCCCTATTAATAAAGACCCAAAGAGGTTGGGGAGGTAAGGAATTGTTGAGAATAAAGGATACCGAGGAACTTGAATTTTACCAGAAAAGAACAGCAAATGCAGTAGTGCAAGAAGATATTGGAATCGAGGACGAGGAATATACGGTTGGCGTTTTTTCTGATGGCACGAATGTTTATTCTATTTGCTTTCACCGATATCTGGGATATGGTAGTTTGTCGAAATTCGTGCAGTTAGTTCATAGCAATGAAATAGAATCTTTCGTAGAAAAAATTGCCCGAGCCAGCCAGCTTGAGGGCTCGATAAATGTCCAGTTCAGGAAAGCTAAAGACGGGTATATCCCTTTCGAAATTAATCCCAGGCTATCAAGCACTGTTTATTTTAGGCACTACTTTGGTTTTCAAGATGTGAAGTGGTGGCTTGATTTGAAGCAAAATAAACCAATCGAATACAAACTGAGATATGAAAGGGGGGTAGGAGTGAGAACCGTTGGCGAGGTTTTCTTCGAACTGGAAAGTTAGATTGTCCATTTACCTTTGTCGCTCGTATCGCCCTGATATTTACCTATACGACCATACCCTGTCGACTCTTGGCCATCTGAGGTGCTATTGGAGGCAGTTATAGTGCTTAGTGAAAAGCAATACATTGAAATCAATGGACGAGGAATTGGGTCAGGAAATCCCACTTATATTATCGCCGAATTATCTGCCAACCATCGCCAGCGGTTTGACGAGGCAGTAAAACTAGTTGAGGCAGCTAAGGAAGCCGGGGCAGATGCCATCAAACTGCAAACTTATACACCCGATACCCTAACCATCCAGAGCGACCGGCCGGAATTCCGCATTGGTGGCGGGACACTCTGGGATGGCAAGACCCTTTATGACCTTTACCACGAAGCATATATGCCCTGGGAGTGGCAGCCAAAACTGAAAAAGGTGGCCAATGACCTGGGGATTGAGCTATTTTCCACACCTTATGACAAAACGGCGGTGGATTTTCTGGAAGAGATGGACGTGCCCGCCTACAAGGTTGCTTC
>CAZMUD010000006.1:0-25599 GCA_964569715.1 uncultured Dehalococcoidales bacterium | reverse complement strand
GAGAAACACTTCACTCTTTCGCGGAGCACTCCAAGCCCTGATAGTGCTTTCTCCTTAGAGCCTCAGGAGTTTAAGCAAATGGCAGAGGCTGTTCGGACGGCTGAAAAAGCACTGGGAGAAGCGCGCTATGAAGCCGGCGAACAAGAAGCCAAGAGCCGTGTCTTTCGCCGCTCGCTTTTTGTAGTTAAGGATGTAAAAGCAGGCGAAGTTTTTACAGAAGAGAATGTGCGTTCCATAAGGCCAGGGTATGGCCTGCGTCCTTGTTACCTCAAAGATGTGCTAGGTCGGCAAGCTGCACAAGAGATTCAGCGAGGCACGCCCTTAAGCTGGGAATTAATATCGTGAATTACCGGCGGGATATTAGCCAAGCATATTTGATAACAGGTTGCTGAGGAGGGAGAATGAGAGTTTCGCAAAAATCTTTGGCTCTTTCAGAACAAATTGGCCGTCAAATAGAGACACGAAGCTGGCGGATAGAGTTTAACCGAAGCTCGTTCGTTTTTGAGGCAGGTAGTGGCGAAACAGTTGTTTTAGAAGGGGAATTGTTCTACTACATGAATGCGAATGATGAAGCTATCCGCTTTGCGTCAGACGAGGACGTTTGTACCCGGCTGAAACGCCTATATGACTCAGTGGGGCAAGAGGGCTTACCGGAAAGTGCCGAGGGTATGTACCATGTGGCGGTAGTTAATGAAATGACAGACGCCGTTACTATATTTGGAGATGCTTATAATCGCGTCAACCTTTTTTACTGCATTGATAGGGAATGCCCTATCGTCTCAACGGAATATAGGGATGTCATATCACATTTCGGTAGAATCGAGTATGACCCCGCCGTTTCTTACTGCTTATTGATATTGGGCTATCCGCCGTCAAAGCATACCCCTTACCGCGGGCTTCGCCGGCTGGATTTTGGCGAACGATTGCTCCTCCAAAACAACGGCGTGCATCTAGTGAAAGCAGAGGCCAGGCCACTACTCTCTCAGGAAATGGGTGATGCTGACCTCGACCGATATGGCGAAATCCTGGAAAATGCTGTTTTGTCCCGTTCGAGTCAGACTGAGAACTGGGTTGAGCTTTCTGGCTGGGATTCTACAGTCATACTCGGTGTATTGCGCAAGCACTTCGATGCTGCCAAGGTGGGCGCTGTCGCCACGGGGGGTAAGTACCGTGATGGGACTTGGGGGTATGTAGTGAAGGAATCAATAGAGCTTGGAAAGCACTACGGTGTCCCAGTAGAATTTGTGGAGTATAGTTTAGCTGACAAAAGACTACCTAATATTTGGAGTGATGGCATTCAAAATTGGCTTTCACATTTTATCTACGACCCCCCGCTGGGATACCTAACTATGGCTAATGTTATTAAGAAAAAAGGAAAGCCGGGCGCTGCCGCGTTTATTGGCAGCTTCTCTGACTCAATTCACGACTTCGCTTTCTCGCACTTTGCTTCCCTACCCTATTTAAGTTATGATTTCCGCAACTACGATGGCAAAATGAGAGCTTATCTCTACTCACCCTCATTTCTAAAAAAAGTGCTCGATAACACCTTTGAGGATGATTTCGTCTACAGATTGTTCAGATGGCATTATTCCAAGGTCAGGGTTACTGACGTATCTTTGTTGTCGAGGAATGAGCGTGTCTTCGAATACCTGTTGGCATTTCTTATGTCGAACTTTAGGCTTCCTTTCGCTTCTATTGCTACCGAATCGATTTTTTCAAGCAACGGCATTACCTATTTTAAGGAGTGGCTCTGGGACAACTATTTCAAGGACGCTGTCGAGCGCATCGACGGCAGCAATATGTACTTCTGGCTAATAAGGCTCTACCAACATTTTCACCTGCAAGGGTTTGAGAAAAACGCTCAGGATATTTGTTTTGAAGGCTCCGGAAAAGTGGCACGCCAGCCCTACTATGACCTCAGATTAATAAAGTTTACGCAAATGATGCCGGAGAATTGGGGGCGAGGTCTGGAATGGCGTCCGGGTAAATATCCGCTCAAGCATTATGGGCGTGAAATAGGGGTGCCGTATGAACTTCTGGAGTCTATATCTCATATGCCTACGACTGCACCAGAACCCCGCCGAAACGCCTACCTTGAAATAGTCAATAATTCTACGTTGACCTCCACTGTTTGGCCAGAGGTGAAACGAAATAAAAACTTAAACGAGTTCTTTGACAAGGATTGGTTCAACATTAACGCGTTACAAGACACACTTCAAACAGGGCAGAGTGAATCACCTGCATTTCCTCTGAGATTGTTAATGCTCCTGAGCAACGATGTCGAAGGAAGGTAGAGAGAACTAACGAGTACTCACATTAAAGCTGCAAGGTCAGGCTATTCTACAGTAACCGTTCCCCAGATGGGTTAATTATTGAATAGGAAGTAAATAGGTGTCACCAAAAAGAATTGCAATTTTTGAGGAAATAGGTTCAACATTTTACCCGATTGTAAAGAAGTATTTGAGCAAGGGCTTTACTATATATTTCTTTAGCATTGAGAATAGACACAATGAAAAACCAGAATCCAAAAAATATCTAGAAGCAGGAAACTTGATTGATATATCACGAATGATTTTTGAATATGTTCCTGTCTTTAGACAAGCGTCATTTTATGCACACGAAAATGTTGATTATATATTCGACAAATACTTCTCATCTACCCCTTCAATTAAAAATATGGAAAAACTGCTAGAATTCCCGGAAATAGGAAATATGTATAAATATAGACTATTAATGGAATTGGAGAAGATATACGTTACCCAGTTAAAAATAAATGAAATAGCAAAAACCATAGGCGACGTTGAGGAGGGCCATTTTTACCCAAGCAACAATTTCAGGATACATTCAGATAAGTCATCACTTTTGCTGGAAAATATCAGGGTCATTGATAATAATGGTTTTGGAAGGAGACTGAATAAGGTTCTAACCAGAATTAACAGAACGGTGCGGCTATATTACCCAGTTCATCTACTTTTAAAGAAGGTCAGAGGAATTTCAAGTAATAAAAGAGCTAAAGAATTTAAGATTGGGATATCCGTACATATTCACGCAAGAGTTTTTGCCATGAAATACTGGTTCATTGAGACCGTTCTTGTTGACGATGCTGAATTACCGAAAAATGATGTTCTGTTTATTGATGAACGTGGTAAAAAGCACGGGAATCTCGAACTAGGCGCAGGCATTAGTGAGCCAAATTCGAAAGATTATGAGAAAAGGGGATATAACTATACCAATCTACCAGACGATAGAGAAATTATAAGTTCAAATTTGTTCTGGCAGAAACTGGTAAAACGCTTTATCCCAACCTGGCTCAAATCAATCTTCTTATCATTTTGGGAACAACCTCTGATTGTAGACACCAATTATTCGATTTTATGGGACTATATCAGGTGGAACGTTTTTGCGGATAGTTACAAAATAGATAACTATGTAAGAAGCCTGAATCCCGATTCAATATCAAAAATTCACATTTTATCCCAATACAATGTCAAAACTTGGTTCATTTACGCGGATAATACCTCGGCTGATTATGTCGTGGACTGGGATGCGACTAAGAGGAACCAAACATATTATTCCTTCATGTATTACGATAACATAGTGATTTACGGAAATATTACGGAAAGATATTTCAAGAAACATAGAAACCAAGCCAAAAAGTATATCAAAACCGGGGTAGTGACTTCTCAACTAATTCGTGAATTACAGGAGGGAAAACTTGAGTCACCCATCACTGCCGCTATACAAAGGAGGAAATTACCCGAAAAGAGGATTGCTGTATTTGATACGGCTTTTGTAGAGCATACACCTTTGAGGCTAAAAGACGGGGTTCGTTTCGCGAATGATGTACTAAGGTTACTGGATGAAATGCCCGACATTGGAATTATTTTCAAAGCTAGTAGGCCACGTGGAGGAGTGCCTGGCCTGACCCCGATTTACGATAAGCTAGAAAATCATGACCGCTGTGTCCTCTTTTATAGGTGGAATGAACAGGGAATTTCTGCAGTAGAGGTGATTGCAGAATCAGTTCTCGTTATTTCAGCAACCTATGTTTCTACAACGGCAGAAGCACTGGGAGCTAGAAAAAGAGCAATATATTATGATGTTGCCAGTCAATATATTGGAGATAGGTACTATTTCAATAGGTTTCCCAATTTTGTAGCCCATAATTATGACGAACTGAAAGAACTAGTCCATTATTGGTTACATGAGGTTACTGATAAAGACTTCGAGGATTTCTTGAATACCTATGTTAAAGATGAAATAGACCCGTATTTAGATGGAAAGGCTCTTACCCGACTAAGAAGATTGCTTAGAGAATAAGTATGGAAGTTGTGGTTAGTAAATAGATGGAGGTTTCAATGCAGGACAAGATAAAATTATCTGATTACAGCTTTAGCGTATTACAGATTGAAACAAAAACGGGCTGCAACATGAAATGTAAGTTTTGTCCTGAACCTTTAAGAAAAGTTAAAGGAATCACGCTTTCAGATGATGATGTTTACAAAGCTATAGATGTAATAGATGCGCATGATAGCAAGTTAGAATATCTTTGTTTTAGCGGTTACAACGAGCCTTTAATGGACCCGAGAATTTTTAAGTTTATAGAATATGCAAAGGGCAAAAAATTTGGCGTATTAATACCCACGAATGGTTTATTATTTAATTCTGATGAAGTCAAAGAGAAACTGATTGAGGCCGAACCAACTTATATCAAAATTTCCTTCCACACACTAACCGAGGAAGCATTCTTAAAATCACGGGGGATTAACTATTCTTTCAAAAAATACAAGGAAAATATTTTTGACTTTTTAAGACTTGCCGCAGAAAGGCAATACTCATCGGAAATTGACATTGATGTAGCCTGCAACTTTGTCAGTGGTGCCAGACTTTTAACTCTTAAGCTCATAGGATTACCCCGTGGCGACCCTTCTGTGCCCAACTCAACCAGGGAAATAAAACAGGATTTACTTGCTTTTATAAAGGAACTAAGCGAGTATCATAACTCTTTTATCTTTGACAAAAAGGATATAATTCGCAAGCTAAAGCTGGCAGAAGATAAACGTTATTTGGAGCAGAGTGGAATCTCAATTAACAAGAATATCAAGATAAAAATTAAACCCTTCAGTTATGGTAGGAGACAGTCGGACTTTTACAAAGTAAATCGTCATCTGGGGTGCTCGACCAGGATACTGACGATATATGCAACCGGCAGCGTCTCTCCTTGCTGCCTTGATTTCAATGACAGGTTAAGTATGGGAAATATTAAGGAGGAATCATTGGTGTCCATCCTTGACAGGAATCGAGATTTTATCTCAGGGATTAGAAATGGCACTATTTCACCTGAAGTTTGTAAAAGGTGCCACGGGGCTCCTACCAGGAGAGGAGCTCTATACTTGAATGTGAGGACTAGATTAAGGAACTTTATTCAGACAGGAAAGACCCAACTCGGCTAAGAGAGTTGCTCGTGGGATAGACATGGAAATCATCATTTCCCTGAACGACGAAAAACTGAAGCATTATCTGGAGAAATACGCCGAGGGCTATCATTATATCTATCTCGGTGAGAGGAGAGATGACATCAGCCAGTTACTCAAGGAACACGCCTCTAAAGAAATAAAGATATATGACTGTGATGATTCAGCCAAAGACAGATTCCTCAGAGCCTATATTGATTTGATCGGCAAACTGGGTCAGAAATATAACTCTATATACTGGTGGGCTACTCATACTGCTGCCAAGAATCCGTACGGAACCGGAGCTTCTTTTGATAATCTATTCATTTATTACAACATAATCAGAAATATAGACGAATTTCGAGATGACAATATATTAATCATCAATCCGCCACCAGCGGTGTGTAGTTCCGTAGTGCAATACTGCGCCAAGCGGGCTATTAAGCTTCAAGCATTGGCTAAACCCTTCCATACGGCTCTCAACCGAATAAGGGACCTCTTGGGTTACGGTATGTACCTTGTTTTTATAATCCAGATGTGGCGAAAGATATATATATCAAATAGATACCTGAAGAAAAGATTCCTTGATGAAGTTAATAGAAACGAAAGCTATTATGCTTTGAGGTCTTGGTTTTACGAGAGGTCAATCAGCGACGATGGCAAGTACCGAGATACAACCTTTGGAGTCTTGCCTGATTATTTGGCCAAGAATGGGAAAAGACTTCTCGTTGTGGCTGGCATCATAGGGGATTATAAACGCATTGTTCAGAAAATAGAGAGCGGCCAAGACTGTTTTATCTTCCCTCAGGAGCTATTTCTTAAATATACGGACCCTGTCAGAGCTGTTATCGATGTCATCACCCATAAGATTAGTATTGATGGCGAGATAGATTTTGAGGGGCTAGATGTGGCCGACATTATTAAGGCAGCTATTGATAAAGAATTTAGCGGCGGTGTGACAGTCTATATGCACTATTATTATGCCAGAAGACTGCTGGAGAATGTTAGCATAGACACTTATACTACTACTTATGAGAATAATGCGTGGGAAAAGGTAAACATATTCACATTACGAAAATACGCACCGCAAATTAAGATTATTGGTCATCAGTGCACACCGCTCTTCGCAGCCAAGATTGCCATTATGGCCATAAGTAAATATGAGAAGGACATTATCCCTTTACCGGATAAAATAAACACAATCGGGAAAGTTACCAAATCTGTATTAGAGGAATACGGAAGTTATGAAAGAAGTCAGCTTAAAGAAAGCTGTGCCCTGCGGATTGAAAGTTTCAATACAGAGGTGGTTCCCAGAGGCTCAACTCACCGAATACTGGTGATATTGGGAGGCATTCCTTTTAGAGCCATTAACTTGATGAATTTTGTCCACAGAGCACTTAAGGACAGTGAAAAGTATCAAGTTATCATCAGGACACATCCGGCATTGCCCTTGGAGAAATTCAGGGCGTCACTCGATTTCGATATATCTTCATGGACGAATTATTCATTATCCAGTAAAATATCAGTTGTCGAGGACCTCCAAGAGGCAGATATGATAATACACGAGGGTAGTACCATAGCCCTTGAGGCCTTGAGGATGGGCATCCCCGTTATATACGCGGGCATCAAAGAAATAATCAGTTTTGACCCCCTTATAGGGTGCAACAGCCTAAAATGGGTGGTTAATAAGGAGGAAGAGCTGGTCAAAACAATCAAGACTGTTTATGAACTTCCGGATAACGAATTCTACCGACAGCAGTCTGAGGCAAGGAAATATGTATCAGACTATATATATGAAGTTACTGAGGAAGGGCTGAGCGAGTTTATCATTTAGTTAGGTGTTCGAAAAGAAAAGCCTAGCCTGGGGAGGTGATTAGCGAACATCTAGCCTAATTGAAAAGTTGCGCGAAGGTTTAACAAATAATGCGAGAAAGATAAGTTCATCATGGGAAGGAAATTAAACATAGGTATAGTTGGTCTCGGCAAAATGGGACATATCAGGACCGATGCCATAAGAAAACGGCCGGAGCTTAATTTGACTGCTGCGTGTGACGTGATTAAGTCGAAAGCTAATGATTTCCCAGAGTGTGATTTTTCCGCTGACTATAACGACCTTTTGCAGATGGATATTGATGCTATCTTTGTTTGTACGCCTAATCGGTATGCCCCTGAGATAGTAGTTAGCGCACTTCAAAAGGGTATACATGTTTTCTGTGAAAAACCGCCGGGTAGAAATCTGGATGATGTTATTGCTATGCAGGAAGCTGAGAGAGCTAGGCCGGGCACAAAACTAAAGTTTGGCTTTAATCACAGGTATCACGAGTCTATTCGAGAGGCGAAGTCAATTGTAGATAGTGGGCGCATGGGAAGGATACTGTGGATACGAGGTATCTACGGCAAAGCTGGCGGTCCTTTTTATGACGAGGATTGGCGCGGTGACCCCGAGATATCAGGGGGAGGTATTCTAATAGACCAAGGTATTCATATGCTTGACCTGATATTAATGTTTTCCGGCGACTTCGATGACATTCATAGCTTTATTACCCGCCACTACTGGCAGGCTGAGGTCGAAGACAATGCTTTCGTTATTATGAAAAATAATTCGGGGCAAGTTGCCATGGTTCATTCCTCGGCAACGCAGTGGAAGCATCAGTTCCTGATGGATATTTACCTGGAAAAAGGTTATTTGACTATTGATGGTATCCTCTCCTCTACCGGGACATACGAGCCAGAAACATTAAAGGTAGCCAGATGTCTCTACGACCCAAACGGATATCCCCTACCCAATCCCCAGGAGACGCTGACACTTTATGAAGAGGATAAATCATGGTATCTTGAGGTTGACGATTTCGTGCGATGCATTCGGGAAGATAAACGTGTAGAGTTGGGTTCTTCACAAGATGCCTATAAAGTGATGGAACTTATTCAGAAGATATACAGGGCAGATAAAGACCGATATGCTATTCAGCGTAGGTAGGGAGCGAAATGAAAAGGGTAGTTTTTTTAGAAGACCTTAAGGAATCGGCGATAAGGCCGAGTTCCCTGTATAATGAATACAAAGAGCTCCTGCAAAAGGAACTCTCTCGCCTTTTCCCTGACCAGTCAAAACTGGTGAAGACAAACTGCCCCGGCTGCGGTGGTAAGAAATTCCAAAAGGCATTTGTCAAGCTCGGCTTTCAATACCATAAGTGTAATAACTGTGGTAGCTTGTTTGTATCGCCGCGGCCTACGGCGGCGATGCTCAAGGATTTCTATCACAAATCACGGGCACGCCACTTCTGGATGAGCAACGTAGCTAAGAGTACCAGAGAGACACGCTATCGCCACCAGTCCTTTCCAACGGCTCAGTGGGTGCTGGAGTATGTGGAGGAGTATCTGCCGGAAACAAGCGTGTTTTTGGACCATAATTCAAAATATGCAGATTTCTTGAGTCTCGTAAATGAGTCCGGGAAATTTAAAAGGATTATCTCAATTGCTCCTGAGACGCCGGAGCCGAAGAATGTATTGGACAAGGATGTGCTGGTGTACAATAATCTGAGCCAGGTTCGAGAAAAAGTTGACGTATTTGCCGCGATTGAGGTTCTGGAGCGTATATTTGACCCGATAGCCTTTATCAACGATGTATATGATATTTGCCAAAAAGGTGGCTTGTTTTTCCTTACCACCAATACTAGTAGCGGCTTTGAATATCAAGTACTTAAAGATAAGTCACCCCGGCTTCATCCGCCGGACCGCATGAATCTACTTTCGATAGAAGCCATCCAGGACAGGCTAACCGAAGCAGGTTTTGAAATAATAGAACTGAGCACTCCCGGCAGGGTAGATGTTGAAATTGTGAGGAGCACTCTAGAAAGTAACCCCGATGTTTCACTCCCCGAATTTTTTGAATATGTGCTTAAGAAAAGGGACGAACACACCTGGCATTCTTTACAGGACTTTCTGCAGCGGAACAGGCTCAGCTCTTATCTTCGAGTTGCCGCCAGAAAAAAGTAGGGATTTTAACAGCCGGGCTCTACTCTAAAGGAGGCAAAAATATTGAAGAATCGAGTGGAAGAGATATTTCAAAACGCGGCCAGTGCCGAGCAGTATTTCAGGGGATATTGCCAGTATGTCGGTGAACTGCTGAGTAACCTGGACTTCCCGGCGATAGCGAAAGTAGCACAGCTTATTTTAGAAAAGTCCAAAAGTGGACAGACTGTTTTTCTGGTAGGAAATGGAGGCAGTGCGGCAACAGCATCGCACTTTGCTACTGACCTTGCCCTGTGTGCCCCACCTGAAGCCGGGATTTGCTTCAGGGCAATCAGTCTTGCCGATAGTAGCCCCATTATAACGGCACTGGCTAACGATATTGAATACAAGGAAGTCTTTACCAGACAGATGCGAAATCTTTTTCGGGAAGGTGATGTGCTGATTGCCATTTCCGGCAGTGGTAATTCGCCTAATGTGGTAGCGGCAGCACGGTTGGCGAAAGAATTGGGCGGGATGACGGTAGGACTGGTGGGATTTGACGGTGGGGAACTGGCTAAGATTAGTGACCATGTTATCCATGTCGTCACCAGCAAGGGTGAATACGGGCCTGTCGAAGATATTCACCTGGCACTGGACCACATGATTACTTCATACTTACGCATGAAACTGGAAAGCCCACAGACGGGCGAGGCATAAGGAGAAGGAGCTTTGCTGAAAAAGAACAAGGTTAAGCAAATACTGAAAAATGGCGGGGTTGCCATCGGTAGCTGGCTGTCGCTGGGGCATGAGTCTATAGCCGAGATAATGAGTTCCGCCGGTTTTGATTGGCTCACTATAGATTTAGAGCATAGCGTCATCGGTATTGAGAAGCTGCATTCTTTAATTCTGGCGATAGAGTCAAATGGGTGTGTCCCTCTGGTGCGGCTGACCGGGAATGACCCTAATCTTGCCAAGCGGGTGATGGATGCCGGGTCTTATGGTGTAATAGTCCCGATGGTCAATTCAGTCAATGATGCTGAGCTGGCCGTCAAGAGCATCAAGTATCCCCCACGTGGTCATAGGAGTGTGGGCATAGCCCGTGCTCACGGGTACGGCCCAGGGTTCGCGGACTATGTCAGGGTGGCTAATGAAGAGAGTATTCTCATCATCCAGGTTGAACATATAGAAAGCGTCCACAATCTTGAAGAGATATTAAAGGTTGAAGGGATAGACGGCCTGATTATCGGTCCGTATGATTTGTCGGGCTCACTGGGTTTGCCCGGTGAACTGGAGCACCCTAGAGTGATTGAAGCTAGGGAAAAGATACTGGAGGTGGCAAAGGAGAAAGGCATTGCCGCCGGGATTCACATTGTCTATCCGTCGATTGAAGAGTTTGGCCGGCGTCTTGAAGAGGGGTATCGCTTTATTGCCTTTGGCACCGACTTTATTTATCTGGGCGAATCCTGCCGGAATTCGGTGAGGGACATTAAGAGACTGTTGCCCGGGATCGGTGACCGATGATTAAGGTCATAGTGCTGGACTTTGACGGGGTTATCGTGGAGTCCGTTGACATTAAAACCGAGGCATTTCGTGACCTGTTCGGTGATTATCCCCAGCACATTGATGACATCATGAACTATCATTTATCGCATAATGCCATCTCCCGATATATTAAATTTGAGCATATTGTGACCCATATCCTAGGTGAGACCTATAACGAAGAAAGAGCCAGAGAAATCGGGGCTCGATTTTCAGAACTCGTTCGTCAGAAAGTAATTGAATGCCCTTATGTGAAGGGAGTTGAAGAATTTCTCCAATACTTTTCCGGCAGAGTGCCGCTGTACATCGCTTCGGCTTCCCCTCAAGAAGAACTGGAGGTTATTGTTAAAGCTAGAGCCATTGACCGGTTTTTCAAGGGAGTTTATGGAACTCCCTGGGAGAAGCATGACGTTATCCAGGAGGTGATGGCAGCGGAAAAGGTCAGGCTAGATGAAGTAGCCTACGTTGGTGATAGCGAAGAAGATTTGGCGCTGGCGCAGAAAACAGGAGTCGTTTTTGTGGGTCGGGTAAATAAGGAACCATTTGGTGACGCGATGATTCCCAGCTACCCGAATCTGGTGGGGGTTAAAGGACACCTCCAGATAATGATGGAGGGGAGTTAATTTTAAGGATTAAAAGTAAGGAACATGCAGGATAAACAACAAAGAGAGTTAATTGATAAAATAATTACCGAACTTAACGAAGAAATTGATGTCTTTAAGAAATACACGCTTAACCGGGAATCCATAGGTCGTTTCTGGTTCGATAATATTGACGAATCATATAAAAAGCTTAAGGATAAAGCCGACAACCTCATAAACTTCAGACGGAATAATCTTGTGGTCATGGACAATCCAAACGGGCGAAGCTGGCCCTACCGGTTATTCTCCAAGCTCCCCTATTCTTTGCAGCCAAATCCATCTATCAAGCTGCTGGAGGATGTATATCGTTTTATTCAAGAACAGAATCTGACGGAGCTGGTACGGGGTAATCCCATCAGTGACGTTGGGCATCCACTCTACTTTGAGAAAAAAGGCATGAGGTTTACTTACAGGTGGATCAGGCATATCTGGTTTCTTTCGTTATTCAAAAAATATCTGGAGCCTTATACTCAAGAGATTAAGGTAGCTCTGGACATCGGTAGTAGTTACGGAGCGTTCCAGTACTTAATTAAGCGAAATTACCCGAATACTCATTTAATTCTGGTTGATTTGCCAGAACAGAATGCAGTAGCTCGTTACTACCTGAAATCAGAATTTCCCGATTGCCGCATCGCCGCTTTTAAAGAAATCCGAGAGCTTGACGAAATTACCAGGGATTTTGTTAGTAATTATGATTTTATCCTTGTCCCATGCTTTTACCTTGAAAAGCTGGGAAAAGGCTTAGCCGACCTGGTTACCAACTTTGTCTCTTTCAACGAGATGTCTCGCCAGTGGCTTGATTTCTACTTGCAATCAGACGTTTTCAAGAACTCGAAGTTCTTATTCATGGTGAATCGTATTATTAAAGAACAAAATCCAGGTGTCAGGATCGGCATTCTAGATATGCCGCTTAATGATTATGAACATATATATTTTGATGTATGCCCTTATTTCAAATGGTTATATGAGGGCAAGTATTTTCTGGGTATCCCATATAAGGCAGAAAAAGTCTGGCACGACCCCGTGTATGAATATATTGGCAGACGTAAGGGCATAGTGCAAAATTAAGTGGGTTAGAGCTTAAATCTAACAAAGGAGGGGTATCATGGCAAAGAAGGACGAAGTTTTTCAGTCGGGTGAGGGGAAATTCGATTTTGCCTTTAATGAAGAAGTTGCCGAAGCCTTTGATGACATGCTTGACCGCAGTGTTCCTTTTTACCAGGAAATCCAGCGCATGATTACTGAATTAGGCAAGACATTTATTCAACCGTCAACTAATATGTATGACTTGGGGTGTTCCACGGGCACGACCATTGTCTCGTTATGCCGGGCGGTTAGCGACCCTTCCGTAAAGTTCATCGGTATCGATAATTCAGAGCCAATGTTGAAGAGGGTGGAAGAACGTATAAAGACAGAGTTGAAAGAAGAAAAACGTTGCAGTTTTATCAATACAGACCTCAACATGCCCTTCGAATTTGAGAATGCCTCTTTCATTATATCATTATGGACGTTGCAGTTTATCCGGCCATTAAACCGGGATATACTATTGCAGCGAATTTATGAGGGCCTTAATGAGAACGGAGTATTTATTGCCTGCGAGAAAATCTTGGTGGACTCTTCGGATGTTAACCGAATATTTATTGAGTTGTACTATGATATGAAGCGCCGGCAGGGCTATTCGGAGATGGAGATAAGGAGCAAGCGGGAAACGCTGGAAAACGTTCTGGTGCCGTATCGTGATAGCGAAAATATGGAGTTTTTCCAGCGAAGTAAGTTTGGCGTCGTGGAAAAGTTCTTTCAATGGTACAATTTCGCCGGCTATATCGCTATAAAAAAGAAGTAAGTCGGCATCAAAAGTAGACGAAATCTGGTCAGTTAATATAATAAAGAACTTTATGCCTAAGAAGAAAATTACCGTAATTATCCCGGCCAGGATGAGGTCTTCGCGGTTTCCCGGGAAACCACTGGTAAAGATACTGGACCTGCCCATGATTGAGCATGTGCGGAGGAGAGCCTCTTTTTGTGATTTGGTTGATGACGTTTACGTGGCTACCTGTGATGAAGAGATTAGGGAAGCCGTAGAGTCATATGGCGGCAGGGTTATTATGACGGCCGATACTCACGAAAGATGCACTGACAGGGTAGAGGAAGCGGCAGCTAAACTGGATACAGATATAGTGGTTAATGTCCAGGGTGACGAACCACTACTTTTACCCCAGGTAGTCAACGCCGCCGTGCAGCCATTGGCAGAAAGAGACGACGTATTATGCACTTGTATAGTATATCCGATTACTGACCTCTCTGAACTCAGTGATGTCAACGTAGTTAAGGTTGTTCTTGACCAGAACAACTGGATAATGTATTTTTCCCGTTCACCTATCCCCCATTTTAAAACAAATGAGAATTATCCGCTCTATAAACAGTCTGGAGTAATGGCTTTCCGAAAGGATTTTCTGCATCGATACTCATGGTTAGCTCCAACCCCCCTGGAGAAAGCTGAATCTGTAGATATGCTAAGAATTTTGGAGCACGGATATAAAATTCTAGGAGTTGTTACTCCCTATGTCAGTATAGGTGTAGATATTCTGAGTGATATTACAAGGGTTGAGAAGCTCCTAGCCAGTGATGAAATACAGAAAGGATATTATTCAAGGCTCATCAATTTATGAAAAAGAAGATACTAGTAGCATCAGCCAGTTTTGGCGAGTATGATGATAAGCCGGTCAGGCTTCTGGATGAGAGCGACTTTGAGTATGTTTTGAATCCTTATGGGCGCCGCCTGAAAGCCAAGGAAATACTTGAGCTGGGCAAAGATTGTGACGGCATCCTCGCTGGACTTGAGACCTATGATGACCATGTTCTAGCCCTATTGCCAAGTCTCCGCTGTATCAGCCGATTGGGGACCGGCATTGACAATATCTCACTTAAGAAAGCTAAGGAACTGGCAATACTAGTAAGAAATACCCCGGATGCCCCGGTTACAGCCGTAGCCGAAATGACAATTGCCTTGATTCTGGATTTGCTCCGAAAGATTTCCTTTCATAATGAGCTGATGAAAAAGAGACTTTGGAACAGGGAAATCGGGTATTTACTGCACGGGAAAAAGGTGGGCGTTCTGGGACTGGGAAGAATCGGGCGGCAGGTGGCCGAACTTCTGGTTCCTTTGGGAGCGGTAGTTTACGGAGCCGATTTGTTTCCCGACAAAGCCTGGGCGGAAAGACACGGGGTGAGCATTTTGTCAACGAATGAATTGATTGAAATGTGTGATATCTTGACTATTCATATCTCTCCCTTAGAAGGGAAGGAATTTGTTCTGGGTAGGGAAGCCATCTTGAGTATGAAGAAGGGTTCATTTCTGGTTAATCTCTCAAGGGGGAAGGTGATTGATGAGCCGGCGCTGTATGACGCCTTAAAATCGAAGCACCTGGCTGGTGCCGCTTTGGATGTTTTTGTCAAAGAACCCTATAATGGGCCTCTGTGTGAGCTTGAAAATGTTATCTTGACACCACATGTCGCCACATTTACACGGGAAACAAGGACCCAGATGGAAGTGGAAGCAGTAGAAAATCTGCTTGATTCGCTTCGCAACGAAAGAGGAAGTTAAAATGAACATCTTTATTGACCCGGCATTCTATAACTATTACCAGCAATACCCAATTAGGTTGGTCGATATTGGGGCAAGTGGCGGTCTAAAAAATAATTGGAAGGGCGGTGAAAGATATCTTCAAGTCATCGCTTTTGAACCTGATGAACGAGCATTCATTAATTTGGTAAAAGGTCAAACCTCTAAGATAAAGTATTTGAATACTGCACTCTATAAAGAGAAGGCACCCCTTGATTTTCACATGGCAAGAAAACAAGGGGTTTCGTCCCTACTTCTTCCCAATCGATCCCTCCTAGACAAATTTCCTGAAGTAGAGAGATTTGATATCCTTGAAACTATGAAAATAAAGGCTGATACTTTAGATAACCAATTTCAGCAACATCAAATTGAAGATGTTGATTTCATAAAACTGGATACTCAAGGCAGTGAGTTATTGATTTTGGAAGGGGCGACAAGAACACTTAACGATGTTTTTGGTTTAGAGATTGAAGTAGAATTCGTCGAGTTGTATCAGAACCAACCCCTTTTCTCCGACATAGATAGATTTGTTAGGGAATTCGGATTCCAACTGTTTGACCTGAAGCCCTACTATTGGAAAAGAAATGCTGGGAAGAAATACGGTAAGCTACAAGGCCAGATAATTTTTGCAGACGCTCTATACATGAGAGAGGCTAATAGTTTTGAAAACACTTTGGATATGTTTGAGGATGACGTGTTGAAGAAGTCCAAAGTCCTGAGGGCCGTTTCGATTTGTATTCTGTATGGGTATCTCGACTATGCCTTTGAAATATTTAATCAAAAAAGTGATCTATTCAATAATAATGAAATCCAACTGTTTAAGCGTTGTATTGAGAGAAATGTTCCGCTTGTGAGCAAAATACCGAATTTTCCTGGCAGAGGAGCGATGGCAAGTGTATTGTATAGATTATATAGGTTTTTTAGGCTGAGCCATAAAGGATGGGCAACGGGGGGAAATGTATTGGGTAATTTGGAATGATTTATCAAGGCACAACGTCTAGCCGCTTGTTTACGGTTTGCTTCATTCATCCAAATGTTCGCTGTCTATCCCACTTCCAAAATGTAGGAACCGAGTGTGGATAAAAATATGATAACACTATCACAAACATATCGGGGAATAGTGAGCATTAAGGATACATTATTGTATCGGCTGGGCCATTATTACAGGGAAAAACGGCTCCTCCCTGAACAAACTGCGGTGGACAGGAGGATATTTAAGAGGGCCTTCCAGCTATATGCTGGCAAGAATTTGCGTGTCTTTGAATGGGGTGCGGGATACAGTACTGTATATTATAGCCGGTATTTGATTTCAATCGGTGCTGACTTTGAATGGCAATCTATTGATAATTCGCGAAAGTGGCAGGAACATATTACCAGTTTAGTCACTCGTTACCGGCTTAATGACAGAGTGCATCTTCACCTCTCAGAGTTTCCCGCCTTTTGGGAACTCCCTGGATGGTCCTGGGAGAAGAAGAAAGCCCCGGAGGAAGTTTGTAGCCCCGAAGCCACTGAGTATGTGGAGTATCCAAAACGACTTGCAGGAACAAAGGGGTTTGATGTCATTATTGTCGACGGAAGATTCCGGCGGCGGTGTCTCCGTATCGCCGCTAAAGTTCTTGCCCCGGGTGGTGTGGTGTTGCTTCATGATGCTCAAAAACCTCATTATCACGATTCCCTCAGCATTTATGAGTTCGGTCACTTTTTTGATACTAGCCGGATGCTAGGTTCAAAGGTTAGGATAAATATCTGGCTGGGGACTTTCGACCATAGTCGGATATCAGACATTGAGACTGAGGTAGGGGGAGACTGAAAACTATTGCACGATTCTATTGTTGATTGCCTGAGGGCTATTATAAATTTTCCTCTATATGCCTTAATCGGGAGGAAAAAGGTCTGTATCCTGCTTTATCACAAGGTATGTGATTTGCCACCAAACAAGTACCATGACCATGCTGTTCCTCCAGCCTCATTCGCCCTACAAATGGAATACCTGTTTCGCAATAAGTTTAATGTGATAACGCTAGACCAATTCGTAGCCTACAAGGAAAAGAAGATTAAGCCGCCGCCGAAATCGGTAATCATTACCTTTGACGATGGCTACATGGAGAATTACATCAATGCGTTCCCTGTCTTGGAAAAATATAATTTTAAGGCGACTTTTTTCATAGTTTCCGATTATATAGATAGCGAGGAACCGTTTCAGTGGTTAGAATGGGACGAGCAATTGCTTGCCCAATTTCAAGAAAACAAGGAGGATTGGCTACCGCTTACCCGGGAGATGCTCCTCACCATGAGCGACGGCGGCTTCTCATTTGGTTCCCATACTAAGAGCCACCCTGCTCTGACTCAGGTTGAGGAAAGTGTGGCTAGTGAAGAGCTAAAGGGTTCCAAACAGCGCCTGGAAGAGATATTATCCAAGCCGGTAATAAGTTTCAGCTATCCTTATGGCGAGTTGAATGAAACAGTCAAAAGTCTGGTTAAAGCTGTAGGCTACAGAGTGGCTTTGGACGGAATGGGTCCTGGTAATACTATAAAAAGTGATTTTTTCGAACTCAGCCGGGTCGCCTTCGAAGGGTGTGACTCATTTCTCAGGTTTAAGAACAAAGTGAGAGGGGCTTACGATTGGGAGAGATATCGACTGGGTTTTCAGCAATTTTTACGGCGGATATTCTCAATAGGAAGGGAACGCTGATGGCAAAGGGATGGCGCTTAAGAAGGTTTAATTATAGCGATATTCCAAGAATCACCGAATTCCGCAGGAGCTTTCCGGCAAGTCGGCTGGTGAAGGTTGAGGAGCCTGAGTATCATAAGTGGAAATGCTGTGATAACCCGGCGGAGCCGGGATATATATGGCTGGCTGAAGATGGTGACAGAATTGTGGCTACGGCCAGCATGACGCCAAAAAAGATGAAGATATTGGGGGGAACAATACTTGCGGCTGAAACCGGGGATACTTTTACTCTTGCCGAGCATCAGGGGAAAGGCATATTCACTTCTCTGGTCAAAAGTACCACATCAGAGGCTCTCAAGAAAGGGATAGATTTCATTTACGGCTTCCCAAATACCAATTCACTGCCTGGCTATATAAACAAGTTAGGTTATGGGCAGATAACCTCACCAAGGTTGTACTATTTAGGCAGGCCACTGAATATGAAAAAAATCCTTAGTCAAAAACTAAAAAGCTCTTTAGTCGCTAGGATTCTTTCTCCCCTCTTAGAAATTATCTCCCGGGTCATTTTCAAACTCGCCACTATTGGAGTTAACAAAAGCAACCTAGCTGTCTCTCAGGTCTCGTCATTTCCTGAGGATGTAGAAAAATTGTGGGAGAGGGTTGGCGCAGACTATGATGTTATACTAGTACGGGATAAGAAGTACCTGGAGTGGAGGTACGTATCTGCTCCTAATCGCTACTTAATTCTGATTGCCAGAAGCAAGGAGGGAGAAGTCTCAGGCTACATGATAGCCAGAATCAGTGATATGGAGGATAGAAGGGTTGGTTTTATGGTCGATTTTCTAACCCTTGAAAATAACCGCAGGGTGTTCAATAGATTAGTTGTCGCTTTACTTGAGGTGTTTCGGAGTAACAAGGTTGACATTATCTCTACTTGGGCAGTGAAGGGAAATTTTTACTATAAAAACTTGGTTAGGCTGGGATTCTTGCCCTGGACGAAGATTCCGCTAATATGCTATAAGAGCCAACTTGGCAATAAAATTCTTAACAAAGCCTATAAGTGGCATTTCACCATGGGAGATTCTGACGGTATCTAGGACCAGCCAAACCATAAGTAGTCGAAATGATGAGGATACTTATAACCGGCTCAAATGGACTTTTAGGCTCTAATTTAGCCAGGTTCTTCTCGGCAAAAAATGACCACGAGGTTTTTGCCACCTCCTGCCACTCCTCTTATTCTTCTGAACTCAAGAATTTTGTTAGGGGGGACTTACTCGAGGCTGGTTTTGCTGAGCAGCTTTTATCAACGGTTAAGCCTGAAATCATTGTTAACACGGTGGGGCTAGCCAACTTGGACAATTGCGAAGAAGAGCCCCGACTGGCATACTCTATAATAGTACAAACAGCCGAGAATTTGGCAAGGTTTGCCCAGCGTCACAGGATACGTTTAATTCACATTTCCACGGATCACCTCTTTGATGGCACTGGCTCAATGTATTCGGAAGATGACCCGCCAGCACCGGTGAATGTGTATGGTAAAATGAAACTGGAGGCGGAAGAAAGAATTCTAGCGGCACACGACAACGCGGTTATCGTGCGGACTAATTTCTATGGCTGGAGTCCCGAGCATCACCCACCTACCTTTAGCGAATGGGTATTCAATAGCTTAAAGGAGCAGACAACCATAACTCTTTTCACTGACTATTATTTTACCCCTATGGAAGTAACCCATCTTGCCGAAGCACTTGAGGTAGTGGCTAAATCCGATTTTAGGGGAGTGCTCAATATTGCCGGCTCGGAACGATGTTCGAAGTACGATTTTGGGATAGCCTTGGCCGAGATATTTAATTTCAGCCCTGCGCCAATTCGCCATGGTAAGATAGCAGAAGTCACTTTTAAAGCCAGACGTCAACAGGACTTGTCCCTGTCAACAGAGAAGTTCAAGGGCATCTTTGGCCGAGAGCTACCCAACCTCCGAGACGGCTTACAAAGGTTTTGCGAAAATAAAAAGGCTGAGCCAAGGTAGCATATAGATAAAAGCCATAATTAGGCTCAGTAGGGCAGAAAAGGGAATGAACCAAAAGAACCAAACGATTGCCAAAGTTTATGAGGATGTAGTTTCCCTATTTCCAAGCGAAGTGCAGGAAACACTTTTGTTTGCGAATAAAGGTAAACACCTTTACGAGGTTAGCCAAATTATCCAGAGATGTAGTGAAACAGCTAAAATCCTAGATTGCGGTGGAGGAGTTGGGGTAAACCTGCTTGTTCTTTCAAGACTCAACCCGAAATATCAATTGTGCTTGATTGATCGGTTTGAAGAATATACAACAGACAATATTATGGGTGATTGCAAGTCAGCTTTACCTCTGCTTAGCAGTTCTAATATTAATGTCGTTAAGCAGGACTTTGTGAAAAAGCCGAGGCTGCCTTATGAAGATGAATCTTTCGATATAGTAACCTCCTTCGATGTCATGGAGCATTTGCCAACCCATCCCATCAAACAACTCCGGGAAATATACCGGGTATTGAAGAAAAATAGATACATATGCCTCGGTGGACCTAATGCAATTTCCCTGGTTAAAAGACAGGGACTATTAATGGGGAAACACCCATATATTCCTTTTAACTTGTGGTGTCAAGACAAATACTTCAGCCACTATAGAGAATATTCACCACAGGAATATTTGAGACTTCTTGAAATGACCGGATTTGAGGATATTCATATTGAATTAAAATCATCACCCAGGATAGCTATTCACAATCTCAAGAGGAAGCAAGGAAATTACTTCACATTTTTGCTGGCTGGACTTGCTATTAGAACAAGTATGTTAATTGAAGCTCTTGTCCCGAATTTACGCAATTCAGTATATTGTTTTGCCAAGCATCCGGATAAGTGAAAGAAGGAATTATACTCGTTGATAATTAAGTCCGGTTAGATTTCCCCGCAGGTGTGTCCTGTACTAGTTTATGGTAAAGTTCCTCGGCAATTTTCATATTTCTATAGTAATCTGCCCTTTCCGCCAGTATATCCCAATTTCTTTTTCTCATCGTCTCAAAGCTATCTTTATTTTTTAAAGCCCTGACAATGGCTTGGGCGATACTTTCTGGGTCTCTAGGATCGAAAAGATACCCATTCCAGTTATCGGTGATCCATTCTCGTATAGGAAAATCATTACTCATAACCGGAATTACTCCACAGACCATGCCTTCCAGCATGGACACAGGGCACCCATCATACAAACCAACCGAAACCATTATGTCTGAAGCAGCTAGGTAATTTACAAAGTCACTGTATCCCAGCCAATTTATGAAGCGGACATACTCTCCAATTCCTAATTTCTTGGCTAAGCTCCTTAACTGTAAATACCCTGGAGAGGGTATGTCGCCAACTAATACACAAAGGGTATTGTGGAATACTTTTGTAATTTGTGGCATTGCTTCAATTAAGGCTTGGGTGTTGGCGAAAGGAGATTTAAAACGACGCGTCATAATCAGTAAGTTCGTATCCGGGTCGACTCCAATTTTCTTTCGGTGCATATTATCCCTAGGCATACGATACGGAGGGAATTCATCCAACTTGAGGCCGCCAGTTACTGGCAAGACAAGCGTTGGTTTGCCCGGTGAAAATCCGTAAAGCACAGCGATATGTTTGTCGCGAGTGGTGTCAGGGATATAGGCATCAACCTGCCGTATGGCATTTTTGGTCAGCCAACGAAGGAGGAAATATTTATTGGCAAAAAAGACGAAATCACTTCCCCAGCTGGAAATGACCAAAGGGCGGTATCCAATCAACCCTCCGATATAGCCCTCGATAGGAAATCTCAAGCAGTGGAGTAAATCTGGCTGCATTTTTTTCACAATAGCGCTGGCTTTACCGGCAAGGCGGAAGGTCCGATAAAGTAAGATAATTCCTGAGGTAAACTTATTAAGAATGAGAGAGCTTCCTATCCTGGTACTGAGAACCCGCTTTAGTAACGACCTTAAAGACCATTTGCTGATGACAGTGATATTTTCAGCCTGTGGCACCACTGGCTTGCCTGTATAGAGGTCGTAAACCACGGCACCCTCTAGAGGTCTAGGGTTCCTTGTAGTGGAAAGAATGAAAACTTCATTCCCTGGTTTACAGAAATACTCAACCCAACGCCGGGCGTGAATACTATTAGCGTCAGCAATGAAGCAGATTTTCATTTTTGTCACAAACGGCTTGGAGAACGACCTTCCTCTTTAATCTCATAAAGCTTGGTATATGTTGTCCCTCAGCTACGAGACCCAGCCCACTATTCCAACTCTAACCTTATCAGACACTATTACCTCCTCCAAAATATGTTAACCGCTTGTCCGAATTGTTTTAATACCAAGCTCTCTAAGTGCTTGCCTAATTTTCTTTAACATCACCTGTTGGGTATAATTCTTAAGAATTTTTTTCCTCGCTTTTTCTCCTGCCTCTTTTGCAGAATCCAGATTTTGTATAACATGGTCTAAGGTTGCTTCTAAGTCCTTTTCATCTCCCGGTTTAACCAAAAATCCGTCATACCCATTTTCTATAGTGTTTGAGGTTTCACCCACCGCCGATGCAACTGTAGGTAGAGCCATTGACATATACTCATAAATTTTTATCGGGTTAGCTGCTCTATTCGCTGGGCAATCAAATTTTGGTGAACACGCAATATCAAATGCTGAGAGGTACCCGGGCATCAGTTCATAAGGTTGCGGAGGGATGAGAATAACCCTTTCCTTGAGCGCCAGTTCACTTATAAGTTGTGGTATATTATCTGAACCTGGTACGCTTCCCCCACCAACTAGGACCAATTTAATATTCTCATATCTACGAGACAAGCTCTTAAATGCTTTAAGGAGCAATGACAACCCTTCATCAAATGAGAAGGCACCGGCATATCCAATCACAACCTCGTTACTATCTATATTCAGTTTTTTTCTTATTTTTACCCTTTCCGAAGGGTCTTTTTGAAAGACACCTTCATCTATAAAAATAGGAACATATACAGCACTTCGGCAACCTATCTCCTTGACTTCCTCTTCTAAAAATCGGCTTATTGCGAAAACAGTATCTGAATTTCTTAATACGCTACTATAGATAAATCCAGGTGTGTCGGGGTCTTTAATGTCCATATGGTCGATAAGCAAAGGCTTGCCGAATGTTTTGGCCAGTATGAGCGCAGGAAAACCATATACTATACCTGGTGAGTGAGCAAAGATAATATTGCTTTTCTTAACATACCTTAATCCGAATATAAGAATTGGCAGCAGGGCAAATGCCTTAAGAATTTTGGGAGATGACCTTCTTACAGAGATGATGGTCGTATTTAAATGATTGTTTATTTGCTTATGTTTCACCCTGAATTTCTCTCCTGGTAAATAGGAAATCAGCTGCGTATTGGCTTGGAGCTGTCCCAAAATGTCCAGCATATTTTTAAGCCGAGCCGACCCCCCAATGCCTCCCTGTAGTCCGCGAGGACCAAAGTATAGAATATTAGGTTTTATTACTTCCATGGCCTTCTCTTTCCCAGCCATCGCTTTATGTCCCTTGGCTAGGGTCCCAGCACATGAGCCCCACCGTTATTATAGATTAGATTTTTGCTGTTTATTAACCTGGATAATTCTGGAAGAGCATCCAAGCTGATATGAACAAACTTTCTGTGTTCGCTGCGGCCAATTATAACGGCTACTTCGTTCTTGTCTATGTTCCATGTCCCAAGGAAAATGTAGGCATTTTCTGGCATTTGCTTGGCATCAGATGGAAATCCTCTAAACCGACCATAAAGAGAAACAGTATATTTTAATTTACCGTACTCATCAGCATATATTGTGAGCTTCTTACCAACTACACCTGGTAACCACTCCATCGCAGCATGTTCTCGGTGGTTACAAACTTTCACATCCAGTCGGTAGCCACTCAAAGCGCCGGAAGAGGGTGTATCGACAACATTATATAGCTCGCTCCGGGCAATTTCAAAGATAAAGCCAGTATTGAATAAGAAATAGGGTATGAGCACCCCCAGGGCCAGGAACTTCAAATAATTTGAACTGGGATTGCTGAAGCTAAATGGTAATACTAGCCATCCTTTGAATTTCAGCCGTGATGAACCGGCTTTGAATAGCCGGGACAGGCTTTGCCAGATAGCCTCGCCGCCTAAGACGCACAGCGGTGACAGGAGAAAGAGACAAAAGTGATATCCTCTCTCCACTTCCAGATGGCTTGAGAAATAGGGTAAGACTATAAGGAAGAACAAAAATAGAGCGCTTACCATGGTCAGGGCAACATACTCTGCCCTGAATTTGAGCCCCCTGGGTTTAAGCAACAGCCTGATAAAGCCAGTAATAATAAAAATCTGAGTGATATACTGGAAGACCCTAAAAGTTCTCCCCAAAGTGGATACCGATGCTGACGCAAAGTCAGCACCGACGGCTGTTACCACCAGAGATTCCCTTGCCAGTGGATTAAAGAACTCGCCGATATTGCTAACTACATGCTGCCCGATGTTTACAAGTGAAGTAATTATTACCCCGGCGGTATACATGTACCAACCTAGGGCAAACACAATATATAAAGTAACAAGAGTGCCGGTGAGTATAGAGGTAATGGGGGGTGGCTCTGGAGTTGAGGCTACTAATCCTGGGTTTGCCGGTGAGCCGCCAAATCTTGCCGTTAGTTTTGTCCACCAGTGTATCGCTGTCTTATTTTTCATGAGAGCTAATAAGAGCCAACTGGCAGCAAAAAGGAAGAGGCAAATATAGGCTAACCCATAATAAGAAATTGGAAGCGCCATAACACATATTATAGCTAGAGCTGATTTCTGTATCGGGGGCAGCCTCCTGTCCACCATCAGCAATATGAGCAGCGCGAAAAATAATTCGGCAATCATCATCCTGTTTCCGACGCCACAGAAGTAGATTACTGACATAAAGAAAAGGACAGAAAAGAAGGCTCTTTTGCTACCAAGTTGCTCGCAGTAAGCCTGGAATAGGGCTAAAGGCACCAGGCAGAAAAAGAGCGGATATATAATCTTAAATACCCACACTGCCTCCATATTAAGTATAAAAGAATATATCGGGCATAATATCATAAGGCTGAGGGCTGTATTTAAGTTGCCTGGTATTGTCGGAGTCCAGTAGCCGCTTTGGTGCACCCAGCCCTGAACGAGGTATTCAGCCTGGATATCATACCCCGCCAGAAATGAAGAGGCTAGCGTCGCTGTCGTCTGATACAGGAGAGCAATAGCTATCATTACTATTGCCAGCGGATACGCCTTTTCCGGGATAAATTTGTCAAAGGCTACTAATGCGACAGTAACCGCCGCGGCACCTATGAAGATAAGCAACAGGATGTTATTTTGATGGTAGTTGACTAGAAGTGCCCCTAGGATAGCCAGAAGAGGCAGCAAAATAAGGAATAAATAGGGTGGCGAGAATAAAGGGAGCGAGCCAGTTTGTTTTGGCGCTAGAAAATCTTTATCTCGTAGGTAGGCTATAGCGCACAATATCAATATGACGAAAGTTATGGCAGTTATCACCGGATAAAGGGAAATCGGCTTGGAAACACCGATAAGGGGGTAAAGCATGTTCACAAAGAATCCTAAGAACATAACGAAGGCAAGACTTAGACCAACTGAATAAACGAGACTTTCTGCTGTGCTTATGTTGTGGACTTTGAGGATTCTGAGGATAAGAATACCGGGGACAAAGGTTAAGAAAATAAAGCCAACA
>CAZMUD010000005.1:0-35318 GCA_964569715.1 uncultured Dehalococcoidales bacterium | reverse complement strand
TGAGGCAAATCTTCCAGGATATTTTGAATCTCCCTGACCGAGTCGGCTGAAGCTAAAGCAAACCTGAGCTTGGCTTCCAGCTCTTCTATAGCCGGAACCTTTATCTTCCTCGGTCTGAGAACTAGCACCAGGATTACCACCAATAAGGCAAAAATTATTACATATAAAGCAATTTCCACGATACTCTCCTCTTATGAGATTGTTTATCAACCCTTCGGGCTTGAGCCCTCTAGGGCGAAGCCTCACCCCCTTTATTCCCCTCTCCTTCAAAGGAGAGGGGAAAATGTAGGTTTTGAAGGGGCTTCGCCCCTTCAATCTACCCTTAATAAACGACCTCCATTTACTTAGTAGTGAAAAACTGTAGCGCCAGCTTAATTCTTTCCTCAAGGCTCAGGTCTGAGGAGGGGGGCAGGGTGGTTACGGCACGGCTGGCTTCAGAAACCGAGTAGCCCAGAGAGGTCAGGGCGGCTATGACATCGGCGTTTTCCTGAGCCAGTTGAGCCGCCGGGGTGGCTATCAAGCCGGCACCTATTTTATCTTTAAGCTCCAGGATGAGGCGTTCCGCCATCTTTTTGCCTATTCCCGGGATTACCGTCAGCAGGTCAACACTACCGGTAGCAATAGCTATACTCACTTGCTCCACATTCATCGCCGAGAGCATAGCCAGTCCTAGCTTAGGACCTAACCCGGATACACCAATCAGGGTTTGAAAGAGCTCAAGCTCCTCGGCTGTGGTAAAGCCATAGAGGGTGGCACTATCCTCCCTCATCACAAGATGAGTCTGCAGGTGCACCTCCTCGCCGATGGTGCCCAGTGTGCTCAGGGTAGAGGTAGGCATATATACCTGAAGACCTATTCCATTAACATTGATAATTGCCCAGTCACTACCTAATGATTCTAATCTGCCGTGAAGACTGCCTATCATTTTCTCTCCTTCATTGCTGCTTGGCCAGCAGATTGCTCAGGTGTATCTCACTAAGGTGACAGAGAGCTACCGCCAGGGCGTCAGCAGCATCGTTTGGTTGTGGAACCTGAGATAGCCCAAGCTGAAGCCTGACCATCTCCTGAATCTGCTCCTTTGAACTGGCTCCGTAATTGGCTACTATCTGCTTTATCCGGGTTGGGGTATATTCATAGGTTGGGACACCCTTATTAGCCGCTGCCAGGATAGCTACTGCCTGAGCCTTGCCTATTGCCAGTGCCGTTTTTGGATTTTTCGCCATAAAAGGTTGCTCTATGGCTACCGCGTCAGGCTGATAGCGTGAGACGATTTCCAGGAGCTGGTTATACAAATAGCTCAAGCGCTCCCCAATTGGGGAGCGCGCTGGAGTGGTTAGGGCACCACAATCAATCAGGGTTACTTTATCATCTCTAGTCTCTATCACCCCGTAGCCCATAGCTATTGTGCCTGGGTCAATACCTAAGATTCTCATCATTAAGCTTAAACTGTCTGGTATGAAGAGAGGGTGAGAGCGCAAAATAACATTAAACTTGCGCTTGATACTTCTCTAGAACAGAATCGGTGAAATCGACATTACTGGATACATGCTGGACTTCGTCCAGTTCCTCTAATTTATGTAGCAGCTTTAGTGTTTGTAGGGCTGCCTTTTCTTCAAGCTCAAGGGTAGTCTTGGGCGCCATGGACAGCTCAGCCGAGGCTATGGGTATATTGTCTTGCTCCAGTGCGGCTCTAACTGTCTCAAGTTCCTCAGGCTTGGTATAAATCTCCACACAATCAGTCTCTGCGTTAACATCATCAGCACCGGCATCAATAGCCTGCAGGGCTAATTCCTCGGTATCTAAATTATTGGTCTCTACCATAATCAGTCCTTTTGAGTCAAAAAGCCAGGCTACACAACCACTTTCTCCCAGGTTCCCGCCGTGGCGCGCAAATATGTTCCGAACATCCTGTAAGGTTCGATTGCGGTTATCACTTAGAGCTTGCACCAGAATAGCCACCCCACTGGGCCCATAACCTTCAAGAACCATTTCTACCAGGGTAACCCCCTCTAGCTCACCGCTACCTCGCTTAATTGCCCTTTCTATATTCTCCAGTGGCATGTTGCTATCACGGGCTTTCTGTACAGCTAACCGCAGCCGAAAATTTGTGTCGGGGTTGCTCCCTCCCTGGCGCACGGCCACTATAATCTCTCGGGTCAGTTTGGTAAAAAGTTGACCTCGCCTGGCGTCAGTTACCCCCTTCTGATGCTTAATTGAAGCCCACTTAGAATGTCCTGACATTGCTAATTCTCCTTAGCCAGCCAACAGACTCTTTTCTAATTCTATCATCAAACCTGCTTATGGTCAAAAGAAAAGACCCCATTATTGAGATTGTTTATTAACCTCACCCCCTTAATCTCCCTCTCTTACTTACATCTCCCTTCCCTTGTTAAAGGGAGGAGGTCAGGGGGATAGGTCACTAAATGGTCTTAATTGTTGTCTTTACAGGTAGGTTGCATTATACTTCAAGATTGAGTAAGGTAAATGGTTTTTGTTTTTTTAGAGCGGGGATAGGAAGGAAATGCATCCAGCGCTAATCGTAGTATTATCTGCACTAGCTACGGGGTTTCTTTTAGCCTTGGCGCTGTTCATTGAAAGCTGGGTATGGAAGCATGGGATTAAATTTCATCTAACGGTACCGGGTTGGGGTGGGAGTGTCTGGAGCAGGGTGCTGTCCAGTATTTTGGCACTCGCTGTCTTGGGTGCCTTAGGCACGCTAGGTTATGTTATAGCTACACCCCATGCAGGGGAGAGGTTTACCGAATTTTACCTCCTGGGCTTAAGTGGTGAGGCTAAAGACTATCCTCGTCTGCTGATGGTGGGAGAGGAGGGGAAGGTTGTGGTGGGCATTATCAACCGGGAAGATGAGATAGTAACCTACCGGCTGGAGATAAGGATAGATGGAGTTATAAATAACGAGGTGGGACCGGTAACGCTCGAGCGTGGCGAGAAGTGGGAGGAGATAGTAGGTTTTACTCCAGCTAGGGTAGGGGATAAGCAAAAGGTAGAGTTCTTATTGTATAAGCAGGGGCAGAGTGAGGTTTATCAGGGGCTTTACCTTTGGGTGGATGTTCGGTGAAATCCGCTAAATTGACATCTAGATACACGAGGGTTAAAATCAATCCATCATGGGATTATTTGGTACGTCTGGGATACGGAGGGTTGCCGATAAGAGCCTGGTTGAGTTGGCGCTGAAGGCTGGTCTGGCGGTAGGTAAAACCTATGACAATGTAGTAGTGGGCTGTGATACCAGAACTTCTAGCAACGCTGTAAAACATGCCTTCATCTCCGGGTTACTGGCGGCTGGCTCAGAGTGTGGCGATGCTGGAGTCATGCCCACGCCAACGCTGGCTCTGGCTGCCGGGGAATTTGGTGCCGGGGCAATGATTACTGCTTCGCACAACCCTCCTGAATATAACGGTATAAAGCTTCTGAACCCGGATGGCTCTGCCTTTGATGCTAATCAGCGAGAGCAGATAGAAGACATGATTCTAAGTGACTCTCTTTCTGTCGCCCTATGGAGTGAGATTAAGACCAGTAGCGTTCATAATGGAGCTGTTGAGAAGCATATTGAGCGCATACTGCAAGATTTTCCCGGTGAATCAAAACTTAAGGTAGTGGTAGACTGTGGTTGTGGTGCTGCTTCAGTGATTACTCCTCAATTATTAAGGAGGATGGGCTGTGAAGTGGTAGCTCTAAATTGTCACCCCAGTGGCTTCTTTCCCCACGCTATTGAGCCAACCGAGGCCAATCTAGAGGAGCTAATACGGGCAACAAGGGAGCTTGGTGCTGATTTAGGTATTGCCCATGACGGGGATGCTGACCGTATGATGGCGGTAGATGATAATGGCAGGTTCATACCGGGAGATAAGCTGTTGGTACTTTTCGCTCAGCAGGCAGGGGCAAAAGAGGTAGTTACTACCATAGATGCCTCTATGGTAATTGATGAAATGGGTTTCAGTATTATCCGAACCCCGGTTGGAGATACCTGCGTCTCTGAGGAACTCAAGAAGGGTGGGGATTTCGGTGGTGAACCGTCAGGAAGCTGGATTTTCCCTACTAGCTCGCTGTGTCCCGATGGCATTTATGCTGCCGCCCGACTGGTAGCTATAGCTAGCCATCAAAAGCTATCACAATTAGTTGATAGCATACCCTGTTACCCGCTTCTCCGGGGCAGCGTCACTAATAAAGGAGTCGTGGTGTCTGATATGGAAAGACAACTCTTGGCTATGGAGCCATTATCGGTAAGCAGTATTGATGGCATTAAACTGAGCTTTGAAGATGGTTGGCTGCTAATTAGAGTCTCAGGCACTGAGCCCAAGATAAGGGTAACGGCTGAGGCAATGAGCGAGGCACGGGTGCATCAACTATATGACAGTGGTGTTAAGGCAATCAAGGGGTGCATGAAGGGAAGTAAGGAGGAATAGGGTGAAGGCAGTTATTTTAGCTGCTGGTGAAGGGAGCCGGATGCGTCCTCTCACCTATACCAGACCTAAGGTAATGCTACCTATAGCCAATAAGCCTATCCTGGAGCATTTGCTCATTGAGGCTGGGAAGGCTGGTGTTAGTGAGTTTATTTTCATCGTTGGCTATCACGATGAGCAGGTGCGACATTATTTTGGCAGTGGTGACAAATGGCGGGTAAGCATAGACTATTGTACCCAGCGTAAGCAATTGGGCACGGCTGATGCGCTTAGAATGGTTGAGGGCTTGGTAGATGGGGATTTCTTAATGATAAACGGGGATATTGTTGTTGACCAAAAGGACATCGGTAGCTTAGCCAAAGGGAGCGATAATACCATAAGTGTGGTTGAGGTTAAGGATGCTGAGGATTTAGGCTTGGTTGAATTGGGGGAAGGCAAGGTAGTTCATATTTATGAGAAGGTAGAGAAGCTCCCTTGTTATATGGCAAATGCTGGTCTATATCTGTTCACCTCGGATATATTTGCCGCCATATCTCAGACGTCAAAATCGCCGCGGGGGGAGTATGAGATAACCGATTCCCTGCAGTTGTTGATAGACCAGGGACAGCGTGTTTCATATCAGAAAATCGACTACTGGCTCGATTGTAGCTATCCGTGGGACTTACTGCCAGCCAATGAATCTCTACTATCAGGGATTGAGTCGCAGAACCTGGGTGAGGTAGAAGAGAATGTAGTAATCAAGGGTGTGGTTGCCATTGGGAAGGGTACGATAGTGAGGTCAGGCTCCTATATAGTTGGTCCGGTGATGATTGGGCAGGATTGTGAAATTGGTCCCAGCTGCTATATTCGTCCTCATACTGCTATCGGCGATGGCTGTCATATAGGCGGTGCTGTGGAGGTCAAGAACTCTATAATCATGAGTGGTAGCAAAATCCCCCACCATAACTATGTGGGGGATAGTATTATTGGTGAGGGGTGCAATTTAGGTGCCGGCACTAAGATTGCCAATCTTAGGCTTGATGAGAAAGAGATATGGGTAGCTGGTAAGAACACCAAAAGGCGCAAGCTGGGGGCTATAATCGGGGACAGGGTTGAAACAGGGATTAATGCCTGTATTAACGTGGGTGCTGTGATTGGTAATAATACCCATATTGGACCAGGGGCTATAGTCAGTGGGGTTATTTCGCCGGACTCAAAGATATTTTAGGAGTGAACAATGAAGCAGGCAGTGATTCTAGCCGCAGGCGAAGGGCAAAGGCTTAGACCATTTACACTTACCAAGCCAAAGGTGATGCTTTCTATAGCCGATAAACCAATACTGCAGTATGTGGTTGAGTCGTTAGCTCAGAATGGCATTCGCCATATTGTCATAGTGGTTGGCTACAGGAGGGAGCAGGTATTTGATTATATGGGCGCCGGGGAGCAGTTTGGTGTTGAAATAGTTTACATAACACAAGAAAAACAACTAGGGACAGCTCATGCCCTGTCACAAGTTAAAGATGTAGTCGAGGATGAATTTCTGGTTCTGCCTGGTGACAACCTAATTGAAGCTGATACCATTGCCCAGTTTGTTGCGATGAAGCCAAATGCTGTGCTGGTGAAGAAGGTAGATGACACGGCGAGATATGGGGTGGTGCTCACTGAGAAGGGCGTAGTGAAGGATATTGTGGAAAAACCCAAAGAGGCTAAAGGTAATATAGTTAATACCGGCATTTATGCCTTTAGCCGAGAGATTTTTGACTTTGTTGGCGCTGAGTTGGATATTCCTGATGTCCTAAACGGTATGCTAGCTCAGGGACATGCTATTAGTGCTCAGGAAACAGATGGCATCTGGCTTGATGTTGTCTACCCGTGGGATATATTAAACCTTAACGATGCTATTCTCCACCGAATCCCGGCTAGCTTGGGGGGTACTATTGAGGCGGGTGCTTCAGTAAAAGGGCTGGTCTCGGTGGGGAAGGATACGGTGATACGGTCGAACTCATACATAGTTGGCCCAGTAGTTATCGGGGAAGATTGCGATATAGGTCCCAATGTACACCTCCTGCCGTCTACCAGTATTGGTGACAACGTAGTTATTTCGCCATTTAGTGAGATAAAAAATAGTGTTATCGGCGATGATGTTAGTATCGGACCGGGGTCTATTATGCAGGATTCGGTTATTGATGATGGCTGTGTTATGAAAGGGCACTTTACTGCCTGTAGTGGTGAAGCCGAGGTCAAGGTTGATGGTGAATACCACCTGGTGAATGTAGGGGCGATGCTCGGTGTGGGTTGTAAGCTGGGGAGTAGTGTGGTGGCTCAGGCTGGAGCTATTATAGGTAACTATAGCCAAATTCAAGCGCTGAAGCTGATTAGTGGAAAGCTGCCTGATAGGAGCTTTGTGGTATAAAGACCACTGAAAAACATGGTTTTTCAGCGGAGATTAAAAGCGAAGCGGAAAGGGAGAGATTTTACTGAAAAGTTTAAAGGACTTTCAGCAATCTAAATTATGTGTGGCATTGTAGGCTATATTGGAGATAAACAAGCTCAGTCCATACTGCTTAATTGCCTAAGGAGGCTAGAGTACCGGGGTTACGACTCCTGCGGCATAGCTGTGGCAGTCGGTGGCATTAAGGTGTATAAGGATGCGGTCAGGGTGGAGGCGTTAGGAAAGATATCACCAAGGTTTAAAGGGACGACAGGCATTGGTCATACCAGGTGGGCAACTCATGGTGAGCCGTCTCAGGTAAATGCTCATCCTCATCTTGATTGCACAGGCAAAATTGCTGTGGTGCACAATGGGGTGATAAGTAATTACCAGGAGTTAAAACGCCGACTAGCCAGTGAGGGGCATAATTTTGTTTCTGAAACAGATACTGAGGTAATACCCCACCTCATTGGCAAATACTATGATGGTAGTTTAGAAAAGGCGGTAGAAGCTGCCTTGCGTGATGTAGAAGGTTCCTACGCCATCATAGTATTGATAGCGGGTGAGCCTAAATTGGTAGCTGCCAGAAAAGACAGCCCATTAATTATTGGCACAGGTGATAGAGAGAACTTTATCGCCTCAGATGTGCCGGCGATACTGGATTATACCGGTAGAGTTATCTACTTAGAGGATGGTGATATTGGGGTTGTTACCAAACATGACATAAAGATTAGAAGAGACGGCATAGAGGTTGCTCGGGAAGAGCATGAGATTTTGTGGAGTGTGGAAGAGGCTCAGAAGGCAGGCTATGAGCACTTTATGCTCAAGGAGATTCATGAACAGCCCAGGGTGATACGGAATACCCTCGGGGAATATACCCGAGAAACTGAACCAGTAGTCGATTTAACAGTGATGAGAGACGCAGGTGTCGAATCCATGCTTATGGTAGCCTGTGGCACTTCCTATCATGCTGCCCTGATAGGGAGATATATTGTGGAAGAGCTGCTCAGAATTCCGGCGAGGGTTGAGATAGCCTCTGAATTCAACTACTATAGCTATACCCTGGCCAGAACTGTTGCCCTGGCTATCACCCAGTCAGGTGAGACGGCCGATACGCTGAAGGCTATGAAGAGGTTAGGGGAGGCAGGGTGCCGGGTGATAGCCATTACTAATGTGGTGGGTAGCACTGCCAGCCGAATTGCCAACCAGACTATTTACACCCGGGCTGGCCCTGAGATAAGTGTGGCTGCCACCAAGAGTCTTGTGGCTCAGCTAATGGTGTTATACTGGCTAGCAATGTCATATTCTAAGGCTGATGCTAGACAGTTAGCTAGCCTGCTTGTGGAGTTAAGGCAACTGCCGAGTAAGGTGCAACAGGTATTGGATGATGAAGCTAAGATTATGGAGTATGCCAAATATCTGTCAGGGTATGAGGATGTGTTCTTCATAGGTAGAGGCATAAACTTTCCGGTAGCTCTGGAGGGGGCACTTAAGCTAAAGGAGATTTCCTACATTCACGCCGAAGCCTATGCTGCTGGAGAGATGAAGCACGGTCCCTTTGCCTTACTGGGCAGTGATACGCCGGTCATTGCCATTGTAGCTAAGGATAACACCTATGAAGCTATGCTGACCAATATTAAGGAAATCAAGGCTAGAGGGTCACCCGTGATAGCGCTGGCTGAAGAGGGGGACGAGGCTATTGAGGAATTGGCTGATTGGGTCATTACCGTGCCGCAAGTTGATGCCATATTTTCCCCTGTAGTTAATACAGTAGCCTTACAGCTACTTGCCTACTATACTGCCAAAGAGAGGGGCTGCCCTATAGATTTCCCACGCAACTTAGCTAAAAGTGTAACCGTAGAATAGGGGATAGGGTTGACAAATCATCTCACCAGATTACTTGACTTCTCACCAAGCATAGGATATACTATCTAGGGTAAGCGCCGATAACCGGGTTTATTAAGGCTGAGTGCTTTCCCCAAAAGTCTCAGCTTTAATTATGTCAAAAATAAGATTTTGATGAAGATTGCTATTAGCGGCAAAGGTGGAGTAGGCAAGACTTTATTGGCGTCTGTGCTTTCCAAGATATTCGCTGAGTCTGGCTATTCTGTTATTGCTATAGATGCTGACCCCGATGCTAACCTAGCTGCTACTCTTGGCTTTCCCCAGGCTGAGGAAGTAACCCCCATATCGGAGATGAAAGAGCTTATTGAAGAAAGAACCGGAGCGCGACCTGGCCAATCCGCACCATATTTTAAATTAAACCCCAAGGTTGATGACATACCCGAAAAGTATGCCCTGAGACAAAACGGAATTAGATTAATGAGGATGGGGAGAATTAAAAAGGGTGATACTGGCTGTTATTGCCCCGAGAATGCCTTGCTAAAAGCCTTGCTGGCCCACCTGCTTGTGGCTAGGAATGAAGTGGTTATCTTGGATATGGAGGCGGGAATAGAGCACTTGGGGCGGGGAACAGCCAAGGCAGTAGATAAACTGATTGTGGTTGTCGAACCGGGTAGACGGAGCATTGAGACTGCCCTTAGCATCGAGAAGTCGGCTGCGGAGATTGGTTTGCAAAATATCGCCGTGGTAGGAAATAAAATCCGAAGCCAGTCGGAAAAAGAATTCCTAATTTCTAACCTACCCGGCTTTGAATTCCTCGGCTTTATCCCCTATGACCAGGCAATAGTAGACGCTGACCTTGCCAATCTTCCCATTCTGGACTCCAGCCAGCAGATTATTGCGGCGGTGAAAGATATCTATCAGGCTTTGCTATCTACTGCGTTAAGAATTGAAACGGAGAATCATTAAGTCAAAGATAAATTAATAATAGGAGGTTTCTATGGCTTACGATGCGGTAAAGATGAAGGATTGGCAGATTTCCGAAGCTGCTGAAGAAAACATGCCAACCCCTGATGAATGGAGAGAAAGGCTGAATCTGCAAAAAGATGAGATTATTCCTTACGGGAGACTATGCAGACTCGATTTCATGAAAATCATTGAGCGCCTCAAGGACAAGCCGGACGGCAAGTATATTGAGGTAACCGCCATAACCCCCACGCCGCTGGGGGAGGGGAAAAGCACGACCGCGTGTGGTCTTATGGAAGGCATGGGCAAGCGAAATCTGAATGTGGGTGGCTGTATCCGCCAGCCTTCAGGTGGGCCAACGATGAATATCAAGGGGACTGCTGCCGGTGGTGGTAATGCGCTGCTCATTCCCCTGTCCGAGTTTTCTATGGGGCTTACCGGCGACATCAATGACATCACTAATGCCCACAACTTAGCTATGGTAGCCCTTACTGCTAGAATGCAGCACGAGCGTAACTATGATGATGAGCGTCTGGTCAAGCTTACCAGAATGCGCCGCCTGGACATTGACCCCACCCGGGTGGAAATGGGCTGGGTTATGGACTTTTGTGCTCAGGGCCTTCGCAATATCATCATCGGTCTCGGCGGACGTATGGATGGCTTTGCCATGCAGTCCAAATTCGGCATCACGGTGAGCTCTGAGCTAATGGCTATCCTATCCATTGTCAGAGATTTGGCTGACCTGCGGGAAAGGCTGGATAACATTACTGTAGCCTCCGATAAGAAGGGCAATGCGGTTACTACGGGTGACCTGGAAGTAGGCGGTGCTATGACTGCCTGGATGCGCAACACCATCAATCCTACCCTGTGTTCCACGGTGGAGTATCAGCCCTTAATGGTGCATGCCGGACCATTTGCCAACATTGCCGTGGGACAATCATCCATCATCGCCGACCGCATCGGTCTCAAGATGTTTGACTACCACGTTACCGAGAGCGGCTTCGCCGCCGATATCGGCTTTGAGAAGTTCTGGAATGTCAAGTGCCGCTATAGTGGTTTGAAACCTCATGTATCGGTGCTCACTACCACTATCCGTGCCCTGAAGATGCACGGTGGTGGGCCTAGGGTAGTGGCCGGTTTAGCCCTGCCTGATGCTTACATTAAAGAGGACTTGGGACTCTTGGAGAAAGGCCTTCCCAATATGTTGCACCATATCAATACCATCAGAACATCCGGTATCAACCCGGTGGTGTGCATCAACCGCTTCCACACTGACACCGATGCTGAGGTTACCATGGTCAGGAAGGCAGCTGAGGCAGCCGGGGCACGCTGCGCTGAAAGTACTCATTGGGCTAACGGTGGTGATGGCGCCCTGGAGCTGGCTGATGTTGTCAAGGAAGCCTGCGAAGATAAGAACGATTTCAAATTCCTCTATCCCTCGGAGATGAAATTGAGGGAGCGGGTCGATAAGATTGCTAAAGTAGTCTATGGAGCTGATGGCGTGGCCTGGACGCCTGATGCCGAGGCTAAAGCCAAGAAGTTCGAATCTGACGCTAAATATGATGATTACGCTACCATGATGGTGAAGACTCACCTGAGCCTTACCCACGACCCGACAGTAAAGGGTGTCCCCAAGGGGTGGACTCTACCTATCCGTGATGTGCTGGTTTATTCCGGGGCAAAATTCCTCTGTCCCTGTGCTGGAACCATCAGCCTGATGCCAGGAACCAGCTCCGACCCAGCCTATAGAAAGGTAGATGTAGACGTAAATACCGGTAAAGTGCAAGGGCTCTTTTAGCTAGCAGGTAATCAATTAAAGCGGAGGGTAACTGTTTGAGTTTCTCTATTGCTGTGGCTGGAAAGGGTGGCAGTGGCAAGACATCAATGACAAGCCTTGTCATTCGCTACTTGGAAAATAACAAACTGGAGCCAATTCTGGCGATTGATGCTGACTCTAATGCCAACCTGGGGGAGAGCTTGGGATTGGAGGTAAAGCAAACGGTTGGCTCAATGCTTGATACCTTTCAAGGGGATAAAATAAACATTCCTCCCGGGATGACCAAGGAGACTTATCTAGAGTATAAATTAAACGAGGCTCTGGTTGAGAGCAAAGGGCTTGACCTGCTGACAATGGGCAGGGGTGAGGGCCCGGAATGCTACTGTTATCCCAACCTTATGCTGAGGAAATTCGCCGATTCCCTAGCTGGTAATTATGCCTATGTGGTTATGGATAATGAGGCAGGGATGGAGCATCTGAGCCGAAGAACCACTCAGAATATTGATGTGCTACTAATAATCTCCGACCATTCGGTGAAGGGCGTCCGAACTGTGGCTCGAATCAGCGACCTGGTCTCTGAACTCAAGTTAGTGGTGAATAGGCAATCGGTGGTTATTAATTTTGCCCCTACCAAGCTAGCCCCTCTGGTCAGTGAAGAATTGGCTAGACTGGGAATTGAGCCCACGGCTCTAATTCCTGAAGATGAAGAGGTATATAAATATGACCTTGAGCTTAAGCCACTTCTAGATTTGCCCGATACCTCTAAGGCGGTGCGGGCAGTTGATGGTTTGATGGCTAAGCTTCTTAATAGACACTGAAATTTAGATAAGGGGGTAGAAAAATGACGGCCCAGATTATTAGTGGCACCGAGATTGCTAAACAGATTCGCGAGGAACTAAAACAGGAAATCGCTGGACTTAAAGAGAAACATAACCTGGTACCGGGCTTAGTCACTATCTTGGTGGGTGAGGACCCGGCTTCCCAGGTCTATGTTGGGCAGAAGGAGAAGACATCCCAAGTCTTAGGCATCTATTCAGAAAGGCATGACCTGCCGGCTGATACCGGTCAGGAAAAACTCCTCACCTTAATTGACAAGTTGAATAAAGACCCTAAAATTCACGGTATTTTAGTCCAGCTACCTCTGCCCAAGCATATCAATGAGACCGAGGTTCTTTATGCGATTGACCCCAAGAAGGATGTTGATGGCTTTCACCCGGTGAATGTGGGCAAATTGATGATTGGGGAGCCAGATTATTTACCCTGCACTCCCCACGGGATTCAGCAGCTCTTAATCAGGGCGGGGGTCAAGATTGAAGGGGCGGAGGTAGTGATTGTCGGTAGAAGCAACATTGTGGGCAAACCAATAGCCAATATCCTGCTCCAGAAGAAGGAAGGGGCTAATGCTACGGTTACTGTGTGCCACACCAGGAGCCGGGATATTTCCTTTCATACCAAGAGAGCTGATATACTAATTGTGGCGGCAGGGAGACCCAAGGCTATCACCGCTGATATGGTTAAAGAAGGGGTGGTGGTCATTGACGTTGGTGTCAACCGTATTGGGAAAACAGCCGAAGGCAAAGCTATTCTGGCAGGGGATGTTGATTTTGATGCAGTTAAAGAGAAGGCTAAAGCCATTACCCCGGTACCTGGCGGGGTAGGGCCAATGACTATAACTATGCTTATGATGAATACGGTGAGAGCGGCTAAATTGGCTGCTGGACTGGCTTAAAAAGGAGGGAAATGTATGGAATACAAAGTTGAGAAACAGAGTGCGCCGGGCAGGAAAGAGGTAGAGGTGCTAGGGGCAACCTTTGAAGAAGGTAGACCCGAGGGCGAGGAACTTGGAAAATGGAGACAGAAACTGGGGAGCAGAGAAGAGAAGCTTAAATATCTGGAGACCGGCGAGAGGTATTGGTATGGGAAAGAATGGTTTGGTAGTGAAAAGAGGAAGAATCCGGCTTAGCAGGGGAGGTAAAAATGGCATTTGAGATTCCTAAAACACCATATAGCGGCAAAATTAAAGAGATAATGTTGGGTAAAGGGGATAAAGCGGTAACCGTTGGTGGAGAGACAGCTTATCCCTTTTACCTTTTTGAGGGCGAGATGCCCCACCTGCCCAAAATAGCTATGGAGGTTTGGGACTGTTCGCCTGAGGATTGGCCTGAAGCGGCTCTTGAGCCTTTTGCCGGGGTAACTGATGACACTGTTGCCTGGGCAAAGAAGTGCATCGATGATTATGGAGCCGAGATGATTGCCCTGCAACTGGTGAGCACTGACCCCAATGGGCTTGACCGCGGGGCTGACGAAGCCGCCGAGGTTGTCAAGAAGGTGGCTGATGCTATTGATGTTCCCTTGATTGTCTGGGGGACGGCTAACCATGATAAGGACACCGAGGTTCTAAGAAAGGCAACTGAGATTTGCCAGGGGAAAAACCTGATTATCGGGCCGGTTGAGGAAGGAGACCATAAAAGGATTGGCGCCTCAGCTCTGGCTTATCACCATACAGTGGTTTCCTCAACGCCTATAGACATAAACCTGGCTAAGCAACTTAATATCCTGCTGGGGAATCTCGGAGTATCTGATGAGCTGCTTGTAATAGACCCTACCGTCAGCGGCATAGGTTATGGCATTGAGTACTGTTACTCGGTAATGGAGAGAATGAGGATGGCTGGGTTAACCCAGCAGGATGAAAAGCTCCAATTCCCTATCATTTGTAATATAGCTAAGGAGGTGTGGAAGACTAAGGAAGTACACATTCCAACGGAGGAAGACCCTACGCTCGGAGATGTCAAAAAGAGGGGCATCTTAATGGAGGCAATGTCGGCTATGGTTCTGCTTTTGGCTGGAGGCGATGTGTTAATTATGAGACACCCAGAAGCAATAAAGTTGGTTCGAGAGATGGTGGCTGAGTTGACAGCTTCCTAAAATAAAATTAAAGACAGGGAGGATAATAAAATGGCAGATGCAGAAAGTAAGAGTATTGACCAGGGTACTATTGAGTTGATAGAGAAGGCAGCCAGTGACGGAGTCAATACCGTTTTTGATAGGGCTGAAGCGATGAAGCCCTGTCCCATAGGCGCCGTGGGCAGTTGCTGCAAGAACTGCGGGATGGGACCCTGCCGGGTGCCACTGCCTAAAGGCGAAGAGGAAACACCGGAGGACAAGCTAAAGAGAAGGGGCATTTGCGGGGCGACGGCTGAGACCATTGCTGCCCGTAACTTTATCCGCATGGTAGCCGGCGGGGCAGCTGCTCACTCCGACCATGGTCGGGGCGTAGCTGAGCTTTTCTTGGCGGTGGCTAAGGGAGAGGCACCAGGCTACGAGATAAAAGACGAGCAAAAGCTGCTGCAGCTAGCTCTGGATTGGGGCGTGGAGATTGGAGACCGCAGCAACAATGAAATAGCTATTGATGTTGGCGAAAAGGCTCTGGCTGAATTTGGCAAGCAGGAGGGCGAACTTATAACCTTAAGGAAAGCACCGCTAAAGCGTCAGGAGCTATGGCGGCGAGAGGATGCTGCCCCACGAGGCATTGATAGAGAAATTGTTGAAATAATGCACCGAACCCATATCGGGGTTGACCAAGACTATAAAAACCTGCTTAAGCAAGGAGTCAGGGCAGCTATAGGTGATGGCTGGGGCGGTAGCATGATTGCTACCGAACTTCAGGATATCCTCTTTGGCACCCCGGCGCCGGTCTTAGGAAAGGTAAGCCTAGGGGTGCTTGAGCGAGATGAGGTAAATCTCGTTATCCATGGTCACGAACCACTGCTCTCTGAGATGATTGTGGTTGCCGCTCAAGAGCCTGAGATGGTAGAGCTGGCTAAGTCCAAAGGGGCTAAGGGGATAAACCTGGCTGGGATGTGTTGCACCGCCAATGAGGTATTGATGCGCCATGGCGTGCCAATAGCTGGGAATTTCCTGCAGCAGGAGCTGGCTATAGTAACCGGGGCGGTGGATGTCATGGTGGTGGATATTCAGTGTATTATGCAATCTATAGCCACTGTAGCTGAGTGCTACCATACCAAGATTATCACCACCTCGCCCAAGGCTAAGATTCCTGGTGCTATACATATGGAGTTTGATGAGCATAATGCTATGGAGTCAGCTCGGGCTATAGTCAGGACCGCTATCGAGAATTTCCCCAATAGAGGGAATAATATTCGTATTCCAGAGGGAAAAACTGACGCCATCGCTGGCTTTAGCCATGAAACCATTAACTACCTTCTGGGCGGCTTGTTCCGTGCCTCCTACCGACCGCTGAATGATAATATCATCAACGGCCGAATAAGGGGGGTGGCTGGTGTTGTCGGTTGCAATAATGCCCGGGTTAAGCACAATGAGGGCCATGTTGCTATGGTTAAGGAGCTAATAAAGAACGATGTAATTGTGCTTACCACTGGTTGTAATGCTATCGCCTGTGCCGAAGCCGGGCTCATGGTCCCAGAGGCAGCCGCCGAATATGCCGGTGCGGGACTGGCTGAAGTATGTGAGACGGTGGGTATCCCCCCAGTATTGCACATGGGTTCCTGTGTGGATAATGCCCGTATCTTGATAGCAGCTACTGCTATGGTTAAAGATGGCGGCTTGGGTGATGACATCAGTGACCTGCCTGCCGCCGGTGCTGCTCCTGAGTGGATGAGTGAGAAGGCAATCTCTATCGGTCAGTATTTTGTTGCCTCAGGAGTATTCACTGTATTCGGCGTAACCTGGCCTACCACGGGCAGTAAAGAGGTAACCGACTTCCTGTTTGAGGAGATGGAGGAGCTGTATGGCGGCATGTGGGCTTTTGAACCAGACCCGATTGAAGCTGCCCACCTTATGATTGAACATATTGACAAGAAGCGCAAGGCTCTAGGCATTGACAAGGCTAGGGAAAGGGTACTCTTTGATATGGCGATGAGGCGAGAGCTGGAGGCGGTGTAAGCGCTATACTAACAAAAATATAATAGGAGGGCTTAAGAGATGTCTAAAATAATCGCATCAGCAGCAATTAGAGGGGCTCATAAGATTGTAGACCAGGCTGAGAAGAAGTGGCAGCAGGCGATGGATAAATGGGGAGCAAACGAGCCGGTAGGTTTTCCTAATACTGCCTATTATCTGCCAGTAATCTACGGTATTCTAGGTATCCCAGTGGAGAAGCTGGGTGATATGGAGCAGGTGTTAAAAAAGTGCCAATCCATGCTGCCACCAATGGTGAAGGAGACTCACCCGCTCCCCTATCTGGCACCAGCCCTTGATGCCGGGATGATAACCTTCTTCGCCGAGGAAATCATTGAAGCCATAAGGTATCTGGAGCAGCCAGATTTCTATACTAAACAGGAAGACCCGACTGATAGTAATATCTGGTTGGGTGCCGCTGATGATGTCATCCTCAGAAGCAGAGGCATTGAATTTGTTGATGGCACTGCTCCAGGCTTTGCTGCTATCCTTGGTGCTGCGCCTACCACTGAGATAGCAGCCAAAATCGCTCAAGAACTTCAGGAGAAGACCATTTATACCTTTATGTCGTCTGAGCATAACGGGAAGAAGTTCGCCGAGCAACTTGTAGAGGCAGGGGTGCAGATTGGTTGGCCAACTCGTCTGGTCTCATTTGGTCCTGATGTTACAGCAACTGTATTTGCTGCTGGTTTCGCTATCAGGGTAGGCTTTACCTTCGGTGGTATTGGACCCGGGGAATACAGGAATCACCTTATCTATCAAAAAGACCGCACCTTTGCCTTCGCCCTGCCCCTTGGCTATGTTACCGATGAGTGGTATGCCAATGCCGCCGGGGCAATAAACTTTGGCTTCCCTACTATTGCTGACACACCAATACCTGAGGTTTTACCTACGGGAATCTGCACCTATGAGCATGTCGTCTCTAATGTCCCCCACGATGATATAGTAGCCAGAGCGATAGAGGTGAGAGGGCTCAAGGTTGCTATAGCTGAGGTTCCAATTCCAGTAGCTTTTGGCCCCGCCTTTGAGGGCGAGAGGGTTCGCAAGGGAGAGTGGTATCTAGAGTGTGGTGGCGGCAGGACACCTATGGTGGAGTGGGTTACCAGCAAGCGGATGGATGAAGTAGAGGATGGAAAGATTGAAGTTATTGGGCCTGAGATAACCGATGTTCCTGAGGAATCTACTTTACCCTTGGCCATAGCTGTTGAAGTCGCTGGCAGAGAGATGCAAGAGGACTATGAGCCTATCCTGGAGCGGCAAGTCCACCATTCCATAAACTACGCTCAGGGGGTATGGCATATAGGCCAGAGGGATATTGCTTGGCTGAGAATCACTAAATCAGCTTTCGAAAGAGGCTTCAGATTGCATCATATTGGCGCTCTCTACCATGCCAAGATGCACCAGGATTTCGGCCGAATATTTGACAAGATGCAGGTCAAGCTCTATACCGAAGAGGACAAGGTAAAGGAGATAGTAGAAGAAGCCAAAGCAGTGTATGGGAGTAGAGATGTCCGAATTGAAGGCATGACCGACGAAACCACCGACATGTACTATTCATGCACCCTGTGCCAGTCCTTTGCTCCAAACCATGTTTGCGTTATTACCCCGGAAAAAACTGGGCTTTGTGGCTCCTATAACTGGATGGACTGTAAGGCGGCTTATGAGATTAACCCTACCGGACCCAATCAACCGGTACCCAAAGGGGGAGTTCTTGATGCCAAGCTGGGACAATGGAAGGGGGTGAATGAGTTTATATTCAGTGCATCTCGTGGAGCTCTGGATCATTATAATATGTACAGCATAGTCAACGACCCGTGGACTACCTGTGGCTGCTGCGAGTGTGTCGCTGCCGTCCTTCCCCTGTGTAACGGCGTAATGACCGTTAATCGCGAATATACTGGAGAAACCCCCTGTGGGATGAAGTTTACCACTCTAGCCGGGACTGTTGGCGGTGGCGTGAGCACTCCTGGCTTTATTGGTCATGGCAAATATAATATCTGCCAAAGAAAGTTCATTTCGGCTGATGGTGGCTTGTTAAGAATGGTCTGGATGCCCAAGATGCTGAAGGAGGAGATTGCCGACCGACTTAAGGCTAGAGCTGAGGAGCTTGGTATTCCCAACCTGCCTGACATGATTGCTGATGAGACGGTGGGCTCCACTGAGGAGGAGATTCTTTCTTTCCTGCAGGAGAAGGGTCATCCTGCCCTTACTATGGACCCAATACTAGGCTAGGAGGCAAGTAACCAAACTGATGACACAATGATAACAGGCGCCATGCCCGCTCTTATAAGGGTTCGATAATGCTTAGGAAAGGAGTATGAAAGAATGCCGCTTACTGGAATAGAGATATTTAAGCTACTGCCCAAGACGAACTGTGGCGAATGTGGAGTGCCCACCTGCCTTGCCTTTGCTATGAGTCTAGCTGCCGGAAAAGCAGAATTAAGTGCCTGTCCCCACGTCTCGGAAGAGGCGAAGGCTCAGTTGCAAGAGGCATCAGCACCACCGATTAGACCGGTTACTATCGGCGTTGGCGACAGGGCGTTGAAGGTTGGCGGCGAAACAGTTATGTTTCGCCATGAAAAGAGGTTTGAGAACCCTTCTGGTTTGGCTCTCCTTATCAAGGATACTATGGAGGATTCTGAGGTTGATGCCAGGCTGGAGAGATTCAAGCTTCAGTATGAGAGAGTAGGGCTTACTCTCCGTCCCGAGCTGGTAGCGGTAAAGGATGAATCAGGAGATGCCAGTAAATTTGAAGCACTGGTCAATAAAGTCAAGCAAAATAGTGATTGCTCCATTATTCTGATAAGCGATAATCCCGATATCCTGGCTGCTGGCGTAAAGGCTTGTGCTGACCGAAAACCACTGATATATGGTGCCAACAAAGACAACCTGGACCGCGTGGTCGATTTGGCTAAGGAGCATTCTTGCCTGGTAGGAGTAAAAGCTTCCGGTCTGGAGGAGCTGGCTGAACTGACTACTAAATTAACCGAGGCTGGGGTAAACGACATCGTTATCGATTCTGGGTCAAGAACTGTTCGCCAGGCATTTGAGGACCAGGTAATCATCAGGAGCGCTGCCTTAGCTAAAAAATTCCGTCCCTTAGGCTTCCCCACCATTGTTTTCCCCTCGGAGATGACCGATGACCCGATGAAGGAGGCGGTAATTGCCTCTATGTTTGTGGCTAAATATGGCGGCATTATTGTTCTCTCCGATTTTCAGGGAGAAAGCCTGTTTCCTTTGCTCGTGGAAAGGCTGAATATCTATACCGACCCCCAGCGACCACTGGCTACCACCGAGGGAATCTATGAGATTGGTGACCCTGATGAAAATTCTCCGGTGCTTATTACTACCAACTTTTCGCTCACTTATTTTATTGTTTCTGGTGAAATGGAATCCAGCAAGGTTCCCAGCTATCTTCTGGTCATGGACACTGAGGGGCTCTCAGTTATGACCTCTTGGGCGGCTGGGAAATTTGTTGCCGATGCCATTGCTCCCTTTGTCAAGAAGAGCGGGATTATGGATAAGGTTAAGCACCACAAATTGATAATCCCGGGTTACGCTGCTGCCGAAAGTGGCGGTTTAGAAGAGGAGTTAGGTGATTGGGAGATTCTGGTTGGTCCCCGGGAAGGGGCTCACATCCCAGCCTATCTTAAGGCGTGGAAACCGTAAGGAGGAATAGATGATCCTTATCGCGGAAAGTATAAATGTTATGTCCCAAACCCTCGGTCCAGCAATGAAAGAGAGGAACCCCAAGCCTATTCAGGAAATGGCTAAGGCTGAGGTTGAAGCCGGGGCGGATTATCTTGACATCAACATCGGTCCTGCCCGGAGGAGTGGAGATGAGTTGATGCAATGGATGGTCAATACGGTGCAGGAAATTACCGACCTGCCATTGTCACTGGATACAACCAACCCGGTGGCAATGGAAGCCGGGTTGGAAGTTTGTAAAAGCAAAGCCTTGATTAATTCTATCTCCCTGGCTAGGATGGAAGAAGAGTTACCCCTAGCGCAGAAATACAATGCTGACTTTATTGGGCTCTTGTGGGGACGAGAGGGAATGCCAAGGGATGCTGACGAGAGAGCGATGATAGCCGTTGAGCTTATGACTACGGCGAATGGGATGGGTATTCCCTGTGAGAGTATTTGGTTCGACCCTATTGCTACTCCGGTGGTTAATATTGAGTCAAACCAGGCTAAGCCATGTCTGGAATTCATGAGCTCGCTTGAGGACGTCGTTCCAGGGTGTAGATCCGTGGTGGGCTTGTCTAATGTCTCTAATGGTGCACCTACTCGCCTGAGGCCTGTGCTTAATCGGACTTATCTGATAATGCTTATGAGGTACGGACTTCACTCAGCCATAGCCGATGTCTTTGACTCTGAGCTAATAAAAATAGCCAGAGGCGAGATACCAGAGATTGTTGACTTGGTGCATCGGGTAATGGATGGCTACAAACCTGACCTTTCCTCGCTAAGTCAGAAAGAAATGGAATATGTGAAAACGGTCGGGGTTCTTACTGGCGAATCACTCTATTCGCATTCTTGGCTTGAGATATAATATCAACTCTCTAGAAAGAAGAGGCGGTTCAGTGGTTAAAGAAGTTCCATTAGTATGGCTGGCAGCATCCGCATGTACCGGCTGCAGCATTTCGTTACTAAATTCAGCTAGTCCTACCATTAAGAATATACTGATTGACCAGATAATCCCTGGAGTGCATATAAATCTGCGATTCCACGCCACAATAATGGCTGGTGCCGGGGAGCCAGTAATTGAGGTTTTAGAGGATACGGTTGCCGAAAAGAAGGGGGAATACGTTCTGGTTGTTGAAGGAGCTATTCCTACGGCTACAGATGCCATGTATGGCGCTATTGGGGAAAGGGACGGTAAACCAGTCAGTATGGAAATCAGGCTGGAAGAATTAGCCAGGGGTGCTCTGGCTATTCTGGCGGTGGGAACCTGTGCTTCCTTTGGTGGAATCCCTGCCGCTGCCCCCAATCCTAGCGGATGTAAGTCGGTGAGGGAGATACTTGAGGCTAAAGGCATTACCAAACCACTAATAAATATTCCCGGCTGTCCTCCTCATCCTGATTGGTTTGTGGGCACAGTAGCCAGTATTCTGTTAACCGGACTGCCTAAAGCTGAAGACCTGGATGATAACCTGAGGCCGTTAGCCTTCTACGGTAAATTAATCCACGAAAATTGCCCTCGCCGCGCCTACTTTGATGAAGGCAAGTTCGCCAAGAAGCCCGGTGATGAGGGGTGCCTATATGAGCTTGGCTGCAAGGGGCCAATAACCTACGCCGACTGTCCATTGAGGCAGTGGAATAACGGGACTAACTGGGTCATTGGTGCTGGCGCTCCGTGCAATGGTTGCACCCAGCCTGAATTCCCTGACCTGATGTCACCTTTCTATGAAAAGCTTAAAGATGTTGAGCTACCTGTTATCGGTGCCTATTGGTCATCTAGTAAGGGGGAGAAATAGTGAGCAAAATAGTAATTGACCCGGTGACCAGGATTGAAGGGCACCTGAAGATTGAGACTGTGGTGGAGGACGGTGTAGTCAAGGAGGCACGAAGCACCGGTAACCTTTTCCGGGGGATTGAGCTCATCTTGAGAGGCAGAGACCCCCGGGATGCTCAGGTGATAACCCAGAGGATTTGTGGGGTTTGCCCTCAGTCCCACGGCGTAGCTGCTGCCTTGAGCCTAGATAGTGCCTTGGGCCTTAGTGATAAGATACCAGCCAATGCCCGAATTATCAGGAACCTCATCCAGGGAGCACATGTTGCTCAAGACCACATCCTCCATTTTTATCACCTAGCCGCCCTTGACTACGTGGACATAACCGACGTTGCCAAATACGAGGGCGGAAATTCCGCCCTGAATTCGGTAAAGGATTTTATTTCCCGGGGCGAACTGGGCCCGTTTGTGCCGCGCTATGAAGGGGATTACCGTCTGCCGCCTGAGGTCAACCAGCAAGCGACAGCTCACTACCTTGAAGCCCTTGAAATCAGGCGCATCGGGCACGAAATGGTCAGCATCTTTAGTGGTAAAGTCCCCCATAGTGTGGGCATTGTGCCCGGTGGAGTCACCGCCAGACCTAGTGTGGATAAGATAATCTCTTTCCTGTGGAAATTACGGAGGTTGCAGGATTTCATTGATAATACCTATATCCCCGATGTGTTGGCTGTGGCTGGTGCCTACCCCGATTACTGTGAAATTGGGACTGGTTGTAAGAGCCTTCTGTCCTACGGAGCCTATGACCTGGAAGCGGGTGGGGCAGATGTAACCCAGAGGAAAAGGCTGTTTACTCCGGGCGTTACCTCGGTTGACCTCAAGCCGGGTAAATTGGATATAAGTAAGGTAACCGAGAGTGTAAAGCACTCCTGGTATCAGGATTCCCCATCAGCTCGGCACCCCACCCGAGGAGAAACCAAGCCAGATTATGATAAAGAAGGAGCTTATTCATGGGTAAAATCCCCTCGCTATGAAGGGAAGGTTTATGAAGTTGGTCCGCTGGCTAGGGTAGCTGTCACTTATGCCAATGGTGACCCGGTAATGAAGAACCTGGTCGATTCTGCGTTAGCTCAGTTGAAAGCCCCACCTTCAGTCCTCTTCTCCGTCATGGGTCGCCACCTGGCGCGAGCCTTATCTGCCAAGTTCATCGCTGATAGTATGGAGAAGTGGCTTCTGGAGTTAAAGACAGGAGAGCCGACCTTTGTTGAGTATACTATCCCTGAAGAAGGTATGGGGGCGGGATTGACTGAAGCCGCTCGAGGTGCTCTGGGCCATTGGATAGAAATAAAAGAGCAGAAGATAGCCAACTACCAGTGTGTGGTGCCAACTACCTGGAACGCCTCCCCCAGGGATGATAACGGAAACCCAGGCCCTATAGAACAGGCTATAATTGGCACCAGAATAAGGGATAAAAGCAATCCCTTTGAAATCGTGCGCATCGTCCGTTCTTTCGACCCTTGCCTCGCCTGTGCCATCCATTAATTACCTAATGGGTCAGGATTTAGGCTGGTTCTGGGCTACTTGGACTTTGAAGGAGGAGAGATGATTCTTTCGAAGCAAAAACCGTGGGAAGAAATTTTGAGTTACTTAGATGGGGAGAATAATGTCTTCATTCTGGGTTGTAATGGCTGTGCCCAGGCTTCTGGCACTGGTGGCCCTGAACAGGTAGAGGAGATGAAGAGCAAGTTGGAAGAAATTGGCAAAAAGGTTACCGGTAGCGCCGTCATTGATTTTCTCTGTGAGAAAGCCCTGGTGAAATCGAGATTAAGGACTAGGGTTGAGCAGCTTAAGGCGGCTGATTCTATATTGGTTATGACCTGCGGTGTTGGTGTCCAGGCAGTAGCTGCCTCAGTAAACATGGCCTGTCACCCGGCTTGCGATACAGTCAATTTGGGCGGCAGTAGAGGAGAATGGAAAGGCAGTGAAAGGTGTGCGGAATGTGGTGAGTGTTTACTTGAGTACACTGGAGGAATATGCCCGTTGACCGCCTGTACCAAGGGATTAATTAATGGCCAGTGTGGTGGGGCATTTCAGGGGAAATGTGAGCTTAACCCGGAGAGGGATTGCGGCTGGGAATTGATTTACAAGAGAATGAAGGACTTGAACCAGCTGGATAAACTGAGGAGATTCATCGCTCCCAAGGATTATAGTAAAATGATGCCCGACGTTGAGATGATGTCTACATCCCGTTGGGCACTGGAACGAACTGACTTGAAGGAAAAGGAAGGAGCAAGTGGATGATTGGACAAACGCAAAAGCCCATTGAGGAGATTCTAGGATTCCTAGACGGCAAGGAGAAAATAGTCTTAGTTGGGTGTGGCGGTTGTGCCACGATTTTTCATACCGGGGGCGAAGTAGAGGTAAAAGAAATGGCGGATACTCTTTCCAAGCACGGAAAGAATATTCTGGCTGCTATAGCACCCCCGTTTGGAGAGTTCACTTGCTACGCCCCTTGGAGCAAAGCACGCCTAGAGCAGTATCGCAAGGAGATTGAGGATTGCGATGCTATTCTGATGCTAAGCTGTGGCGACGGACTTCAGGTGGTGCGAGAGTTGGTACTAGAAGATGAATATGGTTTGACGAAGCCTATCTATCCTGGAACTGATCCGATAGGACATATGGGCGGGGGTCCTAGCCTGTTTCGGGAGAAGTGCCAGCAGTGTGGTGAGTGTTTGCTTGGTCAGTATGCTGGTATTTGCCCGATGACCCAATGCGCCAAAGGTCTTCTTAATGGTCCGTGTGGAGGCTCAAAGAATGGTAAGTGTGAGCAAGAGCCTGAACATGACTGTGCCTGGATTTTGATATATGAACGGCTAAAGAAATTGGGCGATCTGGACAAGATAAAGGAGTTCGTTGCCCCCAAGGATTACAGCAAGATGAAGAGGCCACGCCAGATAGAGGTTGCTCCACTTTAAGTAGTGGTGCCGATTTATAACGAACTGACTAGAAGGAGAGGGATTAAAATGAGCTTGCAATCAGTCCTGGAGTCAGGGAAATTTGCTGTCACGGCTGAGGTTGGTCCATTGAAGGGAATTGATACTACGGAGATTACTGAGGCAGCTGAGCTTTTGCGGGGGAGGGTGGACGCTGCCAATGTTACTGACCAACAAAGCTCGGTGATGAGACTCGGCTCAATGGCTATCTGCCACCTGTTACAGGAAAGAGGGCTTGAGCCTGTATTCCAGGTGACCTGTCGAGATAGAAACCGGTTAGCACTACAATCGGACCTGCTGAGTGCCTATGTCTTGGGGATTAAAAATGTCCTGGCTATCACCGGTGATTTGCCGGTACTCGGTGACCATCCTCAAGCTATGCCAGTTTACGATTTGGATTCAGTGCAGCTTCTATGGGTGATAAGTAGGTTAAACGAAGGCTACGATATGGTCGGTAATGAGCTTCAAGGGAAACCCAGTTTCTTCCCCGGGGCAGTAGTGAACCCTGGAGCCGATACCGAGGCTAGCTTTGAATTACAGCTAATTAAAATGGAGAAAAAAATCAATGCCGGTGCTAGGTTTTTCCAAACCCAGGCTGTCTATGACGTTGATAGTTTTGTCAAATTCATGAAGAGGGTGGAGGGATTTGAGGTGCCTGTCTTGGCTGGAGTAATACCCCTGAAATCGGTTGGTATGGCTCGATTTATGAATAAGAATGTCGCCGGTGTCTTCGTGCCTGAGGAGCTGATTAAAAGAATGTCTGAAGCCGAAGATAAAGCCCAAACCGGCATACAGATTGCGGCTGACCTAATGAAGGAGCTCAAGGGTATCTGCCAGGGGGTACATATTATGGCTATCGGCTGGGAGAAAAAGGTGCCCCAAATACTAGACGCTGCTGGACTTTAATGGAAAACAAACGTTTGACATTGCCTGGGCAGAAGCACTATAAATATGCCTACGAGCTTGCTTATAAGCTTGCCTGTGAACAACTAGCCAGGATTGATGATATTGAACAGCAGTGCCGCAAGAGCGGTGCTCAATATCAGGTAATAGATTCAAAAAAGGCAATCGTCATCCAATATCTAAACCAATCGTATCTAATCACTCTTCCCGATATTGAGATTTCATTGATGGATAGTGCGGAGGAGGTTCCGATAAGGGACAGGGTTCTCATACTTCACTATTTCACCTCGGCAAAAGGCACTCCTGCTGCCAATAGATTGATTTCCTTCAGGGAACTGCCAGAAGGCGGCGGCTACTCTCCAACATTTTCCAAGAGGACGGTCAAACCTCTTGTGGAGCACTTTAGCAAGGAACCCTATCTCTTAGTGGACGCTGGTGAAAAGTTAGGTGCTCATAAGGCAGATTATGGTGATATTGCGGTAACCATTAACGCTTTCAGCCGTGTGCCGATAACTATAATCTTGTGGCGAGGCGATGACGAGTTTACTCCTCAAGGAAGCGTGTTATTTGACGCTACCATTTCTGATTACCTTCCCACTGAGGATATAACCGTGCTTTGTGAAACCATCACCTGGAGGTTAATCAGAGATTTAAGGAGACCCTAGGATTCCTTATTTTGGAAAGCTTGAGGCAGCAGCGTTCCGTTTACTTTCATAAAGAGAGAGTTACAAGAGAAGGAATAGTCAGAGTATAAATCTAATTGGTGGGTTGAGTGGGTGCATGGAGGTAACATCTATTGTTCTGGCTGGCGGCAAGAACCTGCGGCTAGGCAGGTATAAGGCTCTAGAGACCGTCTGCGGTAAAACTCTAATTGAGCGTGTTGTCGAACGGCTCAGGCTGTTAACCGACCGTATCCTGGTAGTGACCTCTCAAGAACAGCCTCCTCTTACCGTTACTGGAATAGAAGTCTTGGTAGACGTTTATCCTGGCAAGGGTCCCCTTGGCGGCATATATACCGGCTTGCTGGCTTCCCGGTCTTTATACAGCGTTGTAGCTGCCTGTGATATGCCTTTTCTGAATACCGAGCTGCTGCGCTATATGATTGAGCTATCCCCTGACTTTGATATAGTTATCCCCCGATTAGGAGAAGAAATGGTGGAGCCGCTCCATGCTATATATTCCAGGAACTGCCTGGATAATATAAAAACGCAGTTGGAGCGTAACCAATTGAGAATTAACTCCTTGCTTAACGCAGTGCGTGTTAGATATGTTGAACGGGCGGAATGCCAGAGATTCGACCCTCAGCTTTTGTCCTTCTTCAACATAAATTGTCAGTCAGACCTGGACCGAGCTAACATGCTTGCCACGGAAGGCAGAGGCTGACCGGAAATTGACATTGCCCATTAACTTTGATGCCGATAATTTGAGTAACGAACCATTGCCGATAGGGTCTTGATTGCTCTCTCCGGGATGGTAAAAGAGGGTATCTCGCGCCTAGTCAGCAGGCTCATCCCATCTCTATACTCGTTAGGATGGCCCGGAACAATAAAAATGGGCTTTCCCATCTCGTCTATCAAACTTCTTATCTCTTTGGCGAAATAATCATCATGGACTGCATAACTTACCATCACTATAGTATCGACTTCCTTTAACATAATCTGTGAACATTGCCTAAGCAGCTGAACCAACTTATCATCATAAGAAGGCCAAACGAGGTCCACTGGATTTCTCGGACTGGGGAAGGGTGGTATTATACCCTTAAGCTTGTCCACCAACTCTTTCTGGGCTTCAGCAGATAGAGTTGGTACTTTGAGGCCTAGTTTATCAGCAGCATCAGCACCAGCCACAGCGGCGCCGCCAGCCTCCACCAGCAGCCCGATTTTGTTCCCTCTGGGTAAAACCGGGCAGGTGAAGCCTACTACCAGGTCTATAAGCTCCTCCAGGTTCTCTGCGATGGCTATTGCGCCTTGCTCAAGGGCAGTATCAAGAACAACATTATTACCAACCGGAGAGCCGGTATGTGATGCGGCAGCTCCAACACCGATTGCAGTTCTACCTGCCTTCCAGGCTATTATTGGCTTCTTCTTAGAAATCTGCCTGGCTAGTTGGAGAAACTCCCTCCCACGTTTTATGCCCTCAATATGAAAGGCGATGACCTTGGTGTCGGCATCGCCAGCAAAGTATTCAAGCAGGTCTTGAAAGGTCAGGTCGCTTTGATTCCCAATACTAACTACCTTGCTAAAACGCAGCCCCCGCTCATAGCCCCGCTGAATGACATTTTCAGTAACCCAACCACTCTGACCCGCGAAGGCAACCGAACCAACTTCATCTTTAGGGACAGACAGGGAAGTGATAGTGTTGATGTGAGCCTTAGGGGAATAAAGCCCCATACAATTGGGACCAATGATACGAGTACCACCCTGCCGGGCAAACTTAAGCATCTCCTCCTCCAGCTTTTTCCCTTCAGCGCCCAACTCGGAGAAACCAACACTGTGAACCACGGCAAATCTCACGCCCTTCTGGCTGCACTCAGCTATGACCTGGGGGACAGTCTTGGCTGGGACAGTCACATAAGCCAGGTCAACCTCTCCAGGGATATCCAGGACGCTGCGATAATTTCTAAGCCCCATAATCTCTGATTCCCTAGTGTTAACCGGGTATAATTTACCCTTGAAGCCACTGCCAATAAGACCTTTTAAGAATGTCCCGCCACTTTTGTTTTCGTCTTTTGAGGCGCCTATCACAGCTAGTGAAGACGGGTTGAATAGTCGGTCAAGCTCTTGAATCCCTTCCAACTTGTGCCTCCCTTTCTATTTAACGTAGGTTATTATAGACTATTTCTACTCCTAAAGTAACCCGCTGGCTACGTTGGCAGGTTGGGTATCCCCGATTACTGCTGAACTTGATATTCCAAGTTACATCAATTAGCATTAGGTTGTTGGCGTAAATGATGGAGCATATACCACTTTTAGTTGCCTTCGGTGCCGGGCTTTTATCCTTCCTGTCGCCCTGTGTGCTGCCCTTGGTGCCGGTATACCTTGCCAGCGTGTGCGGACCGGAGATTCTTGACTCAAGAATAGCCATCAGCCGTATCTCCATATTTCTTCATTCCCTCAGCTTCGTGCTTGGCTTTTCCTTAGTCTTCACTGTGATGGGTGCTCTGGTGGGGCTGGCCGGGATTGTCATCAGTCCCCATTCACCACTGGTTCAAAAGGTATCCGGTAGCCTGCTGGTAGTGTTTGGCTTATTTATGCTGGCTGCCCTGAAGGTGCCGTGGCTAAATTACGAAAGGCGTCTAAATCCGTCTCTAAGCAATACTACCGGCTATCTACGCTCCTTTCTTATTGGAGCTATCTTCCCCGTAGCTTGGATACCTTGCACCGGTTGGGTACTGGGGGCTATCCTTATGCTTGCTGCGGTATCAGAAACAGCCTGGCAGGGAGCTTACCTGCTATCTAGCTATTCGCTGGGCTTGGGACTTCCTTTTTTGATAATGGGAGTCGCATTTGGCTTTATCACCCCACTACTGAAGCGTATCCACCGCTACTCCAGCCTGATATATATTGTCAGCGGTGTTCTGCTTGTAGCTATGGGTGTGCTCATCCTGACTAATAACCTGAATTGGCTTTTGAGTGCAGTTTAGAGATAAAATTATCTAGGGGATTTAATTTATGAATAAAATGCCCAAGGCAATACTGCCAATAATACTGGCTTTGGTTCTATTGCTTGCCGGGTGCTCGGCTGGCTCGGAACCACCTGATGAAACAAGCCCAACAGCTCCTGTTGAGGGCAGCCAGGTAGCTACCTTAGCTCCTGATTTTCAACTTCAAAACCTTGATGGGCAAGATATTTCCCTCAGTGACCTCCAGGGTAAGCCGGTGTTGATTAATTTCTGGGCAACCTGGTGTCGCCCCTGCGTCTTTGAAATGCCCTATCTACAGCAAATATACGAGGAATGGTCAGGTAGGGGGCTTGTGCTGCTGACTATTAACATAGGTGAGAGCCCTCCCCGGATAAAGGAGTTTTTAGAGGCTTATAACCTTTCTCTGCCGGTGCTCCTTGATACTAAAAAGAATGTAGCCCGGAAGTATAACATCACTGGTATTCCGACTACCTTCTTCATCGATAAGGATGGTATAATTCAGGAAAGGATAGTTGGTGCTTTTCCGAGCAAGGGGGCGATAGAGAAACACCTGAGCCAGATTATTCCTTAGTTAGTTCAAGCTTGGATTCCCCCAAGCTAACAAATGCTAAGGCAAGAGGGGGTTAGATATGGGTGATGTCTTAAATGAAGCCTATGGTGTAGTCCAGTGTAAGGAGTGCCCGTGGTATAAATCTTGTGCAGTGCCAATGAGGTTCACTGCTGAGGACATCCGCCGGCAGCTAGAATCATCAGCACCAGGAATGAACGCTTCGCCACAAGTTGACATTAGTATGCAAAACCTTTTGTCCAGTATGGCAAGCGCCGCTCAAAACTCACTGCTGGAGGGTTGCCCCATCTTCATAGACCGCTTGCGCAACAGTCCTGAGCTTGCCCAGCGCATAAAGGAGATGATGCGAAACTGGGGCAAGGAAGAATAAACCCTTACAATCAAAGAAGGGATACATTCAGAGGGAAATTAGACGGGCAGCTTGTGATTTTCAGACCTCTAATGGGCTTTTATATTTGGAGGGGCGTTACATGCAGAGTACAAAAATACGGGTGTTGATTGCTAAGCCTGGCTTGGATGGACACGATAGGGGGGCAAATGTAGTAGCGCAAGGTTTAAGGGATGCTGGGATGGAAGTGATTTATCTCGGGTTAAGGATAACGCCAGAGCAAATTGCCGAAGCAGCTATACAAGAGGATGTGGATGTGGTTGGGCTGAATTGTCTGCCAGGGGCTCATATGGCATTATTCCCGAAAACAGCGAGGCTTATCAAGGAGAGGAGTGATAAGAATATTCTGTTCATAGGTGGCGGAATCATACCCAGGAAGGATGTGCCTAAACTAAGGAAGGCTGGTATTGCCCAGACATTTGGTTCGGGTACACCTATCCCTGAGATTGTTAATTTTATCAAAACAACCTTAGAGAGGGGGAGTGATGATAACCAAGATTAACCATATTGGGATTGCCGTGAATAGCATTGATGAGTTAATTGAATCAACTGACCCGGAGGGAATGATTGCCAGATATATTGAAAGAAGGGGGGAAGGGCTGCATCATCTGGCTTTAGAGGTCAGTAACATTGAAGATGCTCTAGGAACGCTGGTAAGTAAAGGGATTGCACTTATTGATGAGAAGCCAAGGCGTGGCGTGGAAAATACTGATATAGCCTTTTTGCACCCGAAAGGGACCAAGGTATTAATCGAACTAGTTGAGCCGAGGAAGTAATATGATGTCAAACGAAGATAAACAGGTAAAGGACAAATTACTGGCTGAGCTAGAGCAGCGCCGGGAAAAAATAAAGGGGATGGGCGGAAGGGAGCGTGTGGAAATGCAGCAAAAGAAAGGTAAGTTAACGGCGCGTGAGCGAATAGATACCTTGCTGGATAAGGGAACATTCCGCGAAATTGGAATGTTTGCCAAGAGCAGAGGTGCCGCTTCCTACGGGGAGGTACCGGCAGACGCAGTCATTACCGGCTATGGGGAAATTGATGGCAGGAAGGTATATGTCTTCTCCCAGGACTTCACCAGCATGGGCGGGACCTTATCTGAGATACATTCACAAAAGATTTGTCGTGTAATTGATAGCGCAATGAAAGCTGGTTGTCCAATCATAGCGCTGAATGACTCTGGAGGAGCCAGAATCCAAGACGGCGTGGATGCTCTATCCGGTTATGGTCAAATTTTTCGCAGAAATACGTTAGCCTCCGGAGCAATCCCCCAGATATGTGCTATCCTGGGGCCAACTGCCGGGGGTGCCGTATATTCTCCGGCACTGATGGATTTCACATTTATGATTAAAGGTATAAGTCATGCCTTTATTACTGGACCGAGGGTGGTCAAAACGGCAATGGGACAGGAGGTTAACGAAGAAGAGCTTGGTGGCGCTGTTGTTGTCCAGAAAAAGGCAGGAGTTGCTTGCCGCTCTGAAGATAGCGAGGTGGAATGCTTCCAAAGCATGAGGGAGCTACTAAGTTATTTGCCATCAAGTAACAGGGAAAAGCCGAAGAGAGTTGATTGGGGAGATGCCCCAGACCGTAGAGATACTTCCCTATTTGACATTGTTCCCTCGAATCCAAGCAAGCCGTATGATATGCATAAGATAATTGAAGGGGTTTTTGACCGGAGGAAAGAGGGCAAGAAAAACTATTTTGAGTTGTTCCCCATATTTGCTACTAATATAATCACCTGTTTCTCCAGGCTGAATGGGTGGTCGGTGGGTATAATAGCCAATCAGCCGTGGTCAAAAGCAGGATGTCTGGATATTGATGCCTGTGATAAGGCATCCAGGTTTATCAGATTCTGTGATGCCTTTAGTATCCCCATTATCAACCTGGTCGATGTGCCCGGATACCTGCCTGGAACAGACCAGGAGTGGGGTGGAATAATCAGGCACGGAGCCAAGATGCTTTATGCCTATTCGGAGGCAACAGTACCCAAGCTGACCGTTACTATTAGAAAGGCGTATGGGGGCTCATACCTTGGAATGTGTAGCAAGGATTTGGGGGCTGATGCTGTATTTTGCTGGCCTAGTACTGAACTGGCGGTGATGGGGGCAGAGGGAGCCGCCCCAATAATATTCAGAAAAGAGCTGGAAAAAGCAGATGACCCGGAAAAACTGCTACAAGAAAAAATAAAAGAATACAGGGAGGAATTTGCTAATCCATATAAAGCCGCCGAGCATCTACATATTGATGATGTGATTGACCCGGCAGAAACCAGGCCGAGGTTGATAGAAGCTTTGGAAATGGCAACGAATAAGGTGGAAGAAAGACCTAGCAAGAAGCATGGCATTATACCCACATGAATTCAGAGGCAAACCTTGTTGTATATATTATCAGGTCAGGATGATTTTTCCCTTGCCCAGTCGCTCAAAGAGATAAAAGGAGAGATGGGCGACCAGGCAATTTTAGCGGTTGGTACCACCATGCTTGATGGCCAACAGGTTACCTTAGACCAATTAAGAACTGTTTGTGAGACGGTGCCCTTTCTAGCTGGAAGGCGCCTGGTCATCATTAAGGGGCTGCTGGAGCGCTTTGAACCCAGGGGTAAATCCCGCCGTCAGAGGAAAACCACCCGTGTGACTGACCGGCAAAACGAGTATAAATCACTGAGTGCCTGTATTGGTGAGATGCCTGATAGCACAATATTAGTGTTAATAGAAAGTAGAATAACAAACAATAACCCTCTGTTTAGCGAACTTGCGGACAAGGCGGTGGTAAAGACCTTTCCTCTACTGAGGGATGCTGAGCTGCGTCAGTGGGTCCAAAGGCGTGTGAAGGAGGAAGGTGGTAGCCTATCTCCCCAGGCAGTAGACTTACTGACTAAACTTGTGGGCAGTAATCTATGGATTATGACCAGTGAGATTGATAAACTAGCCCTGTTTACTTCAGGTCGCCGCATTGAGGAAGAGGATGTTAAGGCAGTAGTAAGCTATGCTCAGCAGACTAATGTTTTTGCTATGGTTGATGCTATCGTTGAGTTCAAAGCTGAGCTAGCCGAACAATTGCTACAGCAGTTGCTGCAGAGGGGAGTTGCCCCGGTCTACCTTCTGTTCATGCTATCACGGCAGATGCAGATGATAGTTAGAGCCAGGGAGTTAAAAAAACAGGGAAAGACTAGGATAGAGATTCAGCATAAGCTGGGTTTAACCTCGGGGTTTGCTTTAGGCAAGACATTAGAGCAAGCCAGCCGGTATTCTTTACCGCGGCTTAAGGAGGTGTATCACCGACTTTTAGAAGCCGACCTGTCTATTAAAACAGGGAAATATGATGCTGAGCTTGTCCTCAATATCCTGGTGGCTGAGCTATGCCGGCGACGCAAGGCCTATGTAACTCAGCCCAGACAGTACGCATAATTCCTGCCCAGCAAACCCTCCTTAATAAATCGCTGCTCATTGACAGCTATAGCTGCTTACACTAAAATCGTATGTAACTCAGACCGCTGAAAAACTATGTTTTTCAGCGGAGGTTAAAGTTGTTATTGGAGGACAAAGAGTAATAAGTGACTAGCGATGAAATTCGGGCAGCATTCCTGGGCTTCTTTGAGAGTAAAGGGCATAAAATTATTCCCAGCTCCTCTTTGATACCTCAAGGTGACCCCACATTATTACTTACCAGCGCCGGCATGGTGCAAATTAAGCCTTACTTCTTAGGCGAATCCTTACCGCCTGGCCGCCGCTTGGCATCGTGTCAGAAGTGCTTCCGCACCACCGATATTGAATCGGTAGGTGATTCTACCCACCTTACTTTCTTTGAAATGCTGGGTAACTTTAGTATTGGTGATTACTTTAAGCAGGAAGCTATTGGCTGGGCATGGGAATTCGTTACCCAGCGGCTAAGACTGCCGGTTGAGCGTTTGTGGATAAGTATCTTCCTTGAAGATGATGAGTCTTTCCACTACTGGCGGGAGCTAAATGTCCCAGAGGAAAGAATATTAAGATTTGGCGAGGAAGATAATTTCTGGGGACCAGCCGGCGATTCTGGACCCTGCGGACCGTGCAGTGAAATTTACTACGACTTCGGTGAGGATGTCGGCTGCAAGCGGGCTTCCTGCGCCCCCGGTTGCGATTGTGGTCGTTTTTCTGAAATTTGGAACCTAGTATTTACTCAGTATAACCAGGATAAAGACGGGCACCGCACTTTATTGCCCAAGCCTAACATTGATACCGGTATGGGCTTGGAGAGAACGGCAGCCGCATTGCAAGGTAAAACCTCCGTCTATGAAACTGACCTCTTTGCTTCACTGCTGGATAATATCTCCAAGTATGTAGGGAAGAAGTATGGTTCTGACGATGAAGTAGATAAAGCTATGCGGGTGGTAGTTGAGCATGGACGTGCCTTAACTTTTCTTATCGCCGATGGCGTGATGCCCAGCAACGAGGGACGGGGCTATGTGTTGCGCCGGTTGCTGCGCCGCGCTGCTCTCTTTGGAAGGAGGCTGGGACTGGACAAGCCGTTCCTTAACCAGATAGCTGGTGCAACGGTCGGTAGTATGGCTAAAATTTATCCTGAGTTACAGCAAAGGCAGAACTTCATTTATCAAGTTATAGAAACTGAAGAAGCTCAATTCCGACAAACTCTCAATACGGGTCTGGAATTGCTAGACGGAATTATGGAGGAAGCAGCCAGCAAAGAGAAAAATAAAATCTCTGGCGAAGAGGCGTTTAAGCTCTACGATACCTATGGCTTCCCGGTAGAGTTGACTATGGAGATTGCTGCTGAGCGTGGCTTCTCCGTGGATTTCAAAGGTTTTGAGAAGGAAATGGAGAAACAGCGGGAGAGAGCCAAAGCCAGCCATAAATTTGAACTGGCTGCTCAAGTAGGACTTAAAAGTGAACTTGACATAAAGACAACCACCTTTACTGGCTACAGCAACCTCAAGAAAGAAACCACTATCCTTAGCCTTCTGGTTGATAATGACTCTGTAGGAATAGTTCAGGAAGGACAGGAAGCAAGCCTGATTTT
>CAZMUD010000004.1:16878-37454 GCA_964569715.1 uncultured Dehalococcoidales bacterium | reverse complement strand
TCAAGGAGAATGTAAGGTTCTATGATGAGCATGAGTGGCGCTATATGCCAGATAGAAGCATCATGACTACAAACGACATAGACCTGAGTATGCAAGCACATATGTATCGGGACCCGGTAAGGCTAGCGAATGCAAATCGCAAACTTGAAACGGATAAAACTAGACTATCCTTTAACGCAAATGATATCAAGTACATAATTATTGACAATGAAAGCCAAATCAATGACATGATAAAGGCGGTAAGAAATCTTAAGAGTAATAGATATGATGGCAATACCGTGGATCGACTTACGTCTCGTATTATTACTGTTAAACAAATTAAGAACGATTTCTAGGGGTGAATCATCGCACTATTGATGAACTGATAGAACGAGTTGTCATACTAAGAAGATGTTGGCTCCCCGAGCAGGATTCGAACCTCTTATACCCTAGCTCCACTCGCCGGCTTCTGGCCAGACCCTGGCTAGCTCTTTGGACAAGAGTGAGTGTTCCTGTTTCTCTAATCTTTTGTCTTTTTTGAAGAGTTTTTCCGCCTCGCTGCGAGCCAGCTCTAATAGTGCTACATCGGAGAGCTTTGCCATGCGGAGGTCAGGCAGGCCACTCTGCCGCGTGCCGAAGAATTCCCCGGGTCCTCGCAGTTTCAGGTCTTCTTCAGCCAGTTGAAAGCCATCCTGAACCTTCTCTATTATATCCAAACGCTCTCTAGCTACCTCTGAAGGGTTCTGCGCCAGTAGCATGCAGTAGCTTTGCTCCTGTCCCCGTCCTACCCTGCCCCGGAACTGGTGCAGTTGCGAGAGGCCAAATCTATCGGCACTCTCTACCATCATTACTGTGGCATTGGGTATATCTATACCAACCTCCACTACCGGGGTTGCCACCAGAATATGCAGCTCGCCAGAGCGGAAGCGACGCATCACCTTGTCCTTCTCAGCTGCCGACATACGTCCGTGCAGCAAGCCCAACCTTAGCTCAGGGAAGACATCTTGAGATAAGCGCTCGTATTCGGCAATAGCTGCTCTGGCCTGAATAATCTCTGATTCCTCGATTAAGGGACAGATGATAAAGGCTTGACGACCATCGGCTACCTGACGATTGATAAAAGCATAGGCGCTGGCTCTTTGTCCCGGTTTGAGCCACTTCGTCTTCACTACCTGTCTCCCCGGGGGAAGCTGGTCTATAACTGACAGGTCAAGGTCGCCATATAAGGTCAAGGCTAGAGTTCGTGGGATAGGTGTGGCTGTCATTACCAGCATATGAGGGTTAAAGCCTTTTTGTCGTAGTGCTGAGCGCTGAGTAACCCCAAATCGGTGCTGCTCATCTACCACAGCCAGTCCCAACCGGTGAAATTCTACTTCCTTCTGAATAAGGGCGTGGGTGCCAATGACAATATCTATATCCCCGTCCAGAATACGCCGCTGGAGTTCCCGCTTTTTTGTCTGGGTAATATCGCCAATAAGTAGCGCCACAGTAAGAGGACGGGACAAGAATCCAGAGTAGCTATGCAGGTAGTCCTCCTGCCCTTCTAGATGTCCGGCTCTGGACAGGAGCTGGCAGATAGTAGAAAAATGTTGCTCGGCCAGAATTTCAGTAGGTGCCATGAATACCCCCTGATAGCCATTAGCCGCCGTCACCAGCAAGGCTGCGGTAGCTACTACCGTTTTGCCGCTGCCCACCTCCCCCTGCAGCAATCGGGACATTGGTTGTGGTTTCTCTAGATTGGCTAGCAGCTCTTTGAGCACTCTATGTTGGGCTGGGGTTAGCTCGAAGGGTAAAGACTGTAGAAAGGCTTCTAGCAGCGGTGTCTTGGTGCTAATAGGGCTACCCGGCTGACCCTCTTGCCAGGCGCGCTTTTTACTCAGCACACCCAACTGGAGGAGGAAAAGCTCGTCAAAAGCCAGGCGAACCCTTGCTCTATCCTTTAATGCGTCATCTTCCGGATAGTGAGCCTGACTTATAGCCTCGGGTAATTCCAGCAGGTTACACCGCTCTCTCAACCCTGACGGCAGAAAATCTTCCACCTGCCATCCCCACTGGTCTACAACCTCCTTCATCAGCTTTCTTACCTGACGTGGGCGCAATCCCTGAGTGAGGGGATAGAGGGGAACCAAGCGCCCGGCGTGAATCAACTCCTTATCCTCCAGTCGCTCCCACTCTGGAGATTCAAACACATGTCGCCCTTTGAATAAGCTCACCCGGCCACTGATAACCAGCCTGGTATTAGTAGCTATGCTTTTAGCCAGGTATGGATTATTAAACCATACCACCCTGACATTACCTGTCTCATCGCCGACGATAGCCTCGGTGCTCCGTCTACCACCCAGCCTAATCTCCTGAGCCTGCCACACATTAGCCACGATAGTCTCTTCCTTCCCCTCGGTAAGCTGTGAGACAGGTTTTCTCTGGCTGTAGTCAAGGTGGCGGTGCGGGAAGAAATAGAGCAAGTCCCGAACTGTCTTCACGCCAAGCTTATTAAATTTAGTTGCCAGGCTTAAGCTAATGCCTCTAATAATGGTAATGGGTGAATCGATGGATTGACTAGCCACTGTTCTCTGTCTTCTTGCCCCTGAAGGTGGTTGGCTGACTGCTGGAACTAGATTGGCTTCACCCTTTTCTCTTGCCCCATGCTCTACCTCAGTTAAAAAGTCAAGCACACTATTTATCCATTCTTTACGCTGCTCTTTAGTCAACGAGGCATAGTTAGAGTTAACCAGGCGAAGTTTATTAAAGCGGTTTAGGAGACGGGGGCTGGTTATCGACTCTACAGCCTGACCAGCCCAATTGCGGAGGAATCTATCCAGACCACCGATTACTGCTGAATCTGCATAACCCTTGTTACATTCAAGCTCAAGGACCTTACGCAGAGGCTCAGCATTTATTGTCAAGGCTCTGCCTCCACTGAACCACTATTCCCTATCCCCTAACACACTGACAACAAGAAAACCGGGACCGGTATGAGTACCGATTACTGGGGTTGCCCTTGTGCGGTAAATACGCTCTTTGGGGAACTTGGAGCTAAGCCGCTCAACTAGCAGCTCGGCATCATCAAGGGTGGCAGCATACTCAACAGCCAGTTCCTCAATGTGGTGGAAGCTCATCGCGAAGTTATATAAGTGGTCTATTGCCTTAGCTCGGGAGCGTTCCCGGCCAAAAGGGAACACCTCCCCGTCCTTTAACCCGATTATGGGGTTTATCCTCAGCATTGACCCCAGAAACGCCTGCGCTTTGCCAATTCGTCCCCCGCGTTGGAGATATTCCAGGGTATCGAAGGCAGCACGGAAATCTACACGAGGGATATTGCGATGGGTTATATCCAGCACCTCATCAAAACTTGCCCCTGCCTGAGCTGCCCTGGCAGCAGTCATAACTACGAAACCTTCTGCCATCACGGCGCATTGTGAGTCAACAACCTCTACCCGGCACTTCCTCTTCATTAACCCGATACTTTGTAACGCCACCTCATGAGTAGCACTGAGCTTGGAAGTAAGAGTGATGACCAGGATTTCATCCGTCTCTTCAGCTAACTTATTGTATGCCTCGGCGAAGTTTCCCGGCGATGGCACTGAAGTGACCGGCATGGTTTGGCTGTGCCTCAGCCTGTCGTAGAACTGCTCTGCAGTCAGGTCAACGCCATCACGGTAGACCTCAGTGCCGAAACGGACATTTAGTGGGACTACTGTAATCCCCAGCTCTTGAACTACCTGAGAAGGCAGGTCAGCAACACTATCAGTAACAATCTTGACTGTCATTAGCGATTTTTAATGCCCTTTGACTATTTGCTTTCTGACTCTAAAACAGTTACCGCCATAGCACCGGGACCGCCATAAACTCCTAATACCGGGCTAACCGTTGAGCGGTAGATGCGCTCCTTGGGGAAAGTTGAACTGAGACGCTCAACCAGCTTATCGGCTTCATCAGGGGCAGTAGTATGCTCTACAGCCAGCTCCTCAATATTGGAAAAGCCAGTTATAAAATTGTAGAGATAATCCATACCTGCCCCTAAAGACCGCACCCTGGTTAAAGGGGCTATCTCGCCATCCTTTACCGTAAGTAGTGGTTTTACTGATAGTAGTGAGCCCAGCAGCCCCTGTGCCTTACCAATGCGCCCCCCCTTGGCTAGATATTTGAGGGTGTCAAAATAGGCGATAAAATTCGAGCGGGTCATAGCCCGGCGCACCAAAGCGGTAAGCTCGTCCAGCTTTGCCCCGCTCTGGGCTGCCTTAGCGGCAGCGATGACTATCAGCCCCAGACCCATTGCCACCGTCAGCGAGTCAATTACTTCGATGCGGCACTCCTTTTCTACCAGACCCTTAGCGTTCAGCGCTGACTCATAGGTGCCACTGAGCTTGGTGGATAGGGTAACAACCAGAATTTCGTTAGTTTCCTCAGCCAGCTTGTTATAAACATCAAGGAAATCACCAGGAGGGGGCTGCGTGGTAGTCGGCCAGACAGCATTGTGGGTCAACCTGTAATAGAATTCATCCGTGGTTATGGTAACCCGGTCAAGAAAGGATTCCTTACCAAAAAATACGGTTAACGGTACCACGGTAATCCCTAGCCCTTCGGCTATGTCGCTGGTGATATCAGATAGGCTATCGGTAACAATCTTGACTGCCATTGTGCGACCTCCTAGGTGCTTATTATTCTATGGAGACAATATAATTATAGTGGGGTTGACCGCCCTGAACCACCTCAACCTGAAGTTGGGGGTATTGTTCATGGATACTGGCACTAACCTGCTCTGCCTCAGCTAGCTCGGTATCCGCCCCATAGTAGATGGTAATTATTTCAGTTTTCTTTAAATCTAGCTTAGCCAGTATCTTATTAAGGACATCAATAGTATCATCACCCGCCGCTAGCAGTTCTCCATCCAGAAGGCCGATAGCCTGTTTCTTCTTGATTTTCAGTCCATTTAATTGAGTTGAGCGCATGGCTCGGGTAATTTCAATCGTCTTTACTGTTGATTGTGCCTCTTTCATAAGCTGGGCGTTTGTTTCAAAATCAGCCTCATAGTCAAAGGTTAAAAGGGCAGCCACACCCTGTGGTATTGTTTTTGTAGGCACTACCTCGATTCTTTTCTCAGTCAGAGACTGAACCTGCTCGGCGGTAAGCACTACATTTTTGTTATTAGGCAAAATTATAACCTTGTCTGATGCCACTACATTTACCGCCTGAAGCAAATCTTTGGTGCTGGGGTTCATTGTCTGTCCACCGGGGACAATAGCTGTCGTCCCCAGACTGCTAAAAACATCGGCCAGCCCATCCCCGGAGACAACAGCGATGGTAGCTATATCAACCGCTGGTGCCCTCTCCTTCTGCATCTCCAGGAAATCCTGGTGCTGCTCATCCATATTCCGAATTGATACCTGATGCATAGTGCCTAAGGAACTAGCATAGCGGATGACACTACCCGGGTCCAGGGTGTGGATATGAATTCTGGCCGTAGTCTCATCACCGACTACAATTAGAGATTCTCCTTTCCTCCGTAATCTCGTCCTAATCCTATCTGGGTTAAGCTCCTCCCCTTTAAGCAGAAACTCGGTGCAATATCCGTAGGGCACCTCCTCTACTGCTGCCATTTGTGGCAATCTGACCGGTTGGGGTATATTACTGGCAATCATCTGGGGCTTACGGAACTGCATCTGTTCCGCCTCGCCTCTAAGGTAGCGGAGGGCACCCTCCAAAATGGTATATAGACCTTGCCCCCCTGCATCTACCACCCCAGCCTCCCTCAACACAGGAAGCAGGGTGGGGGTATTAGCCACCGATTCATTGGCAGCATTAACTGTAGCCTCCATAACCGATATCAGGTCATTATTGCCACTGGCTACCTGTGCCTGGCCAGCCTCTGAGGCTTCTCTAATTACAGTAAGGATAGTCCCCTCCACGGGGTTGCTTATCCCTTTGTAAGCCATGGTTGAGCCTTGTTGCAGGGCATCGGCCAGGTCACTGCCGGTAAATGATTCCTTGTCTTGTAAACCCTGTGCCAAGCCACGCCAAATTTGCGACAGGATTACCCCGCTGTTGCCTCTAGCCCCCATCAGTGCCCCTTTGGCTATAGCTTGAGCTACTGTTGAGGCACTGGAATTACCAGTCCGATGGGATTCCTCTATACTGGAACGCATGGTAAGCAGCATATTGGTCCCAGTATCACCGTCAGGCACCGGGAAGACATTCAAAGCGTCAACATCTGAAGCGCTCTTCTCCAGCCAGCTAGTAGCAGTAGCCAACATTTCCCTTAATTCTTGCCCATTGATGGAGTCAACTTGTTTCATCTTATCCCATCCTTGTCAAGTTTGTTCAACTGTGATACCATTATAGACGTAATTTTATAGTAAATTTAAGCTAATGGTCAAGGGGAAGAAAGATTGAAGTGCGATTTATGTGGCAAATCACCCCAATTTGGTCATAATGTGAGTCACTCCAAACGCCATACTAATCGTCGCTGGGTGCCTAATATTCACCCGGCTACTATTATTATAAATGGCGAGCAAAAACGACTCAACCTGTGCACCAGATGCCTGCGTACTCAGCATAAAGTGGCTAAAAAGCTGTCGGCTAGCCTAAGCTAGCCCGTATTTTCCCTAGTGCTTCCTTCACCGTCTGCCCTGAACCAAATACTGCTGCCCCAGCTACCAGCACTCTGGCCCCAGCTTGCACCACCCGGGGGGCAACCTCAGCATTGATGCCACCATCCACCTCCAGCTCAGCGGCTAACCCTCTTTTGTCCAGCTCAGCCCGTAAACGGGCTATCTTGACCAGTGTATCCTCGATAAAGGACTGCCCGGCAAAGCCGGGATTAACTGTCATCACCAGAACCAGGTCCAGAGAAGGAAGAATTTCCTCAAGCATCTCTATTGGGGTCTCTGGATTGAGGGAAACACCAGCCTTAACCTCTGCTTTCTTTATTATTTGCACTACCTGGCGGATGTGAGGGCAGGCTTCTATGTGGACAGTGATGATGTCGGCCCCGGCACCGGCAAACTGGTCAATATGATGCTCCGGCGCCTCAATCATAAGGTGGACATCGAGGGGCAGGTTGGTCCAGGGGCGAATGGCAGCTACGACCGGGGCGCCAATAGTTATATTGGGCGTAAAATGACCGTCCATAACATCCACGTGAATATAGTCAGCGCCTGCTTTGGTGGCTTCAGCTACCTGCTCACCAAGACGGGCGAAATCGGCTGATAGAATGGAGGGAGCAAGCTTGACGAATTTGCTCTGCAGATACTTCTCAAAGTTATCTATGGCAACTTGGTCTTTGTTATCGCCATGTTTTCTGAGTAACTTTAGTATCTCTTTATCTTCGTTTTCAAACAGTTTCCTTAATAAACTATCAAACTCGTCTGTGCTGATCTCAAGCTGTCTTGAGTATTTATCACGAATCGTCGCAGGCTTAACTTGACAGAGTTCAGCAATAATTTGGACAGCTCTATTTCGCCGAGCAGAGATAGGATGGACATCCTTGAACTCATCTATCATATCTCTCATTAGAAGGAGTATCTCTTCAATTCTCTCAGACATGATGTACCTCGTTTATAGGCTATTTATCAACCTCACCCCCTTAGTCCCCCTCTCCATTCTTGGAGAGGGGGAAGGTGGTTTTTAAGAGAGGCTTCGCCTCTCTTTGACTCTCCTTCCACATCTCTATCCTAAGAAGGGGAAGAGATTTTAGAGAGGGGGCAAAGCCCCCTCTCTTACTTACATTCCCCCTTCCCTTACTAAGGGAAGGGGGTCAGGGGGATGGGTTCTTAAACGAGCTTATCATTTTCTTGGCGCGGGATAACGCTTCTGCCACCCTTTCCGGGGCAGTACCACCAATGTTATCCCTGGCGGCAAGAGCCGACTCTACCGTGATTGAGTAAACATCATCTTCAAATAAGGGAGAAAACCCTTTATATTCAGTTAGCTTAAGTTCACCAAAAGATTTACCCTTTTTCATAGCATAACTCACCAGCCTGGCTACTATATCGTGGGCGCTGCGGAAGGCTTCCCCTTTCTTAACCAGATAATCAGCCAGGTCGGTGGCTAGAATATAGCCTTGCTTGGCTGCCTGCCCGATATTTTCAGCTTTAACCCGCAGGGTGCTAGTCATACCGGTAAATACCTCCAGGCTAGATAGCAGTGTATCTACGCTGTCAAAGAAGCCCTCTTTGTCCTCCTGCGTATCTCTATTATAGGACAGGGGAAGGGCTTTCATAGTTGTCAGCAGAGCCATAAGTCTGCCATAGACCCGTCCTGTCTTACCGCGAACCAACTCGGCGACATCGGGGTTTTTCTTCTGGGGCATAATACTGCTGCCGGTGGCATAAGCCTCGTCAAGCTCAATAAAATCAAATTCAGCTGAAGACCACAGAATAATCTCCTCAGCCAGTCGGGAGAGGTGCATCATACAGATACTAGCGGCTGCCTCATACTCCACTATAAAATCTCTGTCCGAGACAGCATCAATACTATTTTGACTTAGCTGGCTAAAGCCAAGCTCCCGGGCTAAGAACTCCCGGTCAATATTATAGCTTACGCCGGCTATAGCCCCACTTCCTAAAGGAATGACGTCGGTTCGCTTTAGGCAGTCGTTAAATCGGTCAATGTCCCGCTGGAGCATTTCAAAATAGGCTAAAAGGTGATGAGCCAGCAAAATTGGTTGTGCACGCTGCAAATGAGTATATCCCGGCATGACCACGCTCTTATTGGCTTCAGCCAGGCTAATCAGCGCCTGCTGAAATTTTTTCAAACCGAGTAAAGTGTCACTTATTGCGTCTTTAGTGAATAGACGCAAATCTAGAGCTACCTGGTCATTTCTGGAGCGAGCGGTGTGGAGCTTGCCCCCCACCTCCCCTATTTTCTCAATGAGCCTGGCTTCGATATTCATATGGATGTCTTCCAATTCTGGCTTAAACTGAAATTTACCCTGCTCTATTTCCTCTCTGATAGAAGCCAGCCCTTTGGTGATAATCTCAGCCTCTTTCTTGGAGATTATACCCTGTTTGGCCAGCATCCTGGCGTGGGCAACACTGCCAGTGATGTCATAGGGGTACAGACGCCGGTCGAAGTGAATTGAGGTGGTATATTCTGCTGCCAGCTTATTGGTATCTTTTTGAAAACGACCACGAATATAGCTCATACTAACCTTCCTCCGTTTTTTTCACTGGCGGAAGGCTGAGGGGTCCCTCCGGCTCGTCGATGAGCTGCGCCTGAGCCTGAGTTCTTACCGGCAGACCCCACAGGTGGATAAAGCCAGCGGCGGCGCTCTGGTCAAACTGGTCACCCTTATCGTAGGTAGCCAGACCGAGGCTGTAGAGTGACTTGGGTGACTTGCGCCCGACCACACTACTATTGCCCTTGAATAGCTTGATTCTTATTGTTCCGGTGACATGACGCTGCGTGCTCTTAACATAGGCAGCCAAATCCCGGTTCAGTGCACTAAACCACAAGCCGTTATAGATAAGGTCGGCATACTCGGTAGCCACCCTTTGCTTAAACCGCAGTTGGTCTTTGGCTAAGGTCATAGCCTCTAGTGCCTGGTGCGCCTGTAGCAGGACAACTGCTGCTGGGGCTTCATAAATCTCCCGTGACTTTATCCCCACCAGCCTGTTCTCAACATGGTCAATCCTGCCCACACCGTGACTGCCGGCCAGTTCATTTAACCGCTGAATCAGGGTAATGCCGTCCAGTTCCTGTCCGTCAATGGAAACCGGTTTACCCTGCTCAAAACCAATCTCCACATAGTCTGGCTTATCCGGGGCTTTGGCAGGCGACTTTGTCCAGGTAAATATCTCCTCAGGTGCCTCAGTCCAGGGGTCTTCCAGAACACCACACTCAATACTCTTCCCCCAAAGGTTCTCGTCAATTGAATATGGACTGTCGACGGTAATGGGGATGGGGATATTATGGTGTCGGGCATATTTTATAGTTTCTTCGCGTGTCATTCCCCATTCCCGGGCTGGGGCAATAATCTTGAGGTCAGGAGCCAGGGCGTTAATACCCACTTCGAACCTTACCTGGTCGTTTCCCTTCCCGGTGCAGCCATGAGCCACTGCTGAAGCTCCCTCCTCTAGGGCTGTATCCACCAGTAACTTAGCCATTAGCGGACGAGATAGAGCAGTAGCCAACGGGTATTGCCCCTCGTAAAGGGCATCCGCCTGTAAAGCTGGAAAAATGAAATAGTTAACAAATAGCTCTTTGGCATCAATAACCACTGCCTTGATGGCACCGACATCAAGTGCCTTTTGGCGGATAGCCGAAAAATCACGCTCATTGCCCACATCAATAGTAACGGCAATAACATCCAGGTTATATTTCTCTTTAAGCCATTTAATGGCTGCTGATGTATCCAGCCCGCCGCTGTAAGCCAGGGCTACTTTATCTGACATATTGAATCTCCTGTATTCTTTTCTACCCCATCCCCCTTAGTCCCCCTTCCCCTATCAAGGGGAAGGGGGAAGGATTTTCTTATAAGAGGGGCTTCGCCCCTCTAGCTCCCCTTTTATATCCCTTCTCCAAACTCTATCCTTCAAAGGAGAGGGCAAAGTTCCATTTTAAGAGAAGCTTCGCCCCTCTTAAACTCTCCTTTTTTATCTCTCTCCTTCAACTTCTTTGCCAACATTGGACAATGCATTGTCTAAGATATCCAGCGCCTCATCAACCTCCTCGTTGCCAATAATGAGCGGAGGCATAAATCGCAAGGCATTAGGCTTCACCCGGTTAACCAATAAACCCCTATCAAGGCAAGCCGTTAATGCTGACCCAGCAATATCGGAGCTAAACTCCATCGCTACCAGCAAGCCGCGCCCTCGCACATCAGTGATGGACTGATATTTCTTTTTCAGCCCTTCTAAACTATTGATAAGGTACTGCCCCACCTTCCTAACATTCCTCGGAATATCATGGTCAATAATAAATTTTAGTGTAGCATAACCAGCAGCACAGGCTAATGGGTTGCCACCGAAGGTTGAACCATGCTCTCCTGGTACAAAAACTGATGCCTTTTCTTTAGCCATAAAAGCCCCGATTGGCACGCCGCTAGCCAGACCCTTAGCCAGTGTCATTATATCAGGTTCAATGCCATACTGTTCATAGCCGAATAGAGTCCCTAATCGGCCGATGCCGGTCTGAATTTCATCCAGGATAAGCAGGATACCCTTCTGGTCACACCAGGCCCGCACTGCTTTTAGGTAATTATCGTCAGGCAGGTTGACTCCTCCTTCCCCCTGCACCGGTTCCAGCATCACAGCGCAGGTTTGATTGGTGGTAGCCGCCTTTATCGCCTCAATATTATTATACTCCACATTGACAAACCCGGCAGGCAGAGGGAGATATGGCTGTTGGAATTTAGCCTGACCGCTAGCTGCTACCATAGCCAGAGTGCGGCCGTGAAAGGAGTTGAGCGTCGTGATGACCTCATAAGCCCCGTTTAACTTGAGCTTTCCGTAACGACGGGCTAACTTTACCGCGCCCTCGTTAGCCTCCGCTCCGCTGTTGCAAAAGAAGACCTTATCCAGGCAGCTATTTTGAACTAAAAGCTCAGCCAGGCGAATCTGGGGGATAGTATAGAACTGGTTTGAGGTCTGAATGAGCGTGTGTGCCTGCTCCGTTACTGCCTCAGCAACCACCGGGTGACAGTGCCCCAGACTATTGACTGCCCAGCCACCAACAAAGTCCAGAAACTCCCGACCATCTTCGTCCCACACCCGTGCCCCCTCCCCCCTAACCAGGGTTACCGGTATGCGGTCAAAAGTGCGCATGAAATATTTCTTCTCAAGCTCCTGCCAGTTACTCATTTTTGTTCTCCTGTGGTGAGATTGTTACTCTACCTCACCCCCTTAATCCCCCTCTCCTTCAAAGGAGAGGGGGAAATCGGTTGTATAAGAGGGGCTTCGCCCCTTCAATCTACCCTTACAGCTTGTATGGTTGTTCCACCACCTTCTCCCTCAATCTCCTTGAGCAAGGCGTGGGGCTGTCTGCCATCTATAATACAGGTTATTGCCGTACCGGATAGAGCACTGAGGCAAGCCTTAATCTTAGGAATCATCCCCCCCGAAGCCACACCGGAAGCCACTAAAGCTTCAGCTTCACCGGGTGATAGCTGAGGTAACAGCTTGCCTGACTGGTCACAGATGCCAGCCACATCCGTCAAAAAGATGAGTCTTTCAGCACCAGTGGCGGCGGCGATTTCACCAGCCACGGCATCAGCATTAAAGTTGAGTGTTGGTGGAGCGTTAGCTGTTCTATCTGAAGAATTGAGGCCCACCGGGGCAACTACCGGAATAAAATCTGCTTCCAGTAGAGCTTTCAGGAGAGCAGTGTTTACCCTGGTTACTGCGCCAACATAACCCTTCTCTTTGTCTCTAATCCTCCCCTCGATAAGTGCTCCGTCCACGCCGCTAATACCTACCGCCCGTCCACCCAGGCCATTGATAGCGGCCACAATCTCCTTATTGACCAGCCCGGCTAGCACTGAAATCACTACCTCGAGCGTGGCTCGGTCGGTTACCCGTTCGCCCTGGACAAATCGGCTGGAGATACCCTGCTTGGCCAGCCACTCAGTTATCAATTTGCCGCCGCCATGCACTATAATCAGTGATTTACTCTGCTGCTGAAGCTTAACTATGTCCTCAATAGCAGTGTCATGGCTACCTAGTGTAGCCCCACCGAGCTTAACCACGATAACTTTATCCAGACTGTTACTCAATCTGTGCCTCTTTTAGATAAGTTATTTATAAACCCTATCCCCTGTATCCCCTTCCCCTTGATAAGGGGAAGGGGAAGACTTTCTCTTAAGAGGGGCTTAGCCCCTCTTAAACTCCCTTGTTTTTTTGTGCCCGCTTTTTTATTAAGTCATATACTGGCTGTTAATGGTTACATATTCCTCAGACAGGTCGCAACCCCAGGCAGTAGCCGAAGCTGTGCCCAGGTTAAGGTGCAAAGTTATCGGCACCTCACTCTGCTTTAATACCCGGACTACGCTCTGCTCGCTGAAGGGCAAGGGTCTGCCCCCCTTTACTACACTAACATCCCCGATATGAAGGTCGATATTTGATTCCACCACCTCCACACCACTGCGCCCCGCCGCCACTATAATTCTTCCCCAATTGGGGTCGGCACCATGCACCGCTGCCTTGACCAGCGATGAGCTTACTACTGTCCTGGCAGCTAACCTGGCCTCAGCGGCACTAATTGCCCCATTAACGGTGACCTCAATAAGTTTGGTAGCCCCTTCGCCATCACGGGCAATGGCTCTAGCCAGATAGATACAAACCCGGTCAAGGGCTTGTTGAAAGGTGTCAGCGTGTCGGCTGCCTGGTGAAATGGGCTCATTCCCGGCCAGCCCGTTAGCCATAATTAACACCATATCGCTGGGGCTGGTATCCCCATCAACTGAAATCATATTAAAGGAGACATCTACCGCCTTGCGCAGTGCCGATCTTAGAAAAGCTAGCTCTACGGCGGCATCAGTAGTTAAAAAACAGAACATGGTCGCCAGGTCAGGGTGAATCATCCCCGAACCCTTGGCTATCCCGCCAATAGTGAACTTAATATCGCTGGCTCTGACAGCTACCGCCGTTTCTTTAGGGACGGTATCAGTAGTCAATATAGCCTTAGCCAGCTCCTGACCGCCATCGTTAGCAAGTGCAATCTGGCTGATGCCAGCCCTTATCAGCTTCATTGGTAATGGTTGACCAGTCACTCCGGTGCTGGCTACCAGAATATCTTCAGGTGATGCTCCGATACCCTGAGCGGCTAGATCTGCCATCTCGGCAGCGTCAGCCAGACCTTGCTCACCGGTAAATATATTGGCACAGCCGCTATTTACTACCAGTGCCACCGCTCTGCCTTTTTGCAACCTCTCTTGACACAATACTATGGGCGCCGACTTAATCCGGTTGGTAGTAAATAGAGCAGCGCTCGCACACGGCTCTTCAGAAAAGAGAATGCCAAGGTCTAAGCTATGCTCAGCTTTTTTCTTTATCCCGGCATAGGTAGCCCCGGCACGAAACCCCTGAGGGGAGGTGACAGTACCCCCCGGAATAAAATCAATTTTGCTAGCTTCCATAATTAGTTAAACTATAGCATACTCAATATAGCCAGGCAATGAGATTGTCTGCCTACCTCCTCCCCTTAACTCTCCTTTTGCTCCCATTCTTGCTGAGGTCGAACAGGTGGTGCCTCCGGCTCCAACAAAGGGGCGTGTGCGCGTCTTATGAGGAGAAAGTTGCCTAAATAGAGCCAGGGTATAGTTCTCCCTTCCTAGCCCACAAAAAGAGGAGCTATATACTTCTAGGGTGAAGTATATAGCTCCTCCGAATGGAAGGAGGTGTCGTCCACTATCTTCCTGTGTGCAGCTATTTTGCAAAGAAAGGTGATAGTGAGTGGTTTGCTCCTCTACTTGACCTCGATTGCTTCCTTTTCTAGTTTGTCTATCTCCTGACCAATCTCAATGTCGAGTTGTTTGAATGTGTTTATCATGTCTTGGATTCTAGTTTTATTTTTCTGCAGGAACTTAAAAAGGGCTTTGCTGCCCTTCGAGGTAAGCTGATATCCTGTTGAACCATTCTCCTCAAGATAGCCGCGTTTAACCAGTGAATCATATAAATAGCCGCTATATTCATCGGTAACATCCATCGGGTAGGTTAGTAGCTTTTTACCAGAATCTCTGGCTACCGCGGTAGCTATCAAGATTAGTATTTCACTGGGGAACATTTCTCTCCTTCGTTCTGTTAGTGCCAGTAGTCCACATAATAGCACAAAACTTGCCCACTGTCAAGAGCTTCGCGTCTCTTGAACTTTTTTATCCCTCCGAAATATTGGGGGAGTTTAGAGGGGAGGCTTACCCTGACTTGAGGGAGTTTGAGGGGGCGCAACCCCCTCTTTCTACTACCTCCCCTTCCCCTTGGTAAGGGGAAGGGGATACAGGGGATAGGGTTATATAAATTACTAAAGGAGAGGAAGAATTTGTTTTTGAAGGGGCTCTGTCCCCTCAACCCCCCTCCTTTACAATTTGGAGAATTTGGGTGTAAAATCTAAACATATAGATGGAAAGAAGGAGGAAGCAATGATGAAGGTAGGGAAAATACACCATTACTTGGCTTATGCAGCGGCGGCAGTGGCTGTGGTGAGCGTAATTCTGGCTGGAATCTCAAGGCTCGCAGGGGCAACCCTGGGCATCACGGCAACCTCATACATGCTCTTGGCTACTGTGGCAATCCTGTTCGCCATCTATTTCCTGGTCGAAGGAGCAGTATACGCTGCTAAAAAATAAGCGCAGTTGAGGCTCAAGCCTCACTGGCAAAATAGGCTTATTATCCTGACAGGCAAGTCTCTCTGGCTTACCTTCAGATTATGTTGTGACCTCACCCCCTCAGTTCCCCTCTCCTTTGATGAGGAGAGGGGAAAGTTGTTTTTTGAAGAGGGGCAAAGCCCCTCTTAGACACCCCCTTATGAAGATGGAGAGTTAAAGAGAGGCGAAGCCTCTCTTATATAAATAAATTCCCCTTCCCCTTGCTAAGGGGAAGGGGATAAAGGGGATAGGGTTACATGAATGAATAAAAACAAATGAGGATGTAATATCAACTGGATTTAAGCTGAACGTGGGTTACGCTTCATTCTATTCCAATTTCTTAATTGGCTAAAACTGAACTTGTCACGATGTGCATCTGTATGGCAGTTAGGACATAAGGCTATTAAGTTCCAGAACCTGTTGTCCCTGTTGTTTCGGTTGATGTGGTGTACTTCTGGTTTACCCTTATATTTGCAATCAGGATTCTGACATCGATTATCAGCACGTTGCATTACTCGATTGTATAAATTCTGAGGTATTGGTTCTCTACCTGGAGCCTCATCTGTAAATACTGCTTTCTTACTCGTACTTACTCCTTTTTTAAATACCCACCCTCTAAATGCAGGAAATCTATATAATGAAAATAAGAAAATAGCTATTATAACACCAATAATCGCCCATCCAATAACTGCATGCTCTTGCCACCAATCTAATACTAATGCCAGTAGAATTATGCCTATAAACGCTGAAGCAAAAATGACCCCTTCTCTTACTCTACGTTTACCCTTTGCCATTAGTATGACCTCCTTCCATTTACCCCTCCCTCGCCTTCTTTTGCAGTTCGTAGAGTTTGGTGAGAGCCTCTAGTGGGGTGAGGGAATCTATGTCTAGCTTCTCCAGCTCCTCTAAGAGCGGCGGTTTTTGTCCGAAGAATGATAGCTGCTGGGCTGGCTCTTGCTTACGGCGCCGCCCTTTGGACACTACCCTCGTTCGACTGCTATCCCCCTCCAGCTCTTCTAAGACCTCCTGGGCACGGTGCACCACCGATTTAGGCAGCCCGGCTAGCTGAGCCACATGAATGCCGTAGCTCTTATCAACGCCGCCGGGCACAATCTTGCGCAGGAAGATAACCTCTCCCCCTTCCTCGGTTACCGCCACATTGAAGTTCTTTACCCGGGGCAGGAAGCTGGCTAGCTCCACCATTTCGTGATAGTGGGTAGCAAACAGCGTTTTTGCTCCAAGCCCCGAATAGTTATGGATATATTCAGCCACGGCGCGGGCGATGGAAAGTCCATCGTAGGTGCTGGTGCCCCGTCCAATCTCATCAAGGATGATTAACGAGCGCGGTGTGGCATTATTCAAGATATTGGCTGTTTCTACCATCTCAATCATAAAGGTGGATTGTCCTGCTGTCAGGTCTTCCCTGGCGCCAACCCGGGTAAAAATGCGGTCAACTACGCCAATAGTGGCTGAGTCTGCCGGCACGAAGCTGCCAATCTGTGCCAGGAGCACAATCAGGGCTACCTGTTTTAGGTAGGTTGACTTTCCCGCCATATTGGGACCGGTAAGGATGATAAGCTGGGCGTCATTATTAGACAGGTAGGTATCATTGGGCACAAAGCTGCTATCAATCAGGCTCCTCTCTACTGCCGGGTGGCGTCCTTGACTAATAACTATCTCGTCATCCGTAGTCAGCTCAGGGCGGGCATAGCTGTAACGCACGGCTACCTCAGCCAGACTGGAGAAGGCATCTATGTTGGCTAGAGCATTGGCTACAGCCAAAATGCGCTCGCTGGCGGTGGCTATCTGACGGCACACCCGGTGAAAGATATTGGTCTCAAGCTCGCTAATCCGGTCACGAGCATTTAGAATCAGCGATTCATACTCTTTTAGTTCCGGGGTGAAGAAGCGCTCACCACCGACCAAGGTCTGCTTCCTGATGTAGTGCTCGGGTATTTGGGGGAGATTAGGTTTAGATACCTCAATATAGTAACCGAAGATTTTGTTATAGCCTACCTTTAGCGATTTAATCCCGGTTTTTTCTTGCTCCTGGCGCTCTAGATTAGCCAGGTATTGCTTGGCGTTCTGAGATACCAGCCGCAGATTATCTAGTTCCTCGGAGAAGCCTTTTCTTATTACATTGCCTTCACCCAGGCTGGAGGAAGGTTCATCAGCTATTGCCTCCCCAATCAAGTCAACAACATCCTGGCGTGGTTTAAGCTCGTCCTTCAGCCAGTTTATCGGGCTATTACTGCTGCCACCCTCAATTATTTCTATCAGCTTGGGTATTGCCTCCAGACCACGCCGTAAGGCGACTAGCTCGCGCGGGGTGGCTATATTGCCCCTCACCCGGTTAATCAGCCGCTCAAGGTCAGCCGTCTTATTCAGCAAAGAGAAGGTCTGATTACGAGCCAGCGTATTATCGTAGAACCAGCTAAGGGCATCCTGTCGCTTGACCAGCTCTGTAATATCAAGGAGGGGCTGACCCAGCCATCTCTTTAGCAGTCTGTCCCCCATGGCTGTTTTGGTCAGGTCAATGATTGACAGGAGTGAGCCCTCGGCGGTTCCGGAGCGGGCACTGCGGAAAAGCTCCAGGTTACTTTGGGTCTCAATGTCCAGCGCCATAAATGAATCAGTAGAGTAGGTAGAAAGCCGTGTCAGTTGTCCCAGAGCCCCTTTTTGCGTCTCCTGAATATAGTGAATAATAGCGCCGGCGGCTCTTATCGCCAGGGGTAGATGGGCACAACCATAGCCGTCAAGGGTAGCTACCCCAAAGTGGTCAAGCAGCGTTTGACGCGCTATCTCCAGCTCAAACTGGTAATCGTCAAGGCGAGTTACTGTAGCAGTTAGTTCCCAACCGGACAGTTCTGAACCGTCGGCAGTAATTATCTCCGAGGGTCTGAGCCGCTCCAGTTCCGGGAGCGTCCGCGGGAGAGGTATCTGGGTAGTGGCAAATTCGCTGGTTGTTATATCAACATAGGCTATGCCGGCTTCTTCATCACCTAAAACCAGACTGATTAAATAATTGTTTGCCTTACTGTCGAGAAGGCTGGGCTCAACTACGGTGCCCGGTGTTACCACACGGATGACTTCGCGCTCAACCAGACCCTTGGTCTCACCGGGCTGAGTTATCTGCTCGCAGATAGCCACCTTATAACCGCGATTGACCAATCTGGCCAGGTAGTTATCAAGGGCATGATAGGGGATGCCAGCCAGCGGCACCCGATTCCCCTTGCCCATCTCTCTGGAGGTGAGGACAATATTAAGCTCTTTAGAGACAACCTTGGCGTCCTCGTCAAAGGTCTCATAGAAATCTCCCAGGCGGAAGAAGACAATAGCCTGGGGATACCTTCGCTTGATTCTGAGGTATTGCTGCCGGATAGGGGCTGTGCCTTCTCGCATCATTGTCTATTCTACTAGAGTTATTGGCTAAAAGAAAAGGGGGGTATTTTGCCCTAACTTTTGGTGAGGAAATTCGTTGTAACTCTATGTAAGAATAATCAGGAAATCGTGAAAGGAGGGCAATGGATAAAATGGCTGATTACATAATGATGATTTTGTTCCGGCTAAGATGGGTTTTTATGTCTCAGGAGAGGAGGTATGTCTACCTGTGGAATCGGACAAAGAGTGTGATGTAGACACCTCTCGTTGTCGATTTCTACCTCACCCCCTTAGATAGTTCTTTATATGGTAACCCTATCCCCCTTTGTCCCCCTTCCCCTTGATAAGGGGAAGGGGGAACTGTTATATAAGAGAGGCGAAGCCTCTCTTCGACTCTCTTATGGTCTATCTCCTTCAAAGGAGAGGGGGAGATATAAAAAGAGGGGCGAAGCCCCTCTCAGACACCGGCTAACCTTAACACTTCAGCGAATTATATTCCTTCCAGTATTTCTTTTATACCAGGGGCTTCTTGGGTGAGTTGGTCAAGCGAGATTTCTTCTCCGCTTATGCGGAAAGCTCTCTTGGCTTGAGGGGAAACCACCACCACACTAACTGGCTGCTTAATGCCAAAAAACGAAAGACGCCCCTTACTCTGCCAGCAATTTAGCCAAGCCTTTACTACCGGAACTAAAGTTACTCCAGCAACGGCAAAGGGAGCCTCGATTCTTATTTCTTCTTCCATTTACTCAAAACCAGTATTTTCACCACTCTTAACGCCGCCGGTGAAAAGACAAGCCTTATAAAAGGCCCGACGAGTTTAATAGGCCGCAATCTTAATACCCCGTGAAGATAGCCTTCGAAAACAGTCTCATCAGACAGAGAGGGCTGCACTTTTATCTGGTATTGGGAGGGGAGACTCAGGAAGGGTGTAGTTGACCCGATTAAGGCGAAGAGAAGTCCTGTATCGGCCGGGTCGGCCAGTCCTAGGTTGAGCTTCACTGCCAACTCTTTAATCTTAAGCTGGCCGAGGAGGCTCTTCACTAAGTCTTTGAGTTGTCTTAGCAGTCCTCTGGTTCGCAGGATTTTTAATGTATTCCTGAACCCTATTCCTCTTTTCTTTTTCAGCTTCTCTTCAGGCTTTTTCTTTTCTCTGCTTACTTCCTTGCTGATTAGCCCGAAGAGCCATACCAGCCTCAGCTTGAACTTTGGTCTGCCAGACGCGTCTATGCTAAGTGCCGCATCAAGCGGTACGCAGAGGACAAAGATGATGAGTCCAACCAGGCCAGCTAGTGTAGCGATGACCCACAACTGTTTTTACCCTTCCTTTTTCTTTTCCCACCATTTTTCCATACATTTTTCCAACAGATTGGGTATCGTTTCGCCTAACTTTTCTACGGTGGTTGCTATACTGCCCATGATTGGCTCTATCCTCACGCCCTCCTTATCAATGATAATCACAGCGATAGGCTTTACCCAGGCGCCGCCTCCGGTGCCACCTCCTTCTCCCTCCCCCTTTTGTTTAGCCTCTCCTTTACCCGAGCCGCCTCCGGCGCCAAAACCAAAACCAACACTTATCAGGGGCACCAGGGTCTTATCTTCAATAGTAATTGGCTCCCCGACTACGGTTCTGGTAGTAAGCACCTTTTCAATTTCCCCGAGGGTGGTCTTGGTCAGATTCTCCACTACCTCCATAGTTACTCACCTCCTTGACCCTTATTTTGACCTTTAGTTATAGATATTGGGCTTACTAATACAATGGTAATACCCTTGGTGGGGTAAGTCAACAACTATATTTGGTAACCCACCCCCTTTGTCCCCCTTCCCCTTGATAAGGGGAAGGGGGAGATATAAAAAAGAGGGGCGAAGCCCCTCTTAGATGCTCTTAGTAAATGAGGTTACCTTCAGTTACTTGTGCCCGTTC
>CAZMUD010000004.1:0-16778 GCA_964569715.1 uncultured Dehalococcoidales bacterium | reverse complement strand
CCCCTCTTAGATGCTCTTAGTAAATGAGGTTACCTTCAGTTACTTGTGCCCGTTCTTCTCTACCCTTACTGCGCAGACCTTGAATTCAGGTATTTTAGCCACGGGGTCGAGAGCTGGATTGGTAAGCTGGTTGATTGGGCTTTCGGCAAAGTGGAAGTCCATTGAGACTACCCCTGTCGGTGAAACCTCGGTCACCTTGGCCTTAGCCACTACCTCTCCCCTCCGGGAGGTGACCTTTACCATCTCGCCATCAGCAATGCCTAATGCTGAAGCATCGCCGGGGTTTATCTCAACCAGTTCCTCTCCATGGATTATATTGAGTCCCTTCACCTTTCGGGTCATGGTGCCGGTATGAAATTGATACAGGCTTCGCTCACTGGTCAGGATTAGGGGATACTCGTTATCGGGAAGTTCCATAGGTGGCTTATATTCCAGGGGTGTAAACCGGCCCTTGCCCCGGGTGAATATTTCGGTATGGAGAATGGGGGTTCCCGGATGCTCCTGAGTAGGGCAGGGCCACTGCAAGCCGCCATCTTCCAGGCGATTGTAGTTAATACCTCCGTAGCTAGGGGTGAGGCTGGCAATCTCGTCCATAATTTGAGACGGATGCTCAAAGTCAAAGCCCTTAGCCCCCATTCTCTGGGCAATCTGGCAGGTAATCTGCCAGTCAGGCCTGGAGTCACCTACTGGTTCAATCGCCTTCCTTACCCGCTGCACCCTCCGCTCGGTATTGGTGAAGGTGCCATCCTTCTCGGCGAAGCTTGTCGAGGGCAGGACAACATCAGCCAGCTGGGCTGTTTCAGAGAGGAAAATATCCTGAACTACAAAGAATTCCAGCGCTTTTATGGACTCCCTGACATGGTTAGTGTCGGGGTCGCTCAGCACCGGGTTTTCCCCTATTAGATAGGTCGCCTTTATTTGCCCCTTATGGGCAGCCTCAAACATCTCAATGAGGGTTAGACCTGGGGAGGGATTCAGGTTACATCCCCAGGCATTCTCGAATTTTTCCCTGATAGCCGGGTCGGCTACTGCCTGGTAGCCGGGATATACATCGGGCAGGGCACCAAGGTCGCAGGCACCCTGTACATTATTCTGACCTCGTAGGGGATTAACCCCGGTCGATGGCTTGCCGATGTTCCCGGTGAGCATCGCCAGATTAGCCGTAGCTATTACGTTATCAGTACCGTGGGAACTTTGAGTGATGCCCATAGCGTAGAGAAGAGTTGCCGGTTTATTGGTGGCATACATCCGGGCGGCTTCGGCTACCTTTTCACCAGGCACCCCGGTAATCCGCTCCACAGAATCAAGTTCAAAGTCTTTGAGTGACTCCTTGAAGACGTCAAAGTTCTCACAGCGCTCCTCGATGAAGGATGAGTCAAGCAATCCCTCATCCACTATCACCCGCATCATCCCCATAAGCAGGGCGACATCGGTGCCCGGGTTATGCCTCAGCCACAGGTCAGCGAAGCGAACCAGCCCAATCTCACGGGGATTGGCGACAATGAGCTTTCCCCCGTTGAATACCGCTCTCTCTACCTCCAGCGCGATTACCGGGTGAGCTACCGTGGTATTGGTGCCGATAGCCAGGATGCAGGCGGCATCGCCGATTTCCTGGATAGAGTTGGTCATGGCTCCGCTGCCGAACGCTGTGACCAGACCGGCCACGGTGGGGGAATGGCAGAGACGGGCACAGTGGTCAATGTTGTTGGTGCCCAGCACCGCTCGGCCAAGCTTCTGGGCAACATAGTTATCCTCATTAGTGCACTTGGCTGAGGAGATTAGGGCTACCTCGTCTTTGTTGTAACTGGCTAGTTTACTGGTAACTATGTCCAGTGCCTCATCCCAGGTTGTCTCAACAAACTTTCCGTCTCGCTTCACCAGGGGACTGGTCAGACGCTCCGGGTGTTGAACAAATTCAGCAATACCAAAGCGACCCTTGACACAGGCTTGACCTTGATTTACATCATTTTCTTGCTGGGGGAGAACTTCGATTATCCTGTCCCCTTTCAGTTGTAGCGCTAATTGACAGCCAACCCCGCAGTAAGGACAGGTGGTAACTACCTCACGCTCAGCCGAACCCCGCCATTTTATGCTCCGCTCCATTAGCGCCCCGGTGGGGCAAGCATCAATGCATGCCCCACAAAATTGGCACCCCGATTCCTGTAGAGGCCGGTCGAAGGCAGTCCCAACCAGTGTCTGACTACCACGGTAGGTGAAGGCTATTGCCCCTATTCCTCTTACCTCCTGGCAAACTCTGACACACCGTCCGCATAAAATACACAGGTTGTAGTCACGGTCAAGGAAGGGGTCTTCCCTGTGTATCGGCAGTTCCTTATAAGTATAAGGTAACGTTATCTCATTTATCCCTATGTAGTCGACTACCTGCTGTAGCTCACAGCGCCCATTCTTGGGACAAAGTACGCAACGTTCAGTTATTGACACACTGCGCAAACATATATCAAAAGGTTCACATCGTTCTTTGCGGTCACAGATGAGACATGCATGAGGATGCTCGCTTAGAATGAGTTCTAATACACCTCGTCTGAACTCCTGAAGCTGCGGTGTGTCTGTCTTTACCACCATGCCGTCGCCAGCCAGCGTAGTGCACGAAGTAGGAAAGCCGCGCATCTTCTCAATCTCCACTACGCATAAACGACAGCCCCCGTAGGGAGATAGGGAAGGGTGATAGCATAATGTCGGGATATATATGCCAGCCTCTCTGGCTGCTTCTAATACCGTCATTCCTGCTTTGGCTTCAACTTGCTGGTCATTAATGGTTAAAGCAATCTTATCCATATTTACCTGTGTATCCTCCAGATGACACTAATTTAGTGTATTAGCAATCCCTGTTGCCTCAGTGCTCCTCCAAATCACACCTCAGACAGCGTTTTGTTTCCTCAATTGCGTTTTCTTGCTCAAAGCCGAGAACTACCTGAGCGAAACCCTTAAGCCTCTCATTGAGTGGCAGCATTTTCATTGGCGGCCGATATTTCTCTCCTTCAACTTCATCAACGTCAATTGGTGCCACCTCCTCTTCGGGTGGTATTAGCACCTCGTCTATGTTCCCTTCACCACCAAGATATTTGTCGATAGATATAGCCGCCTGCCGACCAGCGGCGATGGCCTCTATCACTGATGCCGGCCCGCTTACCGCATCACCCCCGGCATATACTCCCTCCCTTGAGGCAGCCAGCGTCTCAGGGTCTACTTTAATTCTCCCTCCCCTTTCTACCGCTAATCCGTATTCATCAGGTACCACGGACTCCTGCCCGATAGCTTTTATCATCAGGTCATACTCGCCGGTAAACTCACTGCCGGTTACTGGTACCGGTCTCCGCCTACCGCTTTCGTCCACCTTGCCTAACTCCATCCGTATAAACTCTACCTTCAACCTGCCATCCACACTGGTAACCATAGTCGGTGTAGCCAAATATACTATCTCTACCCCTTCCTCAAGCGCTTCATCTATCTCCTCCTCACTAGCCGGCATCTCGGCACGAGTCCGACGATAGGCAATGGTTACCTCTTTAGCGCCAAGACGAAGGGCAGTTCGTGAGGCATCTATAGCTACATTACCCCCTCCCACCACCGCTACCTTGTCCCCTACATTTACTTCCTTGCCCAGGTTGACTTCCCTGAGGAAATCTACACCGTCTACTATGCCGGGAGTGGTTTCTCCTTCTATCCCCATGTTTATGCCTCGGTGGGCGCCCACACTGGCAAAAGTAGCATTATAACCCTGCTCAAATAGCTCATCTAGCGACTCTACCCGGCTATTTGTTTTTATCTTCACCCCGACATTCTCTATTTCTTTTATCTCCCTGTCTAACACTTCTACAGGTAGTCGGTATGATGGTATTCCTACCCGCATCATTCCACCGGCCACTGGTAAGGCTTCAAAAACCGTTACCTCGTGCCCTAGCTTGGCTAAATAATAAGCTGCCGTTAGCCCGGCTGGTCCTGAACCCACTATGGCCACTCTCTTCCCTGTTGGAGAAGCTATCTTAGAGTTCTGTTTCCATAGTCCAGTGTCATGGTCGGCGGCAAAACGCTTCAGCTCCTTTATGGCTATTGCCTCTTCTAATTGACCACGGCGACAGTTGGCTTCGCAATAGTGAACGCACACATAACCAAGCACTGTCGGGAACGGGACCTTCTCGCGAATCACAGCTACCGCTTCACCAAATTTGCCCTCACCAATTGCCCGAATGTAGCGAGGAATATCTATTCCTGCAGGGCAGGCATTCTGGCAGGGAGACTTGACCAGTTTTCTACATACACCTGCTCGGCAGTAGCCCTTTTTTATATGTTCCTCATATTCCTCACGGAAGTAGCGAATTGTAGTCAGCACTGGATTAGGCGCTGTCTGCCCCAAGCCGCATAAGGCGGTAGATTTAACGAGCTGGGCTAATTGCTCGAGGTGCTCAATGTCACCTGGCTGTCCCTCACCCTGGGTAATACGCTCCAGAATATTAAGCATCTGTCTGGTGCCGACACGGCAGGGAACACACTTGCCACAGGACTCATCTTGACAGAAAGCAAGAAAGAACCTTGCTATATCAACCATGCAGGTATCTTCATCAGCAACCAGCATTCCTCCCGAACCCACTATGGAACCTGCCTGGGCTAAGTTTTCATAATCTACAGGGAGGTTTAACAAACTGGCAGGCAGGCAACCACCCGATGGCCCTCCTGTTAGCGTTGCCTTATAGTGCTTACCCCCAACAATTCCCCCACCAATCTCATAAATAATGTCGCCCAGCGGGATACCCATTGGCACTTCTATTAGTCCGGTGTGAGCTATCTTGCCAGCTAGAGCAAAGGTCTTAGTCCCTTTACTTGTCTCGGTGCCGAAACTGGAATACCACTCGCCCCCTCTCTGCAATATGGCCGAGACATTACCCCAAGTCTCCACATTATTGATGTTAGTCGGCTTTCCCCATAAGCCGGCTTGAGCTGGAAAGGGAGGACGAGACTGGGGCATTCCTCTCTTACCCTCAATAGAGGCCATCAGGGCGGTTTCCTCTCCGCAGACAAAGGCACCAGCGCCTTCCTTTATCTCTATCTGAAAACTGAAGCCGGAGCCGAGTATGTTATCCCCCAGCAAACCACACTCTACCATCTGCTTTAGGGCAATGTTTAGCCGCTCTATTGCCAGGGGATACTCTGCCCGGCAATAGATATAACCCTGGCTTGCCCCGATGGCGTAGGCACCAATAAGCATCCCTTCTAACACTGCATGCGGGTCGCTCTCCAGTAACGCCCTGTCCATAAAGGCACCTGGGTCACCCTCGTCAGCATTGCAAATCAGGTATTTCTCCTTACCCGGTGAGCGCCGGCAAAATTCCCACTTCTGACCGGTGGGAAAACCAGCTCCTCCTCGACCCCTTAACCCTGATTTCTTTACCTCCTCGATAACCTCTTCGGGAGTCATCGCCAACGCCTTAACCAGACCACTGTAACCATCATTGGCGATGTACTGCTTTATATCAGTGGGGTCTATGTGTCCGCAATTGCGCAATGATATACGCACCTGGGGTTTAAACACGGGTAGTTCAAAAAGTTTGGGAATGCCATTAATGCTATCTTCGCCTATGGTGCCCAGAGCCAGTTCAGGACGAGGGTTATCATTGATAATATAGTCTTCTATTAGCTGGGGAACGATTTCCGGGGTAACGCTACCATAACAGATGCGAGGGCGATTTGGCTTAATGATATCTACCAAAGGTTCGGCATAACAAATCCCGATACAGCCAACCTGCGTTACTGTGGCATCAATACTTAGCCGGGACAATTCCCTATTAATGGCCTCTAAGACAGCCATAGCTCCGGCTGCCCTACCACATGTTGCGGTACCTACAAGAATGCGGGGCTTCTCACTACGCTGCAAAGCCCCCCATTCTGACATGGCTTGGTTTTGGATTTCATCAAATGACATAACTATCCCTCTTGATACTCAGCTAAGAGTTTTCTTGCCTTGGCTGTAGTCATTCTACCGTAAACAGTCTTATCCACTACCATGACTGGAGCTAAAGCACACGAGCCAAAACAAGCAACCCGCTCCAGGCTAAATCTGTAGTCCTCAGTAGTCCCCCCAGGTTGAATGCCAAGTTCCTGCTCCACTGTCTCTAGAATGCGCCGCCCACCCCGCACATAGCAGGCAGTGCCTTGGCAAACCCTTATCCTGTGTTCACCCTGCCGTTCAAATCGAAACTGGGCATAAAAGCTGGCCACACCGTAAACCTCATTCTTAGTTAGACCTAAAAATTTGGCTACCTCTGAGATTGCTTCCTCAGGAAGATAGCCTATTTCCTCTTGCACTTTCTGTAGAACGGGGATTAAAGCTCCTCTCTGCCCACGGTAAGGAGCCAGGACCGGTAACAATCGCTCGTGCAAACTCAACCTCCCAAGTGGATTCAAGAACCAGTTTATAATTTACCATCAAACAGTGTATAATACAAGCCCTGGTAGTTGCCTAATTATCATTAAGGGTATAAGATGTAGGACGTATGCTATGGTGAAAGCCGTGCTATTTAATAGCATATGAAGCTCAGGATTAAGCAATAACGTATGAAAGGGGATTGATATGCAGCGCTAATTATCAAAGTAGAGTTGATAAGCCTTGATTACGTCTATCGGGGCGTTCAGAAAGTGTACAGGTTTGGCAATAAAAGCCTAACCTAAATTTATTAGAGTAATTTACTGGGGTGAAAAGAATGAGCATAGCACTAGTTCACATCGGATTTAATAACATAATAGTAATGAATAGAGTTATTGCCATAGCTTCGCCGAACTCGGCACCAACCAAACGCACCATCCACGAAGGGAGAAACAAAGGGCTACTAATTGATATGACCAATGGCAGAAGAACCAAGGCGGCTATCATCATCGATAGCGGGCATATTATTTTGGCTGCCCTGGCCCCGGAGACTATTGCTGGCAGGTTACAGGCAAGTCGGCCGGAAAGCTCTGCAGAGCGAGGAAGCTCATTGCTGAGACTAGAGCAAAGCGATGAAAAAGGCGACTGATGGAAGTCAACTCCCGTTCAACCCGCCAATAAAACCATTGTTCATAATTATCTCCGGTCCCTCGGGAGTAGGCAAGGATGCGGTTTTAGCCAGGATGAAGGGATTAGGCTACCCTCTTAAATACATTACTACCTTGACCACACGACCTCGGCGACCTAACGAGAGAAATAATATAGACTACCGCTTCGTCTCAATGGAGAGATTCCAGGAGATGATTGAAAATAATGATTTATTAGAGTGGGCGAAGGTCTATGGTAATTGGTATGGCGTACCTAAGGAAGAAGTCAAACAGGCACTAGACAAGGGGCAGGATATAGTAGTAAAGGTTGACATTCAGGGAGCAGCTACCATTAAAAAAGTCCTGCCCCAGGCGATATTTATCTTTCTCATGCCGCCATCAATGGAGGAGCTTCTCATTAGACTCAAGCAACGCCATACCGAATTACCCTCTGACTTGGCCTTACGCCTGAAGACCGCCGAGGAAGAAATGAAACAACTTCCTCTGTTTGACTATATAGTAGTCAACAGGTGGGATGAAATTGACCTGGCAGTATCGGGAATTAAGGCTATCATTACTGCTGAAAAATGCCGGGTAACTCCCCGGGAAATCGCTTTGTAAGTTAAAATACTGGTTTAAGTAACCAGGCGAACAAGTAACCCAGTCCACCACAGATAGGGAAGGTTAGTATCCAGGCAGCAATGATATTACCGGCTACCCCCCAGCGCACCGCTGAAAGCCGTCTGGTAGCCCCTACTCCCATAATAGATGAACTGATGCAGTGGGTAGTGCTTACTGGAATGCCGAACTGCGAAGCTATCTCAATAACGGTAGCTGCTGAGACTTCAGCGGCAAAGCCGTGAACTGATCGCAGGGTGGTAACTCTTAACCCCAATGTTCTAATCACCCGCCAGCCTCCAACAGCGGTGCCTGAGCTGATGGCTAAGGCTGATAAAACTATTACCCACCACAAATCACCATACGGAAGTTGCTCCCACAGACCAGGCTGCCCATAGTAGATGACCAGTGCCATAGTGATGACCCCTATAGGCATCTGACCATCATTCTTGCCGTGGCTATAGGCCATAAAGGCGGCAGAAAGGATTTGCAAATTGCTGGAAATGCTGCGTATCCTGGCTGGGGCGGTTCTCCGTAACACCCAGAATAGAATAACCATCAGCACAAAGCCACCGGCAAAGCCCAGCAGAGGAGCTATACCCACTGCCAGCAGGGTTTGCGACAAACGGTAACCCCAGCCCCACATCACCGCCCCGCTACCAGCCAGAGCTATCCCGGCTGACGCTAGTCCAGCAATAAAGCCGTGGCTTATGCTTACCGGTAGACCATAGTAGGTGGCTAGGGTAGTCCAGATAATGACTGCGGCCAAAGCAGCAATCATTGGCACATAGCTGAACTCTGAGATGATTTCTGGAGTTAAAATCTCTCTACCAATGGTCATGGCAACGGCTGTGCCAGTAGCGGCGCCAGCCAGGTTAAAGAAGGCAGCCATTATTATGGCATTTCGGGGGGAAAGAACACGGGTGCCAATCACCGTAGCTATGGCATTGGCAGCATCGTTGAAGCCATTAACCACACCAAAACCAATAGCCAGAGCAACAATCAATATGAGGAGGCCGAGAGATGACTCAGGCATGCTTGAGGGCTACCCCTTCTAGGACGTTAGCCACATCCTCACACCTATCGGTGGCGCTCTCCATATGTTCGTAAATCTCACGCCACTTGATAATCTCAGCAATATCCGTAGTGTCAGTAAACAGCTCAGCCATAGCTGAGCGGAATACCCGGTCAGCCTCGTTCTCCAGCCGGTTAATCTCCACACACCGCTCAAGAATCTGCTTTAACTGAGCACGGTGACGCAGTTGAGGCATTGCTCTTTCTACCTCAGCCGCCGACTGGACTATGATATCAGATAGCTCCTTAGCCCTCTGGCTGGGACGGTCTACCTTATATATAAACATGGCATCAGCCGCAGCGTGGATAAAGTCGGTCACATCATCCAAGGTATGAGATAAGAGAGCTATATCCTCCCTGTCAAATGGGGTGACAAAGGTGCGGTGTAACTGCTCCATAATCTGATGGGTAATCCTATCCCCTTCGTGTTCTAGTTCAGTTATTTCACTTACCCCTTCCCCAACATTCTCCCAGGTATCAACCAACTGTTTTAGTTTCTGAGCTGTTTTTACCATATTCTGGGCACTCGCCTCAAAAAGGTCAAAGAACTTCTCTTCCCGGGGGATAAAAGGAAGCCTAAACACTGCTAATCCTCCTTTGCCACAAAGGGCACGCTAAAGTAACACCGACTAGAGATTGGGAGTGCGAAAAGAAAGGTTTACCATATTACTTCCACTGTGAGTTTAGATGAGGTATATCTGATTGTCAAGCTTAAACACGGTCTAGCTAGTCCAGCTTTCGTAGCCGAGGAATGAAGGCTAATGCCAGGATGGACAGGAAGACAAGAACTATGGCGAACCCGCCAACTGCCCACTGCACCCCTATAGCCTCTGCTATCAGCCCCGCGGTGAAGGTTCCAAAGCTCATCAGGCCGAACTCCATCAGGTAAACGCTCATTACTCGTCCCCGGTACTCATCCTCTGTGTAGTACTGGAGCAGGGTGTTGCCCAGTGTCATCCGCCCCGTCTGCCCCAGTCCAACGAAGATAATCAGGGCCAGAGACAGATACCACGAGCTGGAGAGGGAGAAGCCCACTAGAGCTAGGCCCAGAATGATACTGCCGACCAGCAGCATGGTGCCCCGCTTCTTGTTGGGTAGAGAGGCGAGGGTGAGGGAGCCGGCGATGGCACCAATGCCGGAGACACTCAGCAGTATCCCCATCCCGGTGGCACCGACTTTGAGGATGTCATCAGCGAAGATAGGCATCAGCAGAATGTAGGGCATCGATAATATGACGGCCAAGAGGGTGAAGAGCAGGATGAGGAGGATGGTTCTCTCATGACGGATATATTGTAACCCTTCTCTAATAGATGCCAGAGCGCCGATGCCGCGGACGGTCATTGTGCCGGTGGGCGGTATAAAGGCAATGAAGACCACAGCCATGAGGTACATGCCAGTCATGGCATAATAGACAGCCTTAAAGTCGAAGGCGTCGATGAGAAAGCCTGCTGCCGCCGGAGCCAGCAACCGGAGGGTGTTCATCCCCAGAGTATTCAGGGCCACGGCGTTCATCAGCTGCTCCTCGCTGACAATCTCACGGAGGATAGCCTGGCGTGAGGGCATCATGAGACCCAGAATAGTCCCCTGGAGCACGGAAGCCACTATCAGTATCCACCACGAGCCGGCGTGTTCGGGGCTCAGGTAGCCCAGGCTTAGGGCAAGGGCGATGCCCAGGGCGACCACGGCCGAGCTCGCCTGGCCGGCAATCATGACATACTTCTTTTGCACCCGGTCGGCGATTACTCCGCCGAAGAGGGACAGGAAGAGCAGGGGTAAGGCGGTGGCTAGAGCCATTACCCCCAGAATAGCGGCCGAGCCGGTCAGGCGATAGATGAGCAAGGAGCGGGCCAGCATCTGCATGTTCCTGGAAGCCATCTGGCCCAGCAGGCCGCCGTAGTAAAGACGGTAGACCGGGTTCTTCAGGGAGCTGAAGGTTCTCTGATTGAATAGGAAAAGTCCGCCCCCACCTCCAGCCACCTCCAGCTCCACGTCCATGCCCCGGTATTTATCTGCTTCCTTCTTCACTCACTACTTCCGCGCTTTCAACTTATAGCTATAGAAGGAAAAGTTGCTCCCCGGGTGGGGTTCGAACTTCTTCCCAAGGGTTCCCTTTTGTGCCTATAGTTTACGCCTATAGTTCTAGGAGGGCAAGTCTCACCCTTACTCAAACCCAATGCTATGGTGTAGAATGGAGATGGCTTTAAAAATGTGCCTAGTAGACCAATCTATTGCTGGCAGGAGGGTAGGATGATTGATGCCAACGGTCAGGTTAGTTCCAGCAGGGGTAGTATCACCATGTTTGCCGGGAAAGGTGGCGTCGGCAAGACAACCTGTGCTGCGGCAGCAGCGCTTCACTATGCTTCCTCCGCCGAGCAGACCCTGGCTATCTCAACTGATGCCACCCCATCCCTATCACATATCTTTGAGATAACAGGCGACAGGAAACCAGCCAGGGTTGTTGGGTCGTTGTACATTAATGAACTTGGGGCGGAGGAAGTTAAAGAGATGTGGGATAAGAAATTTGGGGACGAAGTATACGGAGTCTTTTCCTCTTTTGTGTCCATTGGCTACACGGAATTTGTTGAATTCATGACCTCTGTGCTGCCAGGGCTAAGCGATGAATTTATGGTTGACTACATCAGGGAATTGAGCATGAAAGGCGAGTATGAGACTATTGTCTGGGATACAGCCCCGCTGGGTCAGACGCTCACCTTGCTTAAAACCCCGGCCCTGCTGGGGAAGCACTTGAAAATGGCTCCGCGCATCTATTCTAAGCTGAAGCTTGGTCAAAGGAGCAGGGAACCGATACTGGATATCATCAAGCGGTGGGAGAGGTTATCCGCTGATAATATGGATTTTCTCAGGAGTGAAGTGAGATTCATCCTGGTTACTATACCGGAGGCTCTCGCCGTTGAGCAGCTTGAAAGTATTTTCGGTGAGCTGAACGAATATGGTCTCAAGGTGAAGCAGTTGATAATCAATAATGTAGTCAAGGCGGGGGGCTCAGATTTTTTGTTAACCAAGGCCAGGCAGCAAAAGAATTACCTTGAGGTTATCTACGATAGATATTCAGACCTGGAAATAATCGAGCTGCCGATGTTTCCCTACGAACTGAAAGGCTTGGACAGGCTGAGGGAAGTTGAAAGAATACTGTTTGGCAAGAATGCCCTCAATTCCTCATAGCTTATACTTATCAGCTACATAGGCGGTTAGCCCACGCTCAAATTCGCTGGGAAATTCAAACCCTTTACTGACCAGCTGCACCATTTCTCTGCCCAGTTCCCAGGCTGCCTTCATGTCCCGTTCGTTCTTCCTTATCGCCCCTTTCTTGGAAGCATAGGCGGCAACATAATCGGCCGGAACCATGTGGTTAATGGCGATATAGAAATACAGGTCTTTAATGGCATCTATAATGCCAAGTGCACCGGCTACGGCAATTACCCCACCCACCTTGTTGGCTAACCTGATGCCGGGGAGGCGCAGGGCAAGAGTCCGGTCGATGAGAGCTTTGGCCTGGCTTGTCATGGAGTAGAAGTATATCGGGGTGCCGAAGATGATTCCGTCGGCTTCTATTAGCTTTTGGTAAACGGCCTGCATATCGTCATTGATGTGGCACTTACCTGTCTTGAGGCAGGTATAGCAACCATCGCAGGGTTTTATCTCTTTGCCCGATAAACTGAAGAGCTCTACTTCCGCTCCTTCTTTTTGGGCTCCATTAAGCGCTTCACCTACTAGGATTTCGGTGTTACCCGATTTTCGCGGGCTGCATGAAAGACCCAAAATCTTCATTATTTACCTCCGTCTTAATCAGAGGGAATTATAACACGCCCTGTTCCCCTCGAACAATAGATAGAGGTTGTCATTTTGCCGTAGATGCTCTATTATGATGCAGTCGAGAATTCAAACAGCAGATAGCTCAGTTTTTGAGGGCTTAACGGTTTCTTTCATACCGGCGATGCGCTATTTTGCCAGTGGCGTCAGTTAAAAAAATCGGCGATGTATTATTTTGCTTATGCCTCCAATCTAAATCAAAAGCAAATGCGGGAACGCTGTCCAGACAGCAAGCCTGAGTTTACAGCCACCCTGCCCAATTACAAGCTGGTATTTGTCGGGTGGTCCAGACAATGGCGAGGCGGAAAGGCCAGCATCAGGCCTTTTCAAGGGGAGAAGGTTCCTGGTGCTGTTTATGATATTTCGGAGCGATGTTTACGGCAACTAGATAGATATGAAGGCTATCCTGATGTCTACGGCAGATTTAAGGTCACGGTATTTAATGAAGATGGTGAGCCTATCCAGGCAATAACCTATATCAAGGCTGGTCGGTCAGAGGAAACACCGCCTTCGGCAGAGTATTTATCTGTTATTCAGCAAGGCTATAGAGATTGGGGAATCGTCTAAGCAAAGAATTACCTAAAGGTATAAGATAACAGAGGAGGTGAAAGGTTTGCCCATCTACGAATACGAGTGTACCTGCTGTTCGTCCCGGTTTGAGCTAAAGCAGAGCTTTAGTGAGAACACCCCGGTTTCCTGCCCTCAGTGTGGAGGCAAGGCACAGCGTGTCTTCTCGGCAGTGCCCATAATTTTCAAGGGGTCCGGGTTTTATTCTACCGACAGCAGGGAGAAGCATAAGCGCCGGCCACACAAAGCTGGCACTGACAAAGCTAAGACTGGCAGCACTGGCGAAGCTAAGGCTGACAGCACAGAGGAGAAATAGTTAGTTTCTAGGGAGTTTTGAGGAGGCAAAATGGCTTTTGCCATCTTATATCGCCCGGAATTAAGGGAATATGATTTTGGGCCAGGTCACCCTTTTCGCGGAGACCGATACCGAATGTTTCCTCAATTTTTGCGAGAGAATCTAGCTGAGGGTGATAATTACCGAATTATCCAGGCGGAGCCGGCAACAGACGCAGATTTGCTCCTAATCTGCCAAAAAGAATATATCGATTTCACCAGAGACTATTACCGGGCTGCTAATGTTGGTTTGAGCTACCCTGGTCAATTTTTTCGGTATCATAGCGGGGATAACAGTCCGATTGGGAAACCGGGAAAACTGGAAGAGGCGGCGAGACTGATTATCGGACAAGCCAAGATGGCCTGCGATTTGGTTCAAGGAGGTAAATTTCAAAAGGCAGTATCCATAGGTGGGGGGATGCACCATGCCAAGTCTGCTTATGGAGAGGGATTTTGCATTTATAACGATGTTGCCTTCTGCGGCTCGTATTTGATGCAGGAATATGAGTTAGAAAGAATTCTAATCTTGGATACCGACGCTCATGCGGGAAATGGGACCAGCGAGTATTTTTATGGGGAGCCGAGGGTCTTATTTATTGACCTGCACCAAGACCCCAGGAGCCTGTATCCCGGGACCGGTTTCGTTCATCAGACTGGTTCTGGCAGCGGGAGAGGCTTTACCATCAATGTTCCAATGCCTATTTATGCTGGCTATGATTCTTACCGGCTGGCTTTTGAGTCTATAGTTGAGCCGGTAACTCGGGAATTCAACCCGCAAATTATTATCCGAAATGGTGGCTCAGACCCTCATTTTGCTGACGGGCTGACTAGCTTGGGACTACCAGTAAGAGGCTTCAGGATGATTGGGGAGAAGGTCAGAGAAATGGCCAGGGTCTGTGATGGTAAAGCTATTGATTTGATTGCCTCTGGTTATAATGAAGAGGTCTTGCCCTATGCATGGCTGGCTTTGCTCTCCGGACTAGGAGGCATTGAGCTTGAGATAGAAGAACCGGAGCCGATTCCTCAAAGGTTCAGCACGGATTCCTCCTTCGCCGCGACAGAAAAGGTCATAGAGGAAGTTAAAAGACAGCTAAAAGATTACTGGACATGCTTGAGATAAAATGTACTAAAAGGAAGGACACACCCTGCTGACCTTGTCTCAAAATACGGTCTTAGATTAAGGTAAGATAATTCTGAGCCTGTCGTACTCAGTCACACGCCGTGGCTCAGTCGAGACACCAGGCGCATAGGTAATCCATGGGCTACCATCTTGTCTTGAGTGGAACGGATATCATAAGGAACACGGTAGAGCCTAATCAGCCTGGTTTCACTATCATAAATAGCATAGCTGGCTCGGGGGTCACCATCTCGGGGTTGTCCCACACCACCGGGGTTGATAATCAATCGGTTCCTGCCCAGGGCAAGCCTAACATTAGCCGAGAATTGGCTAGGGGAACAAGCGCCGCTTTCATTATGACTGAACACTAGTGGCATATGAGAATGACCCACCAGGCAAAATTGCGACTTGAAGTAAGCAAAATTTTCCTTGGCTATGCTGCTTGATATGAGGTACTCCCAGATAGGCTCCCTGGGACTACCGTGCACCAGAGTGAAATCATCTTCCTCAATAACCAGCGGCAGGTTCTCGAGGTATTTTACATCTGCCGAGCTTAATTGCTGGGCTGTCCAGTGACAGGCGGCAGCAGCATCAGGGTTAAACTTAGCAGTATCAATCTTGCTGATTGCTGCCCAATCATGATTTCCGGCAACACAGACGTGGTTGGTTTTGCGCAGAAGCTCGATGCACTCATGTGGGTCTGGGCCATAGCCGACAATGTCTCCCAAGCACCAAATTTTTTCCACTCCTCCCCGGTGCTCAATGTCGTCCAGCACTGCGGTAAAAGCGGCTAGATTAGCGTGCATATCGCCAATGATTGCGTAGCGCATATAAGAACTATAACAGCTTTTATCCAGTATGACTAGAGTAGTCTTGCTGGTGAGGGCAGAGGCCTAGGATTAGTCTGGTTGTCGGGGAATCGAAGCTGTGCCTGACCGCTTTTGAGGGTTAAGCGAGGGCAAGGGCAGCGGCAAATCTAAAATTGGACCTTCGCCCTCCCATCCCTTTGAAGCTTTGGACTTCCCTGAGGCTAACCCCGAGGTTATTGGCAGAATAGAGGCAGTTATTAGAAATAAGGGGCGCTTGTAGCTTAATGGTTGCTATCGCCGACGTGCACCCTTCCCCAAATGGCTACTGCCCGTGCCAGGGAATCAATACTGGCCGACTTCGCTTCGCCACCTTTGCGAAAGCAAATCTTCATGTAATTGTTTAGCACCAGTGCGCCAGCGCTCTCGATAGCAGAACGGACAGCCGCCAGCTGAGTAACTAAGCTCTCACAGTCACGGCCATCAACAATCATTTTCTCGATGCCGCGGACCTGCCCCTCAATCCTTTTCAGCCGTTTCAGCAACATCTCCTGTGATGTTTCTTCTGTTTCTTCTTTCTTAGCCATTGCACCCTCCAAGAATTTCATCTTAGCTCTTGATATACCATACCCCCACAGGGTATAATAAGCTTCGACTACTAATAGCCACTGACCCGCCGGTCAATATATTTTAGCACCGATCAATCTGGGTGTCAGGTCAGTCTACTCAAAGGAGGGATAAGTCGTGGAACTGAGCCGAAGAGATTTCCTTAAGGCATCTGGAGCTGGGGCTGGTGGTTTTTTCTTATATAGTATCTTAAAACAGGATAAAGCCATTGCTCTTCCCAAGCAGCTACCCCTGAAGAAGAAAATCGGGGAGAGGACTACTATCTGCCCCTACTGTGGGGTGGGCTGTAGTGTCATCATGGCAGTGAAAGATAGGAAGATTATCAACCTTGAGGGTGACCCTGATTCTCCCATCAATGAAGGTTCTCTCTGCCCCAAAGGTGCTTCCTTATATCAGGTAGCCAATAGCGAAGAACGTTTGACTACGGTCAAGCACCGTGCTGCTGGAGCTGTCGGCTGGGCAGATATAGACTGGGATGATGCCATAACAAGCATTGCTGCCAAAATCAAGGCAACCCGTGACAATAATTTTATTGAAATAGACAGTAGCGGCAATACTGTTAATCGTATTGAAGCCATAGCCTCAATAGGCAGCGCATTCCCTAATAGCGAAGAAGCCTATCTGATGAGCAAGATGTTGCGTGCATTAGGCTTGGTCTATATTGAGAACGAAGCCCGAATATGTGTTTCGTCAGCAGTGGCTGCTGACGGGGAAACAGTGGGTAGAGGCCCGATGTCGAACCACTGGATAGACCTGGGTAACAGTGATTGCATCATGGT
>CAZMUD010000003.1:0-52339 GCA_964569715.1 uncultured Dehalococcoidales bacterium | reverse complement strand
ATAGTAGTCTCTCCGGTTGCCGCATCATTTTGGCTACCCGTGCTGCCCTGGGTACCTTGGTGTTAACCATCTGCTCAACCCTTATCCTGCGCAAGGAAGTAAAGGCGGTTTCTGAGCTGGAAAAGAAGGCTGATAGTACCAGACAAACAATGAAAAGCGCTAGGTATAGCGTTTCAATACCCTCCATGTATCATCACCCCACTCTTAAATATAGATTCAAGACCTCCTAATTAGTTTCCCTTTAAATCATCATAGCATTGGCTAATAGGGGTGTCAAAAGATTATGGCAATGAGAGCGTTTAGCAACCTATCCCCCTGTCCCCCTTCCCTTATTAAGGGAAGGGGGAGTGTAGGTAAGAGAGGGGCTTCGCCCCTCTCTAAAGTCTCTTCCCCCTCTCCTTGAGAAGGAGAGGGGGATTAAGGGGGTGAGGTTGATAAACAATCTCTTCTAGCGGCGTTTGAATTATGATATATTTAGAGCAGTTACTGACCTTCGGGTTACTTATATATGATGGGAGATAGTTTATCCGCGGCTTCTATTACCAGTGAGTTAGAGACTCGCTTTGTCGGGCAGCGGGTTATTTACTACCCCAGCCTGACCTCAACAATGGGGGTGGCAAGGCGAGAGGCTCAGCAGGGAGCAGCCGAGGGAACGGTTATCATTACTGATGAGCAGACGGCGGGGAGGGGGCGACTGGGGCGTGTTTGGCTGTCACCCAGGGGCAGCATTGCTTTGTCTATTATTCTCTATCCCAGCCTATCTCACCTGCCTTCCCTCATTATGCTAGCTTCTCTAGCTGTAGTTCATACTATAGAGGCGGTTACCGGCTTGAAGTCACAGACTAAGTGGCCTAATGATGTGCTCGTTAATGGTAGGAAGGTGTGTGGCATTCTAATTGAAAGTGATGTGCAGGGAGATGCGGTGAACTACGCTATTATAGGTATCGGGATAAATGCTAACCTTAAACTTGCTGATTTTCCTGAGATTCCACCAATTGCCACCAGTCTTTCCGATGAGCTGGGAAGAGATGTATCGCGCCTGAGTATAATACGGTGCCTGTTAGTTGAGACGGAAAGGGTATACCTGGCTTTATCGGCTGGAGGGTCTATTTACGAAGAGTGGCGGGATAGTTTGGTAACACTGGGTAGAAGAGTTCGTGTAAAGACGGGCGAAGCTATATATGAAGCCACAGCTGAATCAGTAGCCAGGGATGGTAGTCTCCTGCTGCGTGGCCCGGATGGCAACCTGACCAGGATTGTGTCCGGGGATGTTACCCTGCGAGATTAAATAGAGACACCCTGGAGCCTGCTCTAAGAGCAGGCTCCAAGTTTACTCCTTAGCGGCTTAATTTTGCCCTATGGCTATTTGCCGGTCTTTTCCTCTAGATGAGTATCGGTGCGAATGCGGGCAAAAGCCTCGAAAATGTTTATCGGCAGCGGGAAGATTATAGTGCTGTTTCTCTCTGAGGCTATCTCAGTCAGTGTTTGCAGGTAGCGAAGCTGTAGCGTGGTTGGCTCCTTACCAATAATAGTCCCGGCTTGAGCCAGTCTCTCTGAGGCTTGAAACTCACCATCGGCATGGATGATTTTGGCTCGTCTCTCCCTTTCCGCCTCAGCCTGAGCTGCCATCATTCGCTTCATCTGTTCGGCGAGCTCAACCTCCTTAATCTCTACAGTGCTGACCTTCACCCCCCACGGGTCGGTATGCTCGTCAATTATCTTCGTAAGCATCTGATTAAGCTTTTCCCGTTGCGTCAGTAGTTCATCAAGCTCAGATTGTCCCAATACATTTCGCAGCGTTGTCTGTGATATCTGCGAAGTAGCCCTAATGTGGTCCAGGACCTTAACTACAGAGGCCTCAGGGTCAACCACCCTGAAGTATACTACCGCATTCACCCTCACGGTGACATTATCCTTGGTGATTACCTCCTGTGATGGGACATCCATAGTTACTACCCTGAGGTCGACCTTCACCATCCGGTCAACGAAGGGAATGATGAGAAAGAAGCCAGGACCCTTCGCCCCTACCAGCCGCCCCAGGCGGAAAATGACCCCCCGCTCATACTCGGCGACAATCTTAATTGCCATCGGACCAAGTATGAACACGGCTAAAACAATTATACCGATAATAATTGGGTTCATTTGTTTACCTCCTTTACTCTTTCTTGGTTACATATAGTTTTAAGCTATCGACCTTAGTTATAATCACCTCCTCCCCGGGTTCCACCGGGCCCGTTTCTGATATTGCCGTCCACTGTTCGCCCTGAATGAAGACTGTTCCTTTGGGTTCCAGGGCTACCTTGACCTCGGCAGTTTTGCCTATCAGCTCTTCCCTGCCGGCAGATATCTGGCGCCGGTGTGCCCGAATCCCCCAAATGGCTGTGACGGCCAGGAAAGCAATAACACAAATTATCAATGTGGCAATTAGCCACGGGTCTATTTGAAACCACCCTGGGTTTACTTGAAACTGACCCGGGTCTATTTGAAACAATGGAGACCTCCTTTACTGTTTCTTGGTTACATACAGTTTTAAGCTATCGACCCTATTTATAATCACCGTCTCCCCGGGTTCCACCCGACCCTCTTCTGATACTGCTGTCCACCATTCCCCTTTGAAGAGAACCATTCCCTCGGGTTCCAGGGCTGCCTTAACTACAGCCGTCTTTCCTATCAGTTCTTCCCTGCCGGTAGATGCCTGACGGCGGTGTGCCCGAATTACTCGACTAATGACAAAGGCAAAGAGGGCAGCAATGATAATTGCGATTGTGGCAATCAGCCAGGGATTTACTTGAAACAATGGACCCCCCTTGAATAAGATTAAGGAGCCAAGAACTAGCGAAGTGATACCTCCAGCGGTGAATAAGCCGAAGCTGGTGGTAAATACCTCGGCGACAAAGAGACCGAAGGCTAGAACAATAAGCAGGAGCCCGGCATAGTTTACCGGTAATATTCCGAATGAGAAGAATGCCATTAGCAGGCAAATGCCACCGATTACGCCAGGGAAAATAAGCCCGGGGTTGGAGATTTCAACCATTAGACCAAGCATAGCCAAGCTCATTAGCAGGTAGGCAATATTTGGGTCGCTAATAGCGTAGAGGAAATCTTCAATGGTATTCATCTGGATATGGTTGATGGTAGCGCCTTGGGTGTTTAAGGTGACCACGGCGCCACCTAGCATGGTTACTTCCCTACCATCAAGCTGAGAGATGAGGGCATCAAGGTCAGGGGCAACCATATCAATGACATTAAGCTCTAGAGCCTCCTGCTCGGTGGCGGAAACGCTTTCTCTAACCGCTTTTTCTGCCCATTCTATATTGCGCCCGTGAGCCTCGGCGATACTTCTGATATAGGCGGCGGCATCATTGACCACCTTCTCTTCCATAGCTTCTGACATTGCCGCCTCCCCCTCCTCACCCATTGCTACCGGGTGGGCAGCACCGATGGCTGTATTTGGTGCCATGGCGGCTATATGGGCGGCTATAGTAATGAATACCCCGGCCGAGGCGGCTCTAGCTCCAGAAGGAGAGACATATACCACTACCGGAACCCGGGCATTAACGATGTCCTTGACGATGTCACGCATGGAAGTGTCTAAACCACCGGGTGTATCCAGCTGGATGACACAAACAATAGCGTTACTTTCTTCAGCCTGGTCAATGCCACGTCTAATATAATCAGTGAGGACAGGGTTGATGACCCCCTCGGCATGGAGCACATCAATGGTGGGGGTAGCTGCCTGAGCCTCAATGGCTGTAAAGGCAGTAGTTAATAAGCCCAATAGTAATAGAATGCGTATCGTTTTTAACATAATCAGCCTTAGGGAAAATCCACTGGTAGATTATATTGTATAAGGACTATAATCCAAATGCAAATGAAAATGTTGAACAGCTAGGTAAAGTAGTGTAAACTTTACCCGCTATTCATAAAATTGTAAAGGGTGTGCTATGAGCGGGCAAAGGTGTAAGGGAACTCAGGACTTATCGCCTGGGGAGATGAGAGGATTCCGCCTGATTGAGGGGGTATTTAGAGACTGTTGTCTTAAGTGGGGATACGAGGAGGTTAGAACGCCAACCCTTGAGTATCTGCACCTGTTCACCTCAACCGGGACACTTACCCCCAGCCGGTTGCACAAGGTATATTCCTTCCTTGACTGGGACGGCTGGAGCGGGGAGAGGGTAGTGTTGAGACCTGATGGCACCATCCCTATTGCCCGACTTTACATCGATACTATGGAAAAGAAAGGGTTGGCTAAGCTCTTTTATGTGACCAATGTCTTTATCTTTGAGGAGACGGGGGAAGAGACGAGGGAAAGATGGCAGTGTGGAGTTGAACTTATAGGAGCTGGCTCAACTATCGCCGATGTAGAATTGGTAATGCTGGCTCTGGAGGTTTTGAAGAAAATAGGGTTTGAAGGTGTAGGGTTGAGGCTATCGCATGCCGGCTTGATAAAGGCGTTGCTGGTGAAGTTCGGGCTAAGTCCCAGAGAGCAGGCCGAGGTATTTGGCCGGATTTTGAATGGGGATGTAGAAGCGCTGGCTAAGCTAAAACCGGGGAGACCTGAGCTAGGCAGGGCTTTGACTCCTTTGCTGGACCTGAAAGGGAAGTCATCTGGTTTTCTAAAAAACATGAAGGCTCTATTTAATCAGGATTTACCTGAGCTAGCCCCCGCCCTTAATAATTTTATAGATATCGTTGACCTTCTCGAGGCTCTGGACTGTGACTACCAGATTGATATAACTTCGGGGAGGGACTTTGAATATTATACCGGTGTGATGTTCCAGCTCTTGGTCGGTGAGGAGCACATAGGTGGCGGGGGGAGGTATGATGCCCTTATTCCCTTAATGGGTGGCAAGGATATTCCAGCCTCAGGTTTTGCCCTTTACCTTGACCGCCTGATGAATCTGGTGAAGCCGGAAACTTTAGCGAAACCTCCGGCTCAAAGAATTCTTATTAAGGTTGAGCCCAAAGGAGGCGTATTGAAGGAGGCTTTTAGCCTGGCTCATTGCCTCCATGAAGCCGGGTATGCGGCTGAGGTGCACTTGGGTGGTCGGGAGCCAGCCGGCTTGAGGTGGATTTTAGACGTTCAAGGTAAAGCACCTCTTTTTGTTCTAACTGACCAGGTTAATGGCAGAAGGTTTGAGGTGCAAACCGAGGCCGAAGTTTTAGCCTTGTTAGGCAGAAGAAAACGTAGTTCCAAGCGTGAGCCAGAATAGGAGTGAAGGGGATATGGAGATATGACCAATAAAATAATTTGTTATGTTCGTGGCGTTGAAATTGTAGAGACGCCTGAAGAAAAAGTTAGGCAAGAATACGCTCGCCGACTTGTTGAAGAATACGGCTATCCCCAAAAACTAATTGATGTTGAAGTGCCTGTACAACTCGGCAGAGACGAAACCAAAAAAGCAGATATTGTTGTTTATCCATCCGAGAAAGACAAAGAAAAGAGAGAAAACCACTACATTATTGTTGAGTGCAAAGAGCCAGATATTAAATTTCCTGATGGCGAAAACCAACTGAAAAGCTATATCAACGCCACAACTGCCCAAATCGGCGTCTGGACTAACGGTATAGAGTTTAGATACTGGAAAAGGTTAAAAGAGCCAGACCGTTATGAAGAAAAGGGTTATCTTCCTAAATACGGTCAGCAATACGGCGATAAAAGAATACTCAAAAAAGACCTTCGCCCCTCAAGCAATTTACAAGCAACATTTAAGCGTATTCACGACAATATATATGCTAATTATCAATCTGGTAGAAAAGAAAAGGTTTTTTATCAGGTTATCTATCTGCTATTCTCTAAAATTCAAGACGAAAAAAGCTACAATCCAGAATGCGAATTTATAATTTACGATAGAGAATGGGACGAGATAAGAGACAAAGGAGCAAGTAAAACATTTGAAAAAAGGATTTTTGATTTGTTTGGGCAAGCGAAAAGCCGAGAGGAATTTAAGGGTATTTTTGACGGCACAGAAAAAATTGAAATACCGCTAAGGCAAATTGCCAATGTAGTAAGTGAGTTTGAGAACATAACAATTTTGAATACTGATGTTAAGGGTGAGGCGTTTCAAGAGTTTATTAGCGGACAGTTTAGGGGCGACGCTGGACAATTTTTCACTCCCGACCCAATTAAGAGATTAGTCGTGGAAATATTAGAGCCAGAGCCAGATGAGGTAGTTTTAGACCCTGCCTGTGGCTCGTCTGGCTTTTTAGTTTTTGCTATCAACTATCACCGAGACCTAATCAAAAGACAAAGAGGTTGGCTTGATAGAGACGGCAACTCAACGCCAGACATTGAACTAACCCCAGACCAACGAGAAATTTTGAGAGGTAAAATCAAAGAATATGCCAGCACTCACATAAAAGGGGTTGATTTTGATAACGACCTTACCAAAGTTGCCAAGATGTATATGGTGATGGTGGATGATGGACACACTGGCATTTGGACTTCTAATTCTCTAATTCCATTTGATGAGCTTGATGACAAGACAAAAGGTACAATTACAGCAGAGGCGGCGGATATTATAATGACCAATCCGCCCTTTGGTTCAAAAGGTAAAGTGGAAGACCCGAATATACTCTCTGAATACGATTTTGGTCATTCTTGGAAAAAAGATAAAGAAACTGGCGAGTTTAAGAAGGAGAAATTATTAGCTGGCAAGAAAGGCGGTGGACAAGTCCCAGATATTCTTTTTATTGAACGTTGTATTAGTCTGCTTAGAAAAGGTGGGCGGATGGGCATAGTTTTGCCAGATGGAGATTTAACTAATCAGAACACGGAGTTTGTCAGAGCTTGGCTCAAAAATAAAGCCCAAATAGTGGCGGTGGTTAGCTTACCGCAGGAAACCTTTGTGCCATTCGGTGCTGGCGTAAAATCAAGCGTCTTGTTTTTGAAAAAGCCAAAAGGTAAACTCCCAGAACGCTACCCGATTTTCTTTGCTAGCTTGCAAAAGATTGGCTACGACATTAGGGGCAGGAAAACTTACAGAAGAAATGAGAAAGGCGAGGTGGTAGATGATGAGGGGCGACCCATTGCATACCTCACCGACCGCAAAGGCAATAAAACTAAACAAGCCCCAGCCCTGATTGAGCTGAAAGGTGCTTTGGATACGGATGTTCCGGAAGTATTGAAAGAATGGGCGAAATTCAAAAAAGAATATAAGAGTTATTTATGGTAGAAACACAAACAAAAACCCAAAACATCTTTTGGCTTTGGAGCGATGGGGTTGATTTTCAAAAGAGAGGCGATGTCGGTTATTGGATACCATCACCCTTAGCCCCTATTATTACCAACTTCCCTAATAGAATTTCCGATGTTGCAAAATTATCTAACAGAAAATTCAATCCCGAAAACAATCCTGAAGGCAAATTTTACTATATTGATATTTCTAATGTTGATATTCTGGACGGTTCTTATAGTAGGACGGAAATAAAAAACGCTAACGCCCCCTCAAGAGCGAGAAAAAAACTTGAACTATTTGATGTTATAGTTTCAACTGTTAGACCGAATAGAAATGCAACTTCTATCATTCTGGAAAATATAAATAATTTGGTATGCTCAACAGGTTTTGCTGTTATTAAAACAGAGAATATAAATCCTTATTACCTCTTTATTTTTACAAAAACACCATATTTCATCAATCAGTTAGTCCGCCAAATTTCAGCAACTATGTATCCTGCCGTGAACGAAAAAGATGTTTTAAATGCGGGTTTATTCGTTCCGCCGCCCAAAGACCAGCAGAAGGTAGAGCAAATAGTTAAAGAGGCTTTTCAACTCAAAAAAGAAGCTGAAGCAGATTATCAAAAATCACAACAATTGCTTAATGAAACTCTGGGACTAACTGGCGTTGAAAAAAAACTGGAGCTTGCCTTTTGGCGCTGGAGCGATGAGGTTGATATTATCGCAAGAATTGACCCGAACTACTATCAAAGATACTTCCAAGAACAGAAATCTCTCAGGAAGAAATTAAAAACAATCAGATTGGAAAATCTCTCATCGTTGATTGACTACGGCACTGTGCCTACCAGCCCAGACGCACCACCAGAACTTGGAACTCCATATCTTACAGGTAAAAACATACAACCGAACGAGTTAGTTTCGGATAAACTTGATTATCTCTATACAGCCACCACAAAGGAAATAGGGAATAAAGCAATTAAGGCTGGCGACGTTATTATTACTCAGATGGGCACGGTTGGTAATGCCGCAGTTATAAGTAGAGAACAAGATGGTTGGTTTTTCGGTTCGTTTCTAATCAGAGTAAGACCAAACAAAGATGTTTTGCCCGAGTGGTTGGCTCTTGTAATAAATTCTGATTTTGGCAAGCAACAAATTCAACAGGCTATGACCACGGCTACCGTGAGGACAAATACAGATTTACCAACGATAAAAGGTTTAGAAATACCTATTATTGATAAAAAGAAAGAAACCGAGATAGCTAATCTTTATATTCAGTCCAGAACCAAAACGACACTAAGTAAACAAAAACTCCAAGAAGCTAAAGAATTTGTTGAAAATTTGATAAGAAGTCAAAAACAGAAATAGTGAGTAGCAGGGTGAGGTGGATAAATAATCTAAAGATAGCATTGCCTAAAGGTCGCCTTTTAGCTGAGACGGCTACCTTGCTCCGGAGAGCAGACTGGGGGCTAGATGGATATCGTGAGAGGATGCGTTCTTACCGTCTTAAATCCCGGAGGTTTCCCAATCTTTTAGCCAAGGTGTTCCACGAGAAGGATATCCCTATTCAGGTTGCCGTGGGAAATTATGATTTAGGCATTTGCGGGCTGGATTGGGTTGAAGAGCTTTTGGTTAAATACCCAAGTTCGGCTTTGGTTAAGGTGAGAAATCTGGGATATGGAGAGGGAGCCTTGTATATGGTTGCCAGCCGGTCTCAGGTAATACCTGCCGTGGAGGAAATGCAGGCGGAGAGGGGCATTATACATCTGGCTAGTGAGTATCCTAACCTGGCCGAGTCCTTTGCCCTAAAAAATCGGCTGAGGCGGTTTAGTATCTTTCCCCTGTGGGGAGCAGCCGAAGTTTATCCACCGGAAAGTGCTGACCTGGCATTAATCTCATCGAGGAAAGATGAGGGGATTTTTGAGTATAATCTGGTGCCGGTAAGCAATGTCCTCGGTTTTAGCGCTTTTTTGATAGCCAATAAGAGTAGCTGGGAAAGGGAAGACCTTAGTCAGATATTGGCTTCTATCGATAGTGAACTGCCCACTATGGAGAAGCGTCCCTCACCGGTAGGTGCAGTGGGAAGCCGGGAGATAGCTGGTCAATATCCTTCTGGGGAAGTGGCTGAGGACACAGTCCGATTTGCCTTACCCGATGGACATCCACAACTGCTCACTCTTCAGCTACTGAGTAAAGCTGGTATCCAGATTGACGATTACCCATCAGCCGCCGGCAATCGCCGGCCAGCTACTAGCCTGGCCGGGGTTATGATTAAGGTGATTAGACCTCAGGATATGCCCTTACAGGTAGCCAATGGAAATTTCGATTTAGCTATTACCGGTAGGGATTGGCTTATGGAGCATCTGTATCAGTTTCCGTCCAGCCCGGTAACCGAGCTTCTCGACCTCAAATTTGGCAGGGTAAAAATAGTGGCTGTGGTAAGTAAAGACTTAGCGGTAGCCGATGTCTATAGCTTGAAGCAGCTTTATGCTGAGCGCTCGGTGCCCATTAGGGTAGCCTCAGAGTATGTAAATATAGCCGATAAGTGCTCTAGAGACAATCACCTTGGCGTGTATCGGGTGATTCCTACCTGGGGAGCCAGTGAAGCCTTTTTGCCCGAGGACGCTGACCTGCTAATTGAGAATACCGAGACCGGGCGAACCCTGGCCCGACATAACCTTAAGATTATTGATACCCTTTTTGAATCGACGGCTTGTCTAATTGGCAATAAAGATAGTGCATTCAGCCCTGCTAAGGGTGAACGGATAAAGTCTATTACTGAAACCCTGCGAGCCGCCGTGGAGGATTTTTGAACTGAAAACTATCGAAGGCTTTCAGCCAGCAAAGTCAGTACTGTTCAAAGCTAGTTGTAGTAGAGGATAAGAAATTGAAAATCATTGAAGGCTTCCAGTCAGCAAAATCGGTATTATCCAGGCAAGCCCCGACCGAGCTTTATCCAGTTTCCCCAGCGCTGAGGCAGAGGCTAAGGGAATTATTTGCTGTTGACGACCCGGAGCCAGCAGTCAGGCAGATTATAGACGAGGTGCGTAACCGGGGAGACAGTGCCCTTCTTGATTACACCTTGAAGATTGACGGGATAGAGCTTACCTCACTGGAGATAACCAAAAAGCAGATAAGCAGCGCTTACCGGCAGGTGGATACTGAGCTGGCATCGGCACTCAAGCTAGCTGCCGACCGCATACGCTCCTTTCACACTGCGCAGAAAGATAGTATCTGGGGTGGGGTGGCTAAAGCGGGCTTGGGTCAGCTAATACGTCCATTAGCTCGGGTTGGCGTCTATGCTCCCGGTGGTACCGCCAGCTATCCGTCAACGGTGTTGATGACGGCTATCCCGGCCAGGGTCACCGGCGTCAAGGAGGTTATCCTTACTACGCCACCGAGTCAAGATGGGGTGGTTCCTCCGCTAACATTGGTAGCGGCTGATATTGCTGAGGTTGACCGCATTTTCTCTGTCGGCGGTGCTCAGGCGATTGCTGCCCTGGCTTTTGGCACCGAGTCTATTCCCAGGGTAGACAAGATTTGCGGTCCGGGTAATATTTTTGTCGTTTTAGCTAAAAAATTGGTGTATGGAGTAGTTGGTATTGACGGACTTCAGGGACCAAGCGAGGTGTTAATCATCGCTGACGAAACAGCTAACCCTGAATACTGTGCCGCCGACCTTTTAGCCCAAGCTGAACATGACCCCTTAGCCTCGGCTATCTTGCTTACTACTTCACGGCGGGTAGCAGACAAAGTTAGCCAGGAAATTGAACGACAGCTTGAAAATTTGCCGCGTCAGGCTATTGCCGCCGAATCTTTAGAGAATAGAGGGATGATAATAGTGGTGGCCAGTGTAGATGAGGCTCTAGAACTGGCTAACCTTTATGCTCCTGAACACCTCTGTCTGATGATAGATAAGGCAGATTCCTATATTGACCAGGTTTCTAATGCCGGGTGTATAGTCGTTGGTGAAAACTCAACCGTGGTTCTGGGCGATTATGTGGCTGGGCCAAGCCATGTGTTACCTACTGGAGGAACGGCGCGGTTTAGCTCGCCGCTCAATGTGGTTGATTTTATCAAGCTTACCAATATAGTTAATATAGATGAGGCTAGTTTAAAAAAGCTGGGTCGAGCCGCACAAGCTATGGCTAGAGCCGAGGGACTTGAGGCCCACGCTAAGGCAATAGAAAAGCGGCTGGAGGCAGATTAAGTTAATGTCCCTACCCCTCCACCTCCTTATCAGTGTGCCCCACATGTAGGGTTGAGATTGTTTAGAAACCTATCCCCCTCTCTAAAATCTCTTCCCCGAAGTAAAGAGACACGAAGCCACTCTTGAGTGATTAATTTCTCTCTCCATCAAAGCAGGTGGTAATAAAGGAGTGTTAAAGAGAGGCGAAGCCTCTCTTATATAATATTTCCCCCTCTCCTTTTAAGGAGAGATAATAAAAGGAGAGTCAAAGAGGGGCAAAGCCCCTCTTTAAAGAAAAACTTCCCCCTTCCCCTTATTAAGGGGAAGGGGGACAAAGGGGGATAGGGTTAAAAAACTTTAGCAGATTGTCCTTTGACATAAATCAATGCTAAAATGTGCCAGTACTTAGCTCCAGTCAGTGAGGTAGCTGTAAGAATTGGGTTAAAGGGTAAAAGGGAATGTCTGAAAACATGGGAATAGAGAGATTTATACGGCCGGATTTGGTTACTTTTACTGGTTATGCTGCCCGGAAGTCCCCGGATACTTTAGAGGGGAAGGTTGAAGTTCCGGTAGAGAGTATTATCAAGCTGGACGCTAACGAGAATCCATACGGCTGTTCGCCGAGAGTAAGCCAGGCGCTGGCAGCTTATCCTGACCTGAATATCTACCCCGACGATGGACAAACAAGGCTCAGGAAATTACTGGGGGGATATACCGGCGTCGATGCCAGGCATATCGTGGCTGGTAGTGGCAGCAATCAGCTAATAGACCTCGTTTTGCGCTTACTCATCAGTAAGGGTGACGAGGTGATAAATTGTGTGCCTACCTTTGGTATATACCGTTTTAGCACCGAGCTGTGCGGTGGTACTTTAGTCGAGGTGCCCAGGGATGAAAACTTCGCCGTTAAGGTAGGTGCCGTGAAGGCAGCCATAAGTAAAAGAACCAAAGTAATATTTCTGGTTAACCCCAATAATCCGACCGGGACGCTTATGCCCCAAAAGGACATACTGGAGATACTGGACACCGGATTACCGGTGTTAATCGATGAGGCATACTATGAATTTAGTAGGCAAACAGTGGCTCCACTGCTTAGCCGGTATGAGAACCTGATGGTGCTGCGAACATTCAGCAAGTGGGCGGGATTGGCTGGTTTGAGAGTTGGTTACGGTCTTTTCCCTCCTAAAATCGCTGATTATTTACTGAGAATCAAGATACCCTATAATGTGAATGTAGCCGCTCTGGTTGCTGTGCAGGAATCGCTAAAGGATATAAACTACTTAATGAGCAATGTAAAGGCTATAATCGCTGAAAGGGAGAGGCTTTTCGGTGAGCTGACAAAGCTTGGGTGGTTAAAACCTTTCCCTTCGCAGGCTAACTTTATTCTCTGCTCGGTGCTAAATGGTGAGGCAGGAGAGCTTCGGCAGAAACTGCAGGACAAGGGGATACTGGTTCGCTACTTTGCTGAGCCACGCTTGCGGAATTTCATCCGCATTAGCGTGGGTAAGCCGGAGCACACCGATGCTTTGATTGAGTGCCTTCGGCAGAAATAAGTATTGATAGTATTTATCTGCTACATAATATAACAAACGATTTCTGGCGATTCGATGCAATCATAATTTATGTGGAAGACTTTGTTACCAAAATGTAAAATAAATATAAGATAATGTTGACAATTAGTAAAATATATATAAAATTACTGTTAAATAGTATTGACAAAATGATAAATAACTGTTATATTATTTAACAGGAGGACTGAGATGGTAGTAGTTGAGGACTTGAGAGAGATTAAAAAAAAGAACGGATATACTGACCAGAAGATAGCAGAAAAAACTGGGTACAGCAGGGTATATATTAATCAAGTACTTAATGGTAATTTACCTATGAGCCCTGCTTTAAGCTTAAAGGTGGCTCAGGTTTTTCCATTAATTAGTGAAATTGGTAACAGAGTTGCTATGGTCAACAGGGAGACTAGGGAAACAAATATCAGCCTGGAGCTTAATGTTGACGGTAGTGGCAAGTGGGAGATAAATACCGGCATTAAGATGTTTGACCACCTCCTGGCGCAGGTGGCTCAACATAGCAGATTTGATGTAAAGATTTCAGCCACCGGAGATGACCAGCACCACCTGGTGGAGGATGTTGCCATTTGCCTGGGTCAAGCTTTTGGCAAAGCCCTGGCGGAGAAGCGGGGAATTGTCCGCATGGCTGATGCTGCCGTGCCTATGGATGATGCCCTGGCTATGGTGGCTGTGGACATTAGCGGCCGGGGATATACCGTATTAGAGATACCCTTTAGTGATAATGATATGGCTGGATTCGCTACCGACCTTATCCGTCACTTCCTTGAGTCTTTGGCGGCTGAGGCTAAGCTTAATCTGCATGCCAGGGTTATTTACGGAGTAAATGACCATCACAAGGCGGAGGCACTGTTTAAAGCCTTAGGCAGAGCCCTGGATACGGCTACCAGAATTGACGAGCGGATTACCGGTGAACTCCCCAGTACTAAGGAGCTGTTGGAGGGCTAAAGGGAGGATGAGATGAAAGCACTTAGCATTGTTTTGTCCATTGTTGCAATATTATTAATCGGTCTGTTTATTGGGTACTTACTGTGGGGTCCAACTTGGGAAGTCCCGCAAGAATTTAAGTATGATGTTTTAAAAGATACGCTAACTATCGTATTAGCATTTATAGCAGTTGCTGTAGCAGTGCTTGGAGCCGTAATCTACAGGATCGTGTCACTTACTCTTGAGAGAGAAAGAGAAACCTTTGAGAGAGAAACAGGTCAGAGAATTATGATGGAGTCAAGAAGGTGGAGAGCTCGATTAGCGGTAAATGTAGGTTACAATCTTTGGAAGATGGGAGACCTTAAAGAAGCTATTCTATGGACTAAAGAGGCACACGATGTTCATGCCCATGAGCTGGATGAGAGAGAGCCTGAGAACGAATTGTTACTAGGGCAGATTAGAAATAACTTGGCTTCGTATTTTGCTCAAACGGAAGAAGAAAGAGAGCTTGCTAGGGGATATGCAACATATATTCACAGCATAAGCCACAAATTTCCCGCAGAAAGAGAAACCTGGGAGGCGACTTATAAAGAGGTATTTGAGGCATTTCCTGATCAGTAATAAGGACTCTATAATTAATTATAGAGCAGGTTTAGGTGGCACAAGCGTAAGTCTCAAGAAATATTGAGTTCTATGGTCTGTTACACATAATATAGGATACATCCAACACCACTTTTCATTTAGTTTATTTTAACTATTATAGCATAACAAAGTATTTTATACAACGACATTTTTTTCGGTATCATCGTGCTGGTTTTGGAGGTGCAGCTTTTCTTCCAGGGGCTTCTCTAAGTGGTACACTTGGTTCTGGAGGTGCAGCTTTTTTTACAGGGACTTCTTGTGGTCGGACTGGCGGACGTGTTGGTGGTTTTGGCGGGGGTGGTGGTTCTTGACCAACGGGTGTTTTTGGGGATCTTAAGTAAATATCAACTGTATTATCATACATAGTGCCAATCCTCTCTTTCTGATGCTAAAAGTAGTTAAATCTTGCCACAACCCTTTATACTTTCTAGCTAATAGCCATACTACCTCTCTTTTGTTTTCTTGTCAAATCTCTATGCATCTTTCAGCTTCTTCCCTGTTAGCCTCTCGTAAGCTTCCCTGTATCTCTTGGTGGTGGCCTCAATGACCTCAGGGGATAGCATGGGGGCGGGTGGTTCCTTGTTCCAGCCTGACTGAACGAGCCAGTCGCGAACTGGCTGCTTATCGTAGCTGGGCTGGGCTTGCCCAACTTTATATTGCCCAGCGTCCCAGAAGCGAGACGAGTCCGGGGTCAGCAGCTCGTCAATAAGGATAAGCTTGCCGTTATCCAGCCCGAACTCCATCTTGGTATCGGCAATGATTATGCCCCTGGTTCGAGCATAGTCCCGTGCATATTTATAGACAGCCAGGCTTTTTTCTTTCATCTCTTCAGTCAGGGCTTTACCCACCAGCTTGCTTACCTCGTCCATGGTCAGCGGTTGGTCATGCCCGGTTTCTGCCTTGGTGGTCGGGGTAAATAGTAGCCGGGGTAATTCCTGGCTCTCCAGTAAGCCTTCAGCCATAGGTATCCCGGAAATAGTGCCTGATTCCTGGTATTCTGCCCAGGCTGAACCTGAGAGGGAGCCACGCACCACCCATTCAACAGGGATACGCTCTACCTTCTTAACAATCATTGACCGTCCAACCAGGTAGGGAGGATAAGGGAAACGGCTTTCGGTAGGAAGGTATGCGTCAAGAGAGTGAGCATCATCAACTACTTCTATCAGGTGGTTGGGGGCTAGATGTTTGGTCTTTTCGAACCAGAAGGCGGAGAGCTGATTAAGCACTGAACCCTTGTCGGGGATACCGCTGGGCAGGACTATATCAAAGGTGGAGATTCGGTCGGTGGCGACAATGAGCAGTAGATTACCCAGGTCGTAGCTATCCCGCACCTTGCCACGGATGAATAATGGTAGAGGCAGGTTAGTATTCATCAAGGTTGATGGGTCAATAGTCATCGCTGTTTCTCCCTGTGTATTTCTCCGGCATATCTAGGGGAACAAAAAATCTATTATCTTGTCAACATCCTCGGCGGCTACGCGCCCGTGTATTGGACGCCCCTCCAAGCAAGACTCAAAAATCTCCGGGTCTTGGCGAATAGACCCGATTACACTTATATCCTTCTTATTCAAGTAATCCCTTAGTTTGGCAGCAATCTCCTCTGAGGTAATCTTGTTAAGAATAACCCAAACATCGGCAATCTCGATTTGGCTAGCCATCTCGCTTATCCTTTCGGCGACTTCCAGAGAGTCAAGAGAGGGTTCAACGACGACTAATACACAATCTACGCTCGTCTCCACACCCCGGCCAAAATGTTCTACACCTGCCTCCAGGTCAACGACGGCTATCTCATCCGCTTCCAGGCGGAGTTTTTTCAGGAACGAACGGCTCACTATCCCCATTGGACAGGCACAACCCTCCAGTGACATAAGTATCTTACCAATGGTTACCAGCTTGATGCCATCTGTCTCAAGTATATATTCGGGAGGGATGCTAGCCACCGGCATCTCCTCCCTTATTAATTCCAAGCTTATCTCGGATTCTCCGCTTCTTATCCTAGCCTCTATCTCTTGCTCCAATTTCTGCTTACCCCCCAGCAGCCTGATGAGAGGACTCGGCGGACTGTCAAAGCCGAGCATCCGGTCGAGTCCCGTATTTGACTCGTCAGAGTCAACCACCAACACCCGGCGCCCTCTGGCTCGTATCCCATCTGCCAACAACCTGACTATAACGCTCTTCCCGCTGCCACCCTTGCCACAGACCGCTATTTTCTTCATTTGTGTCTCCTCTCCAACACTTCGTCCGTTCTCAACAGTCTTTTAATGGTTAATCTTCCTAACAAGGGAGCACTGGCGAGCTAGCCGAAAGCAGGTTGCTGCTGGCCAGTCATTACCAGACCTTTAATCGCCTGGGGTGTCTTCGTGCCGGAGGCGAGGGACGGGGGGTCATGAAGGACCAATATATTGCTTCCAGCATATCATCGGTGCCATTCATAGCTCCGGTTACTACTAGCTGGGCTACCTGGTTAATAAATTTATCAAAAGTGCGGTAACTACCCTTATTGGCGTTATCTCTGGCGTTGCATCCGTAGCCGACCCTATAGGCATGGTTATAGACGTCATCCTGGCTGTACTCATCAACAATAACCTGCTGAAGCCTCTTTTTAGCTCCCTCGGGGAGGGCTTGAGGCCAAAAATAACGGGCATATCTCCGCACCTCAGGTAAAGGGGATTCAGTCAGGAAGGCGGCGATTATGTCGTCAAAGGCGTCATCGGCTCCGTTTTCAGTGCCAATGGCTATCATGTCAGCTATTTTGCCTGCGAATTGGTTGAGGTCAGTATATTTTTCAGAAAACCGCTGCTGGTAAATGTGCCTCAACCTCTTCTCATCGTTGAGACGGGCGCCAATCAGTTGGCGGACATACTCTCTTATTACCTGTTTGTAGCCTTCCGGCCAAAAGGTCTCGGCTGCTGAATCTTCCTCTTCAGTATCTGGCATAAAATGCACTTTTTGTCACCCACTTTTGCTGATTTAGGGACCACCTCTAACACATATTACCTGTCCTGAGATGAAGCTTGACTCATCACAGACCAGGAAGAGGACGACATTGGCCACATCCTCCGGTGTGCCTAGCCTCCTCAGTGGTATCTGGGCGAGGGCGAATCTTTTGAAATCATCTAGATACATTCCCTCTTTTCGTGCTGTATTTCTGGTCATTTCAGTATCAATAAAGTCAGGGGCAACGCAATTAACATTGATGTTGTAGCGGCCCAATTCCAGAGCCAGAGCTTTGGTGAATCCCTCAATGGCAGCACTCGCTGAAGCGTAGCTCGTCTGTCCCCGATTGCCTAAGCTGGCGGGAACAGGTGAGGACAGATTAACAATCTTGCCATAGTTCTGCCTCACCATATACTTTTGGGCTGCTCGAGCACAGTTGAAGCTCCCCTTTAGCTGGGTAGCAATGACAGAGTCCCATTCCTTTTCTGATAGCTTATGGAATGGGGCATCCCTTCTTATTCCGGCATTATTAACCAGAATGTCGACTCCACCAAATCGTCGTCCCGCCTGCTCAAACATTGACTCTACTTCTTGCCAGTTAGAGACATCAGCCTTGATGGCTAATGCCTCCCGTCCCATCACCTTAAGCTTTTCAGCGAGACTCTCAGCGAAGGCGAGGTCAACATCACTAACAACAACCCTGGCCCCTTCCTCTGCCAGTTTAGTGGCAATTGCCTTACCTAGCCCTCTACCGGCACCGGTAACAACGGCTACCTTCTTCTCTAGCTTCACACAACTTCCCCGAGAGCTTGGAACTTTACAGTTTCTTCATCGAAAATTCGCAATAGCCATCTTTGGCGGTAGATGCTGCCATATCAATAACCGCATCTATTTCCAGGTCTTGGCGTAAGGTTTCCAAGGCTTTAAGGCAAGCATTTCGGCAGGTCATAAGGTTAGCTACCTTATCACCACACTTCTCTTTTATCGTATTGAATAACAGGCATTGAGGCACCCGGTAAGCTAACTCGCCTACATTGTTCAGTGTAATCGGCAGCTTAAGGAACTGCTGGGTGCTTAGGTAGGCTATTTCTACGAATCTCTGGAGGACATGCGGGAAAAGTAGGAGCTGGTTGCCGTTGCCGTCAACACTTTCCAGTACCACCTCAATAGTTCTATCTGAATACTCCTCACCTAGCTGCATCGTTCTTCTCATCCAGTTTTGGCCGTAGTCCTCAAATACCTCCTTACCTATCTTTTCCACCTCATCCATTGCTTTCCCGCTAATAGCTTCAGTAAATTTGGAAGCTACCCCCTCAGCATTAAACTCCTGGCGGATAAGATTAATCATGTCCGCATTCAGGTCAAAGGAATATGGTCTGGGAGCTACAAATAAGGAATACGGTGCTTTTTTGAGGTCTTTAAAAGGGTCTTTTGCCATTATTACCTCCTAAGCTACCTCTATTTTTATAGCGTCTACCGGGCAGACTTCAATGCACTTGTTACACACTATGCACTTGTCTCTACGTGGGGCGAAGAGCACATAGTTCCCGTCAACTCTGGGGTCCATTTCCTTTAGTCTTTCTTCCTTGGCCTTAACACGCTCTACATGGAATACAGCCGTAGGGCAAATCTGCAAGCATTTCTTGCAGAGAAAGGGAACCGTGCACTTCTCAAGGTCTATAGTGATTTTGGGGAGCTTTCTTGCCGTAATCATGTCCACACCTCCGCTAGAGCCGGCAGGCTTTTTCTTTCTACTAATTTAATTGCCCCTCTAGGACAACCGGTCTCACAGAGGCCGCAGCCATAACACTTAAACTGGTCGATATTGGCCTTTTCGCTGGTAAGCTCAAGTTTTAGAGCCCCGAACTGGCATCGCTGGACACAGACTCCACAACCGTTGCACTTATCATAGTCAACCTCGGCCACGTAATGGCTTTTAAGTAAGCCAACACCAAAATCAACAGCACTTCTGATTGCCAGGCAATCAGGATAATCACACTGGCAGAAACCGCCAATATATGGAGCGCCAAAGAGCATTAGAAGGTGGCAGAATCCTCTCTTGTCCATCTTGTGGTTCCATTCTTTGGCTTCGTCTATGTTTACAAACTTAACACCGCCCTTGTATCTCTCTGGCCACCGTTCCCACTTGAGCATACCTACTCCCATACCCATGCAGGTGTATTCTTCTTCATTTCTTTCGTCTATGGCCCGCACCGCCTTTCGGCATATACAGCCTATCAGGCCTATGGGGGAGCAAAGCTCCAGCACCTTATCAGCATCCTTCAGGGGAAGAACCTGACTCCCTCCACCGGTAAAAGTGTTATTATGCATTGTCTGTCTAATCCGGTCGTACTCTTGCCGGTCACCTTTTTCCTGAGCTTCCAGTAACTCTGGTAGCCCTGGCCCACCGTGTACCCCGCCTTCCAGAAATAGCCCAGCTCCACTCAACCCTTTGCTAGGTTCTCTCAATTTGTACATATTTCTGGCATAGTTTGTAGGATTCAAATACCAGATGCCATTACCGTACTCCGGGTCTCCATATTCGTCACATAGGTAACACATTGCCACCTCCTAAAGTTATGGTGCATAAATAACGCATTTCTACCTCCTAGGGTTATAGTAATCGGCTGGTATCTCCAGTCGATACTTGGTAGTTAAAGATGGTACGGCTATAGCCATTTTTAAGCTCCTCCTCTGTGAGTCAAAATCACCCAGCCTGGCGAGGTGCTACTATAGTAGCATATATGGCATTACGCCTGTCAAACTATTGAGCTTTGTGTGAAATTTTTGACATCTCAAGTCAAAGCTGGTAACTTCTATACATTGACCATTCTACTGATTAATAGATGATTATACCTATTCTTATTTCAATTGCAGTTGTTCTTGGCTGTGGGGCAGTTATCTGGTTTGTCTTAAGGCGGGGGCAGGCAGTCAAGAGTAGAGAACCAGCTAAACAAACGACTGCGGGGGCGGCGTTAGCCTTCCACTGGAGCTATATCATACTACCTGTGGTCATTCTCCTCCTGTCAATAATTTTCACTGCCTGCTTTTATCACCGACTTCCCCCTGAGGTAGCTTATCACTTCAGAGCTGATGGCTCGCCTGATAGATGGCTGAGCCGCGGAGCGATTATCCTCTGGCTGTTTTTACCACAACTTTTCTTTACCCTGCTGGCAGGAGCTATCACCTGGGGAATAACCAAGCTGGGTGCCCTATTCAGGCAGCCAGAGAGCACCAGGATTAAACCGGAAAGCATTCTAGTGCTTATGGGTAATATGATTGCACTACCCCAGGTCATCCTCTGCTTTGCAATGCTTGATATTTTCAGCTACAATTCATACCAGATACACATTCTGCCTTTGTGGGTATTTGCCCTGATTATTATGGGACTAGGTGGTATTATTCTGGGCATATTCTTTATCCGAGCTATGCGGCAGGTCCGGTTAAAGCCTTAAGGAGCGATAGCAGTGACCGAAGAGACACCGACCAGGGTCAATATGGAAAAGATTGTCTCTCTATGCCAGCGGCGTGGTTTCATTTTCCCTAGCAGTGAAATCTACGGTGGACTCTCCAGTTGCTGGGATTATGGGCCTCTGGGAGTAGAGCTGAAGCGGAATGTTAAGGAAACCTGGTGGCGAGCTGTGGTTCAGGAGCGCGACGATGTGATAGGTCTGGATGCCAGTATCCTGATGCACCCCAGGACCTGGGCAGCCAGCGGGCACCTTGAGGGGTTTGCTGACCCGCTGGTAGAGTGCAAGGGTTGTCACCTGAGGTGGCGCAGTGATGAACTGGAGGGTGACAGGTGTCCTTCCTGTGGTGGTGAATTAACCGAGCCTCGCCTGTTTAACCTGATGTTCAAGACCTTTATGGGACCTGTTGAGGAGGAAGCCAGCGTGGTTTACCTGCGCCCTGAGACAGCACAGGGTATGTTCGTTAACTTCCAGAATGTGCTTAATACCACCAGAAAGAGGCTGCCCTTTGGCATCGCCCAGATAGGTAAAGCCTTCCGAAATGAGATTACCACCGGCAACTTTATCTTCCGCAGCCGGGAATTTGAGCAGATGGAAATTGAGTTCTTTGTTAAGCCGGGGAGTGATGAGGAATGGTTCAACTACTGGCTTGAGGAACGCCTCAACTGGTATGTGAAACTGGGCATCAAAAAAGAAAACCTGCGGCTACGAGAGCATACTAAAGAAGAATTAGCTCACTATGCCCGAAAGTGCTTCGACATTGACTACCTGTTTCCTATGGGCTGGTCTGAGTTAGAGGGTATTGCCAATCGCGGTGACTTTGACCTGGTTCAACATGCAAAATACAGTGGTAAGAGCATGGACTACTTTGATGATGAGACCAAGGAACACTTTATCCCTTATATCATTGAGCCATCGGCCGGGGTAGACCGCTCGGTCTTAGCTTGCCTCTGTGACGCCTACGATGAGGAACCAGATAAAGATGAGATAAGGGTGCTGCTCCACCTCCACCCCAATCTAGCCCCCATCAAGGTAGCTGTATTGCCTTTAAGCCGGCGTGAGCCACTGGTTAAAGCGGCTAAAGAGATATATGCCGACCTGCGCCAGCACTGGATGATAAGCTATGACGATGCCCAGAGTATTGGTCGCCGTTACCGGCGCCAGGATGAGATTGGCACTCCCTTCTGTGTTACCGTTGACTTCCAATCGCTGGAAGATAATCAGGTCACTATCCGGGAACGCGACAGCATGAATCAGATACGAATTCCCGCTGCTGTACTGAAAGATACCTTACAGGCCAAGCTTGAAGGCGAAGACCTGTTCGTGCTGCCTCCCGGCGGTCAAATATGGTTGGAAGAGAAAAAGGGAGCCTAAGAGGGGCGAAGCCCCTCTTCTTAATATTATTTCCCCCTTTGAAGTAATAGATATTAAAGGAGAGCAAAGAGAGGTCTCAGCCTCTCTTCTAAAAACTCCCCCTTCCCCTTAAGAGGGGAAGGGGGATACAGGGGGATAGGGTTCTGTGAAATACAAAGCTGTCATCTTCGACCTGTTCGGGACATTGGTTAATGTCGTGTCCTTACAAGAGAATCGAAGAATGCTAACAAAAATGGCATCAGTTCTCTCAATAAATCCTGATGTATTCATACAATTATGGTTTGACACATCAGGTGAGCGGATGAAAGGTATTATTAAAAATCATCGAGAAGCCGTCGAATATATTTATCAGCAAGTTGGAGCACCTATTGAAGATAGCAAAATAGAACTGGCTACTCAAATCCGATTTGGCATGATCCAAAGTGAGATGGTGCCAAGGGCAGATGCCATAAAAGTCCTTTCTTATTTAAAATCAGAAGGCTACAAGACCGGACTCATCAGTAACTGTTCTCACGAAGCTACTGTCGTTTGGAAAAGCACCCCCTTTCCAACATTGATTGATGTTGCGGTGTTTTCTTGTTTAGTTGGGCTTATAAAACCGGATCCTCGTATTTACCAACTAACAGTAGAACAGTTAGAAGTTGAACCACAGACCTGTCTATACATTGGCGATGGTAGTAGCCATGAACTAACGGGAGCTTATCGAGTCGGTATGCACCCTGTCTTAATCCGTGTGCCTGATGAGGGTAGCACCGATGCGTACCGAATTGATGCTGAGGTTGATGAGTGGGATGGGCCGGTAATCTCATCATTAAAAGAAGTCTTGACTCTGTTAGAATAGCTAGGGAGTTGAAGAGGGGCGAAGCCCCTCTTTATAAAATTATCTTCCCCCCTCTCCTTTGAAGGAGAGGGGGATATAGGGGGAGAGGTTGAAAATCCTCCATTTTGCCGACCTTCACCTCGGTGTTGAGAGCTACGGGCGTGTTGACCCGGCGACCGGGATATCGTCAAGGCTTCTTGATTTCCTGAATGCCCTTGACCAGGTTGTGGACTATGCCCTGGAGAACAGGGTAGACCTCGTCCTCTTCTGCGGTGATGCCTATAAGAGTCGTGAGCCGAGCCAGACTCATCAGCGGGAGTTTGCCAAGCGCATTAACCGGCTGTCCACCAGTGGTATCCCCATCTTCCTCCTCGTCGGCAACCACGACCTGCCTAACGCTATCGGCAAGGCTACCACCACTGAAATCTTTGATACTTTGGCTGTCAAAAATGTTTATGTCTCTAACCGTCCCGACATCTACCGAATTCCAACTAAAAGTGGCGCTATTCAAATAGCTTCCTTGCCCTGGCTGAGACGCAGTGCCCTGTTAAGCAAAGAGGAAACCAAAAACCTTGATTTTGACCAGATTAACCAGAAGTTACAGCAGGTGTTGACCAATATTATTGCCGCTCACGCCGCGAAGCTTGACCCCGGACTGCCCTCCATACTGGCGGCTCATGTCTGGGTCGCCGGAGCACAGATAGGTTCAGAAAGGTTAATGACCATAGGGCAGGAGCATGTATTGCTACTGAGTAATGTTGCCCATCCTGCCTTTGATTATGTTGCCTTAGGTCATATTCATAAGCATCAGGTCTTGTCTGAAAATCCTCCTGTAGTCTATTCTGGCAGCCTGGAACGGGTAGATTTTGGCGAGGAAGAGGACGAAAAAGGGTTCTACCTGGTAGAAATTGAGCCGGACCAGCCAGCAGGTAGCAGGCTCGTCTCTTTTGACTTTCACCCCATAATGGGGCGCCGCTTTCTCACCATTAACGTCAATATTGAGTCAGAGGACGCTGACCCCACAGTAATGGTGCTCAGGGCTATCCATCCAGATGGAGAAGATAAAGTCAGCGGTGCCATAGTCCGACTCCAGATTAGCCTGCCAGCGGAGATTGAAGGGCAGCTCAGGGACAATGACATCAGGGATGCCTTAAAAGAGGCTCACTACTTTACCATCGCCAAGGATGTCAGACGGGAGTCTCGCCTCAGACTGGGGCTGGAGCAGCGGACAGCCGAAGAGATAACCCCCCTTGAAGCCCTAAAGACCTACCTGGAAGGCAAAGAACCTCCAGTGCCCCCGGAACGAATAAAGCTCCTTCTGGAATACGGGGAGAAGCTGATACAGGAGTAGAGGACTAAATATGGGCGTCTACGAGGGGCGAAGCCCCTCTTTTTAAAGGAAATTATCCTCTAAGCGTGGGTGATAAAGTCGGCAGAGCCGGGCGTAATAGTCTGGCTGAGGTCGGTTATTTTTCCTCTATCGTTATTCGTGTCATGGTATCACCCTGCTCAATCTGGTTAAGGACATCTGTACCCTCTATCAGCTGACCGAATACCGAGTGCTTACCATCAAGGTGGTGTTGAGGGCTGTAAGTAATGAAAAACTGTGAGCCATTGGTATTAGGGCCAGCATTAGCCATTGATAGCGCCCCAGTAACATGGGTGTGTTCGGTAAATTCATCAGCAAAGGTGTAACCAGGCCCACCAGTTCCGGTGCCGGTAGGGTCTCCTCCCTGAATCATGAAGTCAGCGATGACGCGGTGGAAGGTGAGACCATCATAGAATCCCTCACGGGCGAGGAATACAAAATTATTGACTGTTACTGGAACATCACTGGCAAACAGCTCCAGTACCAGGTCCCCCCTGTTGGTTTCAATGGTAGCGATATATTGCTTGCTGGTATCAATAATCATAGATGGTGGTGCTGAGTAAGTCTTGGGCTTGGGTGTAGTACCGGCACAGGACATCAAAGGAAGTATTGCCAGAACCAGGATGATGCCGGTTATTCGTGATAAGCCACCCGCTGTCATAAGCTTACTCTCTCCTTTCTTATCAATAGTATCAATTAAGTACACCTGATGCTGGGGTACAGCCGACAGCCAGATTGCCCCAATCGCTAAAGGACACTTTAAGTGGCTGAGCTAGTTTTGTCAAGAGTCTGTTACCAAGGGGCTATAGTCATCAAGCAGGGGGTTTAAGAGGGGCTTCGCCCCTCTTTTATATAAAAACTTCCCCTTTTTCTTTGAAGGCTTGCCCTAAAGGGCGAAAGCCCAGAGGGGGAGGGGGATACAGGGGGTGAGGTTGATAAAAAACCCCGATTAGAAGGTGAGCATCTTGGCGGCGGCTTCAGCCATTTTCATTATGTAGCCGGGGATAATGCCAAGTAGCAGGACACCGAGGCAGGAGAGGGATAGAGCTACCCTCAGTGCTCCGGAGGAGGGCACCTTTTCCTCGGAGGCTGGCTCGCCAAGCCACATCACCTTCACTACCCTGAGATAGTAGTAGGCGGAGATTACGCTGTTGAGCACAGCAATAATTACCAGCCACAGCAAGCCATTCTGCACACCACCGCTAAAGATGTAGAACTTAGCCATAAACCCGGCGGCTGGCGGTATGCCAATAAGAGAAATAAGGCACAGGGACAGGGCTATTGCCAGCCATGGCGCCCGCTTAATCATACCGGAATAATCCTGAATGAGGTCACTATCAAGCTTATTCGAGATAGCGATAATGGCAATAAAGGCTCCCAGGTTAGCCACTGCATAGCTGGCCAGGAAGAAGAGAACACCACTCCGACCCAGAACATCGGCAGTTGGGGAAGCTCCCACAGTAGCCAGTCCCACCATAAGGTAGCCGGCCTGGGCGATACTGGAGTAACCTAGCATACGTTTAATGTTGGTCTGGGGAAGAGCGGCCACATTGCCCAGGGTCATACCAACAGCGGCCAGCACGGCGAAGATTAGACCCCAGTTCAGGCTCAGCCACTCAGGAAGACCAAAGGCAGAGTAGAAGACTCGTAGGATAATGGCAAAGCCGGCTGCCTTGCTGCCTACAGAAAGAAAGGCGGTTATTGGCGTCGGTGCTCCTTCATAGACATCGGGCACCCACATGTGGAAGGGGACGGCAGCTATCTTAAAGCCAAAGCCAGCTACCAGTAACACTATACCTAAAATAAGGGCTGGATTGGCTGAAGTAGCTTGTAGTGACATCGCCTGGATAACCTGGGCAATCTCGCCTAACTGCGTCTTACCGGTAACGCCAAAAACCAGCGCCATACCGTAGAGCAGCACTGCCGAGGCTATGGCACCCAGCAGCAAGTATTTCAGGGAGGCTTCGGTTGATTTAGGGTCTTTTAGAAAGCCAACCAGAATATAGAGGGAGATGCTGGTCAGCTCTAAAGCAATATAAATGGCGATTAACTCGGTGGTAGCTGCCATCAGCATCATACCCAGCGCCGATAGGAGCACCAGAGCGTAGTATTCACCCTGAAAGCGAGCAAACTTGGCTACATAATCTGTGGAGGCTAGAATAACCAGGGCGGCAATACCTAAGAAGAGTAGCTTAAAGAAGAGGGCAAAGCTATCCACCGCCAGCATATTATTGAAGATAGCCTGAGGGCTACCTCCCCACATAGCTATGGTGAAGCCGGCGGCTACTACTAAGCCAACCAGGCTGATTACTGCCAGCAGCCCCTTTCGCTGAATAAAAAGGTCAAGCAGGACTACTGCTATAGCGAAGGCAGCCAGGCTTAACTCTGGTATAAATAGCTCAAGGTTCAAAGGCTTACTCCTTTAAGCACCCGAAGAATCTATGATTTTTCGGGGAACCCGCTTTACCCTCCTAATAAGCCCGTTATGGGCGAAATACCAAGCTTGATAATATCGGTCAGGATTGCCGGATAGATACCGACCAGCATAATCAACGCCACAAAGGCAAACATATATACCCTTTCCAGAGTATCGGCATCCTTGGCGCCGTTATATTGCTCCAGCACCGGACCATAGAATGCCCGCTGTAACATCCACAGGATATAGCCAGCAGCCAGGACCACGCCGATTACTGCCAGGATGGTGTAAACCTGGATGCCACTAACCGCAGTGCTGGAAAAGCTACCGACAAAAATCAGAAACTCAGCGGCAAAGCCGCTGGTAGTCGGCAGCCCCAGACCACCTAATCCCGCTATGGAGAAGATAACAGCGATAATCGGTATCTGCCGTGCCAGACCGCCAAGTTTGCTCAGGTCACGCTCACCGACATTGTGCATGGTTAGACCGGCCATAGCAAACAGAAGCCCGGTGATGAGGCCATGGCTGACCATCTGCAGGGCAGCCCCAGTCAGGCTTACCTGACCCAGGGCAAAAATACCGAGTAGCACAAAGCCCATATGGCTGACGCTACTATAAGCGATTAGCCTCTTCAGGTCGGTTTGTCTCAAGGTTATAGCTGCTCCATAGAGCACACTAATCACCGCCAGTGTCACCAGTAAGGGGGCATAATTTGTGGCAACCTGTGGGAAGATGCTTACGCACACACGAATCATTCCGTAGCCACCCATCTTAATTAGCGCCCCGGCTAACATCACGCTCCCGGCAGTCGGGGCATCAGTATGGGCGTCAGGCAGCCAGGTGTGCAGTGGGACGACGGGCAGCTTGACGGCAAAGCCAGCTAGGAGAAGGAAAAAGATAGCCGCTACCGGAATAACTGCGGTAAACGCGCCAAGCTCGCTCTGGGCTAGCTCCACCATGCTTAAACTGCCGGTAGTGAAGTAGAGGCTAAGGATGCCGGCCAGCATCAAAGCACTGCCAAATAGAGTATAAACTACATACTTTATCGCCGAGTATTCCTTTCTGCCCGACCCCCAGATAGAGATTAGGAAATACATAGGAATAACCTCTATCTCCCAGAAGATGAAGAATAGCAGCAGGTCAAGGGAGCAAAACACCCCCAGGATGCTTGTCTCCAGAAGCAGGAGCCAGACAAAATACTCACGAACTCTGAGGTCAATCTTCCACGAAATGAGAACCACCATAAAACCCAGGAAGGCGGTCAGTATTACCAGGGGCAGGCTCAAGCCATCGACACCCAGGTGATAGAAAGCATTAAGCGGGGCAATCCACAGTAGTTTTTCCTCAAACTGAATTAACCCGGCTGCCGCCAGCGATTTATCGAAATTGCAGAAGAGAGTGACGGCTAAAGCCAGTGGAACAAAGGTAAAAATAGCCGCCAGATACCTAATCAATCTCGGGTGGCTATTTTTAAGCAGAGCAATGAGAATAGCCCCCGCTACCGGTAGAAAGATTATTATTGTCAGATAAGGAAAACTCAACTAACCTGACTCCTATATATATTCTTTATCAACCCTATCCCCTTAATCCCCTTCCCCTTATCAAAGGGAAGGGGAAAGATGTTTTCTTAAGAGGGGCTTCGCCCCTTCAAACTTCCCCACAGCATTTATCCAAAGAGATACAAACAGAGAACAATAGCCAGAATACCTATTCCAATAGCCAGTCCATATAACTGCAGCTGCCCGGTCTGCGCTCGACGGATAGCTCTGCCCCCGGTCATTGCCCCATTAGCTACTCCATTTACTGCTCCATCGACGCCATAAGTATCAAGTTGCTGTAAGCCAGCAAAAAATCCGTTGACTAAAGCCGTTTTCACCAGGGTATTCTCATAAAGCTCATCAAACCAGTATTTCTCGTAGAACAGGGTGTATAGGGGGCTGAAGAAGCTGCCTATTCGCTCTGCCGATAGCGCTTTAGCACTGTATATAGTATAGGCTAGAAGAATGCCCAAACCAGCCATTATCAGTGAGAGCCAGGGCAACGGATGGGTCAAAATCCCGAAAAAGCCCTGGACGAAGCTATGCGTCTCACCATGCCCCATAAAGACATCAAAGTGTCCGGTAACATTCCATAAACCAGAAACGACGGCAAGAACAGCCAGAATCACCATTGGTGTCACCATTACTGGTGGTGATTCGTGAGGATGGCCGTGAGCCTCGGGACTACCTCCTCTATATTCCCCGCCGAAGGTCATAAATACCACCCGGAACATATAGAAGGCAGTCATAAATACGGTGAGCATGGCTAGATAAAACAAGACGGGTTGGTTTGCCAGAGAACTGGCTAGAATCTCGTCCTTGCTCCAGAAGCCGGAAAGCGGCCAGATACCAGCGATACTCAGCGAGGCGATAACAAAGGTAGCATACGTCCACGGCATCACCTTGCGTAAGCCGCCCATCAGGCGCATATCAAACGTCCCGGTGGCGTGATTGATACTGCCCGCCCCGAGAAATAGTAATGCCTTGAAGAAGGCGTGGTTAAACAGGTGGAATATGCCAATAGCTACCCCACCAGTCCCCAACCCCAGCATCATATAGCCAAGCTGGCTGATAGTAGAGTAGGCAAGAACCCGCTTAATATCGGTCATCACCAGCCCCATAGAAGCAGCGAAGATAGCGGTAAAGCCACCGATGATGGCTACTGTGGTCAGTGCCTGCGCCGAATGCTCAAAGAGGGGGAAGGTGCGGGCGACCAGAAAGACACCAGCAGCTACCATAGTGGCGGCATGGATTAAGGCACTGACTGGCGTCGGGCCCTCCATAGCATCAGGCAGCCATATATGGAGCGGGAATTGAGCTGATTTGCCTACCGCACCGGCGAAGATGCCAATAGCTGCCCAGGTAAGGGTTGTGCCAGCTAGGGTTCCAGCTATGGCATACATGTGTAGTTGACCAATATCAAAGGTTCCGGTGCGAGAAAACAGGAGCAGAATAGCGGCTAAGAAACCAAAGTCACCCAGCCGGGTAACGATAAAAGCCTTTTTAGCTGCGTTGGCTGCGGCTGGCCGATGAAACCAGAAGCCGATAAGCAGGTAAGAGCATAAACCAACTAACTCCCAGAATACGAACAGGAAAAGCAGGTTATCAGCTAAGACTAAGCCCAGCATCGAGGCAGTAAATAGCGACATAAAGGCGTAGTAGCGGTGATAACCCGGGTCTCCGCGCATATAACCCTGTGAATAAATCTGCACCATCAGGCTGACTACAGTAACCACCACCAGCATTACTGCCGTGAGCGAATCAACCATCAGTCCCAGGTGAATAGTAAGACCACCCTCAATAACTAACCAGCTAATATCGGGCACTGGCAGATAACGATGAGGTATTGGCAGCTCGTGAAGAGGGGCTGACATTACCGCTGTCAGTACCCAGATAGACAGGGCTAATGAAGCGGTAAGAGCGGTAATGGTGATATAACCGGCAATTCTTGACTCCGGCCTGACGAAGGGCCTGACGAAAAATGAGATTATTATGAAGGAGAAAAGTGGCAATAGAAAAATGAGCCAGATTAATTGATATGGCATCAGAGTTTCCTTACTACCTCACTAATTATATGTTCCTTGTCTTCAGGCACCAGGATGCGATAGACAGCTGATTCCTGTCCTATCGGTTCACCGGAAACCGGCAGGATGCGGGTCGGTATCCCTTCACCCTCAAAGAGTTCCTTCCACATCTCAGCCGTCATCAAGTTCTGTGCTCTTTTAACTTCTGTCCACATGCTATTTTGTTCTACCTCTCCCCCTGTATCCCCCTCTCCTTCAAAGGAGAGGGGGAAGAATCATCTTTGAAGGGGCAAAGCCCCTTCCCTCTACCCCTCATAAATAGCTTAGGCTACCATTTCATCAAATCAATTTTGGTGGTTTCAATAGTGTCATGGCTACGATAGATAGCTATTATTATGGCTAAGCCAACGGCTGCCTCGGCAGCGGCTACCACCATAATGAAAATAACAAAGACCTGTCCGGTTAGCAGTGAGGGCGTAATATACCGCGAGAAGGCAACCATAGCGATATTTACTGCGTTGAGCATAATTTCAATGGACATAAGGATAACTATGGCGTTTCGTTTAGCCAGAGCCCCATATAGCCCGATAGAAAATAGAATGGCTGACAGTATAAGGTAATGCTCCAAACCTATATTGTTTATCATCCTCACCCCTCGAAGAGTTCAAGGAATCTTGTATGAGAGAGGCTTCGCCTCTCTCTGACTCTCGTTTATGTTATTTTTCCCTTACCAAAACGATAGCTCCTAAAATAGCCGCCAGAAGTAGCACAGCGGCAATCTCTACTGGTAGAATAAAGCCGCCTTCACCCAAGAGCTTACCGGCTAGAGCTGCGGTAGTCGGCTCCAGAGGTGGCAGCATTGATACCTGCCATGGGGTATTAATCAGGGCAAAAGCCACTACCATCAGGAACAAAATAGCCACCAAAAAAGCCGGAAATTGTAATTTGTTGGAAGGGCTACCCCGCTGAACCTCTCTGGTTAGCATGATTACTAGAATAATTAATACCGATATGCCGCCGATATAAATCAGAACCTGCACTGCTGCCAGAAAGTCGGCACTGAGGGTGGCATAGATTCCAGCTACAGTCAGGAAGCATAAAATCAGGGAAAGAGCCGCCCGGAAAACATTACGGAGTAAAACCACAGTCAAAGCAGCCGCTATGCCGATTACAGCCAATATCCAGAAGGCAATATCTAGTCCCATTACTCTTTTTCCGTAATCCTCTCCACAAGCAATGTCTGCCTGGGTAATTTAGCGGCAAAATCAGGGTAGAAGTATCCGCTGACTTGCCTGTCTGGCGATTCCAGCATCATTTCTTTAGTCTGCACCAGCTCACCACGCCGATACTTCGCCCGCTCATAAGAATAGCCCATATACAATGCTTCATAGGGGCAAGCCTCAACGCATAAGCCACACTGAATGCAGTACCCGGTATCTATCTGATACTTCTCGACCTCATATTTATTCTCTACTAGGTTAGTTGAGGTAACAATCTCGATTGCGCCCTGCGGGCAGGTCTTGGCACAGGTGCCACAGCCGGTGCATTTAACATTGTCCCAGATAAGCTCGTTACCCCGAATCCGACGCGAGGTATTCAGTCGTTGTTCTGGATATTGCACCGTTACCGGGTGACGGAACATGTGTCTTATAGTTACCGTCAAGCCTTTAGCGATGCCTTTTCCATATCGTTCAAACTTCAACTCTGCCCCATCCTAACTTTGAGAGTTTAGACCATAGCAGTACCAGTATTACCATTATAGCAATATTGACCGGTATCATTACCCATAGTAAAGCCTCTGACCAGGCCAGCACCTGTATAGCAGTGATAATCAGGTTAATTAAAGCTAAGGGAAGGAGGAACTTCCAGGCCAGTGCCATTAACTGGTCTATTCTAACCCGAGGGAACGTCGTCCGTGTCCAGACCATGACAAAGAATACCAGAATGACCTTAAGCAAAAACCAGAGCCACGGCGGCAGCACCGGTCCTCTCCAGCCACCAAGGAAGAGAGTGGTAATTATGGCTGAAATGGCTAAGGCTTCAGCATATTCTACCAGGTAGAACAAGGCGAATTTCATTCCTGAGTATTCAATATGAAATCCGGCGACAAGCTCTGAATCAGCCTCCATGAGGTCAAAGGGACTGCGATTAATCTCGGCGCAGCCAGCAATAAAAAAGAGGAGAAAGCCCAGTGGCTGCAACAAAATGAATGGAATGTTCTGAGCCAGTACTATATCGTTTAGCGATAGCGAGCCGGCTATCAATACCACACCAATGATAGCTAGTATCAATGGAATCTCATAGCTCACTACGGCGGCTACATTACGCATGGCACCCAGGAGGGAGTATTTGTTATTTGAACCCCAGCCAGCCATGAATATCCCGACTGTTGAGACTGAGCTAATGGCTACCACATAAAGGATACCGATATTCAGGTCAGCCAGTAGCGCTCCGTCCTGAAAAGGCACAACCGCGAAAATCATCAGTGCCGGGGCAAAAGCAACAACCGGTGCCAGCCAGTGGACTATCTTGTCAGCGTTAGCCGGCACAAGGTCTTCTTTAGTAAGCACTTTTACTGCATCGGCTACTGGCTGAAGCAGACCGAAGGGACCAGCCCGGTTGGGACCAAGGCGGGCTTGCATCCGCCCCATCCCCCTTCGCTCAATCCAGATATAACCCATCACCAGCATTAGAATAAAGGCGATGATGATAACGGTAAACACCAGCCAGTGCCACCAGAAACCACCCGGCCAGTCAGGAGGCAGGGTCTGCCAGTAATGCTCTAAACTAAGACCGGGACTTGGTATCATCAACTATCTATCTACCTCACCCATAGTAATATCAATACTGCCAAAGATGATTATGGCATCCTGTATCTTCCAGCCGAGCATCATCTCGCGAAGAGCCGTCAAGTTCATCAGGCTTGGTGCCCGGATATGGCAGCGGTAGGGAGCAATAGAATTATCCGATACCAGGTAGAATCCAAGCTCTCCTTTAGGAGCCTCAATGTGGGCATAGGCTTCTCCTGTCGGCGGGTGAATCAAGTGTGGCACCTCGCTTCTTACCGCCCCCGAGGGTAGCTGCTTCATTGCTTGCTCGATAATACGCAGGCTCTGTCGCATTTCCTGGACTCTTACCCGGTAGCGGTCATAGCAGTCACCAGCGCTACCGGTAGGGATATCAAATTCAAAGCGGTCATAGATGGAGTAGGGATCTACCTTGCGGATATCCCAGTTAACGCCGCTACCCCGAAGCACCGGCCCGCTGGCACAAATGTTGATAGCTAGTTCCTTGGGTAAAATGCCCACACCCTTGGCACGAGCCAGCAGTATCTCGTTCTCCTTAAGAAGGCGGTCATATTCATCAATAAAACCAGGCATTTGCCTGACAAACTTATCCAGAGCCGGTAAGAATTCATCGGGAATATCCTGGGTAAAACCACCAATCCGCATATAGTTATAGAGTAACCGCTGACCGCTGACCATCTCAAAGAGGTCTACAATCTTCTCTCTTTCCCGGAACATATACAGGAAAGGAGTGAAAAAAGCACCACAGTCGTTCAAAAAGGCACCAACTGCTATCAGGTGGCTGGCGATGCGTTGCAGCTCGGCCAAGATAACCCGCAGGTACTCGGCTCGCTCGGGGACGGGGATTCCTGCCAACTTTTCCACGGCCAGGACATAAGCCAGGTTATTACTCATTGAGGCTAGATAGTCCAGGCGGTCGGTCAGAGGGATAACCCCGGTATAGGTTCGCTCCTCAGCCAGCTTCTCAATACCGCGGTGCAGATAGCCAAAAACTGGTTCCATATCTATAATGACTTCCCCGTCAAGGGTTGCCCTCATTCGGAACACCCCGTGGGTGCTCGGATGCACCGGGCCTATATTGAGAACAAAGGGTTCGGTTTTAAGTGCCACCTTTTTAATCTCCTGAACCCATTAAGTCGCCGTAAACAGCTTTAACCTTCGTTGAACAACTGCGTTCTTCAGTGCTTTATAGATAATCCTTGCGCAACGGGTGTCCCTCAAATCCTTGCCAGAGAACAATGCGTTTCAAATTTGGGTGTCCCTCGAAACTTATCCCCATAAGGTCGTAAATTTCCCGCTCCTGAAAATCAGCCCCTCGCCACAGTCTAACCACCGATGGGACAGCCGGATTTTCCCGGTCATAACATCGGGTCTTTAATACCAGACTGTGGTTGTGCTTCATTGATGTGAACTGATAGACCAGCTCAAAGTAGTCATAATAGTCCACAGCAGCAATATAGTTAAGGTAATCGAAGTCAAGCTCTGGGCTGCTCTTGAGGTATTCAGCTACATCAAAGATGGATTCACTCTTAACCAAGAGGTTATTTTCACTTGATTCAATAACACTGCCTGGAAATTGTTGTTCCAGTTTAGCCACTACTTCTTGACCGGAAAGAGCTAATGTCATCTCCTGCTATCCTTCTGTAATGCTTCTTTTAGATATCTTGTGGTGCAGCATTCTTATCCCATGAATCAGGGCTTCAGGACGGGGTGGGCATCCGGGCACATAGACATCAACCGGGATTATACGATTATATCCTGGGACTACATTATAGGAGGAACGGAAAATACCGCCACTGATACCGCAAGCGCCCATAGCAATCACCCATTTCGGCTCAGCCATCTGCTCATAGATTCGCTTTACCTGGGGTGCCATCTTCCAGGTCAGGGTTCCAGCGGTAATCATCAGGTCAGCCTGGCGTGGCGAGGCACGCAGAATTTCCATACCAAAGCGGGAGAGGTCAAAGCGAGAAGCGTTGGCAGCAATCAGCTCAAAGGCGCAGCAGGCTGGGAAACAAATTGCTGGCCACAGCGAAGAACGCCGTGCCCAGTTAAGTATAGTATCCAGTGAAGTCAGTAAGATATTGCGGCGCAGTTCCTCATCCAACCACCTATCAGGGTCAGGAATAGGCTGCTGAGTGCTCCGCTTCAGCGCTTCAATAGCCTCACCTTCTGTCCTGTCCAACTCCGTGTCAGAATAGATATGTCTTGGAGTTATGTCTACTTCCATTCCAGGACCTTCTTCCTCCAGGCATAGATATAGCCAACAGTAATAATGGAAATTAAAACGAGTACCCCGATAAGACCGGCATACCCTAGCTCTCTGAGGTTAACCGCCCAAGGATACAGGAAAACAATCAGGACATCAAGAACTATAAATACGAGGGCATAGAAATAATAGCGGAAATTAAATTGAACCCAAGTCTTGCCAATGGTCTCCATGCCACATTCAAAGGCAGAGCTCTTGACAGGGCTGGGCTTTTTGGGAACAATTTTAAGAAATCTAAGAGTGACGGGGAGGAGGAGGGTGGTAACAGTGAAAAGGATAGCCACTATGAGAAATAACCCGATATAGCCATAGTTAGCCAGCAACTATCATCCTCCCTTGCTTGCACAATAGCGGTTCGTAGTATATCACACCTAGTTTAACAAAAACAAGGGGAGGGTGATGGGGCTTTTTTACTAGTGAGGCTTTTTCAGCGGTTTAATTATGCGAACTTGTCAGGTAGCTCAGGACCTTATTTACTGCCCCGGTACCCTTCTTCATTTCCTGAGATGCCCCATTAAGGCTTATGACGGCACTAATGTGGCTCTTGAGGTGCTGGTCTTGCTCCTCGGTAGCTGAGGTGAACCTTCCGGCGCTGGCGGTGTGCTTTCTATTTTTTCTCTGGCGGCTGGTTTATCTGTGGAATATGTTGCTGAAGGGTGATGGTGGTCATTGTGGACAATTGGCGAATCAGGGACAAGATAAAACAGGTCATCAAGCTTGCAGTTGGGGAAGGCTTTTATTGCCCCGACAATAAACTTTTGGTTAATCTGGCGCTTGCCTTCCCGCACCCGGTAAATCTGGCTTACCGATATCCCCATAGCCTGCGCTAACTCAGACAGGTTCCTGTAGTTGCCATTGCGGAATATGAAAATCCTTGTCTTTACTATCATGGCTGTGCCTCTATGGTGACAAGTGGCTATATAATAGCAACAATTGTGCCATTTGTCAAGTAGTATGGATGAATTGCTTTATAAAGCATCTCTTGATAAATTAGTCAACTGGTAGTATAGTTTAGCTTTAGGTGGTGAGAGTGGGTGGAAAGGTTTGAGGCTAATTGAGATTAAAAGCGAAGGTGGTGAGAATGGGCTTTGCTGAAGCAGGCTTGAAGGACTCTTTCAGCAGTTTGCTTGAGTCCAAGGTCTGGTTACTAGTGAGCAAGGTAGGCAATTTTCTCGCCGAGCAAGATATCGAGTCTTATGTCGTTGGTGGGTTGGTGCGTGACGTGCTGCTGGGGCGGGATACGGCTGATATTGACTTTGCTGTAGCCTCTGACGCCCTGGAAGTTGCTCCCAAGGTAGCTAATGCTCTTGGTGGTAAGTATGTCCTGTTGGATAGGGTAAATAGGGTGGGCAGGGTAGTTCTGGTTGATAAGGGAGCACCCTCAACCAAGGCTCAATGGGAGCTTGATTTCTCCACATTTAAAGGCAGCATCAAGCAGGACCTGGCACGGCGTGATTTCACTATAGATGCCATGGCAATTGACCTTAGCCAGTTCGGGAAGGGCTTTTCTGATATTCAACTGATAGACCCTTTTAACGGCTGGGGTGACCTTAGCCAGAGGGTGATTCGGGTAGTTGCTGAGACGGCTTTTGAATCGGATGCGGTACGCTTACTACGGGCGGTGCGTTTGGCTACCGAGCTTGGTTTTAGTATCGATAAGAAGACTGAGGCTCTAATTCGGCGTTACGCTTATCTTATAAGTAGTATAGCCGGTGAGCGAGTAAGAGAAGAGCTACTACGGCTTCTGGCTGTTCCTGATGCTGGACAATTTCTACCCTACCTTGATGAATTGAGCTTACTAACGGCTGTGTTTCCAGAACTGGCCGAGACAAAGGGGGTTGAACAGCCCAAAGAGCACTTCTGGAATGTTTTTGAGCACTCTCTTAAGACGGTGATTGCTGTTGACTTTCTGCTCAGGCAGGGGGCCTGGGAATATGCCAGTGGCGAGGTTCTGGCTGCCGTTCCGTGGTCAGCAGTGCTGGCTCAGCACTTTGACCGGGAAGTTAACAGCGGTAGCACCAGAAGGTTACTACTCAAACTGGTGGCGCTCCTCCATGATGTTGCCAAACCTCAAACCAAGGCTATTGATGCTGGTGGTCGGATGCGTTTCTTGGGGCATGCTAAGGAGGGAGCAGCTATAGCGGCTAATATACTGGAAAGGCTGAGATTTAGTAGCAAAGAGGTAAAGCTGGTAGAGACTGTGGTAAGGCATCACCTTCGACCGGGCCAGATGAGTCATGATGAGCTTCCCTCTCGCCGGGCTATTTACCGATACTTTCGTGATACCGGAGAGGCTGGCATCGATATACTTTTCCTGAGCCTGGCTGACCATCTGGCTACCAGGGGCCCCAATCTGGACTTGGCTACCTGGCAGGAGCATGTCCAATTAGTTGATTATGTAATCGGTCAGCGTTTTCGCGAGGAGGGTATAGTTCGCCCACCCAAGCTGGTTGACGGACATGACCTAATCAATACCTTCGCTGTGAGCCCGGGACCTAAAATTGGAGAAATTCTGGAGGCAGTGCGTGAAGCGCAAGCCTCGGGAGAGGTGACTAACCGACAGGAGGCGCTAGCCTTTATTGAGAGAGTAAGGGAAAAGTATGCCTAGAAGAAATACACAGGTTTTCATAGTAGCATTGATAATTTTTGCCCTGGCTGCGTGCATAGTTTTGCCTGTTGAAGAGGGGCTCCTGGGTAAGCGGGGAATAAGGCTGGGGTTGGATTTGCAGGGTGGCATTCATATCGTTTATCGGGCTGACCTGTCTTCGTTAGAGCCAGGTGAGAGAGATGGTGCTATGGATGGAGTAAAGGAAATCCTCGGTAACCGAATTAACCCAATGGGGGTAACCGAGCCACTTATCCAGAGACAGGGCAGCGACCGAATTGTGGTTGAACTGCCCGGGCTGAGCATTACTGATAAGGAAAAAGAGAGTCTCTCCCGTGTGGCGGTACTGGAGTTTGGCGAACTGGCTGCCGAGGACGAAGAGGCGAGGTGGGAGAATAAGCTGGGTAGATGGAAGCCGGCTACGGCAGTGTTTGACGGTGAGGAAAAGGAGCTGACCAGCCGCTACTTTAGGGAAAATACCTATCTAGACCGGGATAATCTGGGCGGACTACGGCTAATATTTGAATGGGACGAGGAGGGGAGCAAGCTATCTGAGGAAATTACCGGACGGCTTGCCCCCGATAAGCCATTAGGCATCTTTGAGGGTAATGAGGCCCTGCTGGGAGAGGATGGATTCCCTATTGCTCCTATTGTTCGGTCGACGATTGTAGATAGGGGTGAAATTACGGGATTGAGCTTGACTGATGCTGAGCGGTTATCTAAGCAGTTGAATGCTGGCCGCCTACCCGTGCCTCTTGAAATAATCTATGACCAAACTGTATCGCCCATACTGGGTTCTGATTTCGTTGAAATGAGTATCAAGGCAGGGCTGATTGGGATAGTAATAGTTATGTTGTTTATGATTTTTTACTACCGCTTATCTGGAGTTTTAGCTAGCCTGGCTTTGGTTTTCTATGGTGCCCTGGTAATGGCACTATTTAAGTTGATACCGGTCACCCTTACCCTGGCTGGACTGGGTGGCTTTATCCTGTCTATAGGTATGGCGGTGGATGCCAATGTGCTTATCTTTGAGCGAATGAAGGAAGAACTTAGAGCCGGGCGGACACTGGGGGCAGCTATTGAGGCCGGCTTTAATCGTGCCTGGACTGCTATCAGGGATAGCAATGTAACCACCTTTATTGTCTGTGGCATTCTCTACTGGTTAGGCAGTAGTATTGTCGCCAGCGCCCCGGTAATGGGCTTTGCCCTGACCCTTTTTATCGGTGTGGCGGTAAGTATGTTTACGGCTATTGTAGTTACCCGGACCTTGCTGCTTTTATTCGTGGCCACTCCCCTGGCACAGCGGACCCGGCTATTTAGCCCTCACCTGGGAAGGAAATGATGTTTGATATTGTCGGCAAAAGGTTCTGGTTCTTTCTTATCTCCGGTGTGGTAATACTTGTTTGTATTATCTCTCTGGCGACCTTTGGTCTCAAAGCTGGGGTTGAATTTAGTAGCGGCTCAATGATGACAGTCGGCTTTGAGCAGGAAGTAGACCAGGGTGGATTGAGAAAGGAACTGGCTGGTTTAGGCTATGCCAATGTCATTATTCAAAGCGTCGGAGAGGATGAATTCTTAATCCGTTTACCAGAGCTGAGCGGTGAGGCTAAGACTGAACTGGAGGCAGGGCTAACCGCTAGATTTGGTGCTCTTGAAGTTAGGGAGTTCGATATCGTTTCGCCCATGGTAGCTGCCGAGACAGCGCAGAATGCGGCTATTGCTGTAGCTATAGCCGCCATCGGCATACTACTTTATATCACCTGGGCATTTCATAGAATGCCGAACCCTTTCCATTATGGCACCTGTGCCATAGTAGCCCTGGTTCATGATACCCTGGTGGCAGTGGGGGCTTTTTCTATTCTCGGTGGCCTACTGGACTGGGAAATCAATTTGATGTTCGTTACCGGCATTCTGGCGGTTATTGGTTATAGTGTGAATAATACTGTGGTCGTTTTTGATAGAATACGCGAGAATCTGTTAAAGGGTGAGCGGGTTGGCTTCGAGGTGGTCGTTAATAATAGCCTGGTCGAGACTTTGAGCCGTTCCTTGAATACGAGCTTAACCACACTATTTATGGTATTAGCCCTGTTGCTCTTTGTCGGGGCATCGATTCAGAATTTCGCCGTAGTTCTACTGATTGGCATTATTGCCGGAACCTATAGCTCCCTCTGTATTGCTCCTCAGTTGCTGGTAGTCTGGAAGAAGGGCAGACGGGGTAAAGCCGAGGGGAGGTAATGGGCGATGTTTTCTACCAGAAGTGGGGCAGCTAAGCTCTCTCTTGCCGTCGTAATTGTGCTGATTGTATTCAAGGTAGTAGTGGCGGTCATAACCGGGAGCATCAGCATCACGGCCCAGGCAGCGGATAGCTTCCTTGACCTATTTGCCATAGTCGTCATCTTCTTTGCTGTTAGAGTGGCTAGTATGCCGGCTGATGAGGAACACCCCTTCGGCCACGGTAAAGTAGAGGGTATCGCCGCTATAGTGCAGGCGGTGCTGATTTTTGCTGCTGGTGGTTTGATAATCTATTCGGCAGTGCGCCGGATAATAGTGGGTACTACGGTAGAGCTGACTGAAGCTGGAATAGGGGTTATGCTGTTTTCCATAATAGTCAGCATCTTCCTTTCCCGTCACCTACATAAGGTATCACGGGCTACAGACTCAATAGCACTAGAGGCATCGGCTCGCAATATTGCTGTCGATGTCTATTCTGCTGCAGGAGTGCTGGTGGCGTTGGTGGTTATACGCTTTACCGGGCTTAGTATTCTTGACCCTATTATTGCCCTAGGGGTAGCCCTATTAATTCTAAAAGCAGCCTATGACGTAATGAGGAAGTCATTTGGTGAGCTGGTGGATGTCAGGTTACCCAAAGTGGAAGAGGATGAGATAATCTCCTGTATTGAGGAGCACAGCAGCCAGCTAGTCGGTTTCCACGAAATGCGTACTCGCAAGGCAGGAAGCCAGCGTTTCATTGACCTTCACCTTATGCTGCCCAAGAATGCCAGTTTGGAAGAAGCACACCAGGTGTGCGACCATTTGGAACAGGATATAGAGAATAGGTTACCTAATTCTGATGTGACTATCCATGTTGAACCCTGTAGCACGGAGTGCGACCAGTGCCTTGTCTCCTCGTGTAGCCTGCGCATAGATGTAACACTTGGCCAGCAAAAGACTGACACCTAATGGAGCAACCTAAAACCTAACTGGAGGCCGGATACCAGGAACCAACCCCCAAGCCCGATGAGTAATAGGCTGCAGGTAATGAACAGCCCTTGCTGAAATTTCTTTCCCCAGAGCGACTGAGTTTTATAAATCAGCACTGAGACAAATGAAAGCCAGGCCAGGTCACACAGCCAGTGAACGGGAATAAGCAGGGCAAAGCCGGTGATGCCGAATTCCAGTGAGTTCATGATAAGCATGCTGCCTATAGTTGCCCACCACAGAATAAAAAATGGATTGAGGGCGCTGGTAACTACTCCGGCGACAACCGAGTTATAGGGTAAGTCCTTGCCTACCTCTATAACCCTCGTTTTTGCCCTGAACATACCTATACCAAGCCAGATTAAGATAGCCCCACCAACCACACTCAGGATGAACTGCGCCAGCTCATGCTGAAAGAATCGGGCAAAGCCAAAGTAGATGAGCAGCATCAGGGGGATTTCTACTATGGCGTGCCCCAGGGCTATCTGTGTGCCGGCAAACCGGGATTTATAGCTTTTGGCTACGGTGACGGCAAACATCGGCCCGGGCATCATTACCCCGGATAATGAGATTACGACCAGACTAAGCAGAAATGCGAGCACAAAGGCACCTTTTTCAACCTAATAGTTATTTAGAATCATTGTAGCATACCAGTTCCCTCGATGCCTCCGGATTGGTATTGAGTTCATTTATTACAGCGTAAGCCCCCTCCCGACTTGAGTTCGGTTCAAGCCCCGGTAGTTTCTGTGTCTTTGCGAGGAGCTTTGCTTGGGGGTCATCTATAACGGGAAGTTTGAAGGGGCGAAACCCCGCTAAAGAAATTGCCTTCCCCTGCTGAAGAGCCTGACCTGGTGTGGGTGTTTAAGAGGGGCGTTAGCCCCTCTTCTTGTATATCTTCCCCCTCTCCTCGGTAAGGAGAGGGGGATAAAGGGGGTGAGGTTAATAATGAAAATCTCTGGGTGTTACTTGAGTTCGTGACCTTAATGAATTATACTTTTTCTGAATAAGCGTATTGAGTTGGGAGGTGATAGAATGCTGGAAATTGAAAATCTCCAGTTGAGGTTGAATGGTAAGTCGATAATCGAAGACTTAAGCCTGCATATTAATGAGGGTGAAATACATGGCATATTGGGCGAGAACGGGACCGGTAAGACCACTCTGGCTTACCTCATAATGGGGGTAAATAATTACCAGCCTAGCGGGGGAAGGGTGATTTTTAAAGGACAGGATATTGCCGACCTGTCTGTTTCTCAGCGAGCCAGGAAGGGGATGAGCCTGACCTGGCAAGAGCCAGCCAGGATTGAAGGGTTGAGGGTGAGGGACTACCTCAAGCTCAGTGGCCATAATATCGGGATTGAGCAGGTTAAACGTTGCTTGTGGATGGTAGGCATGGAGCCAGAACGTTATTTGGATAGAGATGTTGATAGCACCCTGAGTGGTGGTGAGAGGAAAAGGATAGAGCTAGCCTCGGTGCTGGCTATGCAACCCAAATTGGCTATATTGGATGAGCCCGATTCTGGCATAGATATTGTGTCATTACCCTCCATTCTGGGTAGCATAGTGGAAATGAATAAGCAGGGGGCATCGGTTCTGCTGATTACCCATAGTGAGCAAACGGTGGAAATAGCCCACAGGGTGTCCGTGCTGTGTGCCGGCAAAGTACTAATGACGGGGGCACCGGAGGAAATGAGCCTGTGGTTCAAGAATAACTGCCGGACATGCCCCCATATTAATGAGCCGATATACGAGCGTATTGGTGAGCCAGCCGACGAGGGTAAAAAGTTATGACTACTTACTCGGTTGAGAAAGAATATGAGGCAATGGTTGATGCCTATGGAAAGGCTGGAGGCGACCGGAGTGCTTTACTAAATAAGGATGTAGCCAAGCTGGTTGTTCATGAGAACCGGGTGCTCAGTGCTGATGGAGTCCCGGGCGTTAGGCTGAGATATGAGCCTAAAGAAAACGGCATTATGGCTGAACTGTTGGTGGAAGAGGGTATTAAAGTAAAGCGCCCTGTTCACCTGTGTTTCGGCGTTTTGCCCGAGGAAGGCTTACAGGAGATTGAATTGCAGGTGGAGGTGGGGAGCGGGGCTGAAGTCGGGGTAATTGCTCACTGCATTTTCCCTAATGCCGTTCACATAATCCACAAGATGGATGCGGTGATAACTATTGGCGATAATGCCAGCTTTAACTATGGAGAGACTCACTATCACGGCGATTTTGGCGGGATTGAGGTGATTCCTAAAGCCAAGATTACCCTGGGTGAGAAGGCTTTGTATGAAAACACCTTCAGCCTGGTTGAGGGCTGTGTCGGCAAACTTGACTTTGATTATGAGGTTTTTTCTGGCGCCAGGAGCGTAGCTGAGCTAATAGCCAAGGTCTATGGCAAGAAGGATGATATTATCAAGATAGCGGAAAGAGTGAACCTGGATGCTGATGGCGCCCGAAGCCTGATAAAGACCAGGGTGGTGCTGACAGATAGAGCCACAGCCGAGGTTATAGGTGAAACCTACGGGAATGCCCCTTATGCCCGGGGGCATGTTGATTGTATTGAGCTGGTTAACGGCGAAGAGGCAGTAGCCAAGGCAATACCTATTGTCTCGGTAACTAATGAGAAGGCTAAGGTAACTCATGAAGCAGCTATCGGTAGTATAGACAGGAGACAGATAGAGACACTGATGGCAAGAGGGCTGGACGAGAACGAGGCGGTGGATGTTATTGTAAGGGGCATCCTGAGATAGTAAAACAGAGGGTCAGGGGCAGGAGAGGTGTCGTTAGATTTAACCAAGGTGGCTTCACAGGTTGGGGGAATGGTCGCCCGGCTGAAGGCTGGTGGTGAGGAAAAGCGAAAGCACCTGAACTATGCCCTGGATGTCCTCCGTAGTAAAACTACCGACATCGATTATTTAAGAAAGAAGATTGTAGCCAGTAAGACTACCTGGCTGGTGGCTGGTCTTTCACAAGTGAAGGATGGACTTGACCAGCACTGTAAATCACCACCCCTTCCTGCCGAATTCACTGTCATCGCTACCGATGGTTCTCATATTGATGTTGACCGCCACCGGTCGACAAGGTGTTTTCTCATAAATATAGGTAGCGTTGTTTTTCATTATGGTGCCAATCCTGGTGCCGTCCTTGATAGCTTTCCCCGCCTCTATGCCGGAGATGAAGACCTGGTTATTGCTCCGGCCGGGGTCAGGGGTCGTGAGCAACCGGTAGAAGGCGCCCTTTTAGGTATCAAGCGTGGTGTGGATGAGTGTCAGCGGCTGGCTGAGCTGGCAGCCGAACTGCCGGCGGGCAGCTCAACCCTGGCATTGCTTGATGGCTCGCTTATTCTCTGGGGGCTGGAGGCTTACCCCGAATTTGTCACCGAGGCACTGCTGGATAACGGCTTTTTAAACTATCTTGACCAGATGAAAAAGCTCAATAAGGACAAGAGGCTTGCTCTTGCCAGCTATATTAGCTTCCCCCGCAGCACCGATGTCGTCAATGCCCTGCGGGTAGCTCTTTGCCCCAATGACCCTCTTGACACTGACCGCCATTGCCAGGACTGTAAAAAAAGGGACTGCGATAAGGTGGCTGGTGTTCGGGACAGGGAGCTTTTTGCAAACCTGTTAGGTCAAGGGGAAAGGTCAGCACTGTTTATCAGTCAATCGTCTGTAGTCCGCAAGCGCTATGGAGAGCACCGGGTCTATTTCTTTTACCTCAGGGTGGATGATGAAATAGCCAGGGTGGAAATTCCGCAGTGGGTGGCCAGGGACGAGAGCCTGCTCAATCTGGCTCATAGCCTGGTTTTGGACCAGTGCCAGCGGGGGCAGGGATACCCGGTGGCACTGAGCGAAGCCCACGAACAGGCGGTGGTAACCGGAGTAGATAGAGAGAACTTCTGGCAACTGGTGGAGTCGTCATTGGTAGACGAGCACCTGCCCAGCATTGGCTCAGCCAAGAGCCAGAGCAAAAGAACAAGGTGGATATAATATGTAATAACCTCACCCCCTTTATCCCCCTCTCCTTAAAAGGAAAGGGGGAAGGAGAAATAAAAGAGGGCTAACGCCCTCTTAAACTCCAGACTAAGGGGAGAAAGGAGGCTGAAATGGAATCGCAAGACAAGGAAAAGGAATATGAGGATAATGTTTGGGAAATATATCATAAGGAATGGGCAACAGCTAGTGGTGAGAAACAAATAGAATTAGATAGCCGGATGCGTCGCTGGCAGGAACTTATGGAGAATGGACGGACAGCAAGCGAAGCCTATTATAAAGTGATGGAAGAGGAATCAGATTATAGAGTGGTGGAAGAGCATTCAGATAAACCCCCTAGCTATTCCTCCCGGTCTTGGATGCGTAAAGCGCCTCTTATTTTCTTGAGTCTTGCTCTGGTTGCCGCAATTGTTTACGGCGTTGTTATCACTGTAGATAGAAATGCCTTGAATACAGAACTTACCACCACAAAGCAGACCCTTGCCTCAACGCAGGCAGACCTTGAGTCAACGAATACAGAACTTAGCTCAACAAAACAAACCCTTGCCTCAACGCAGGTAGAACTTACCACCACGAAGCAAACCCTCGCTTCAACGCAGGCAGACCTTAGTTCAACAAAGCAGACCCTTGATTCAACGGAGACAGAACTTGCCTCAACGCAGTCAGAACTTGGCTCTACACAGGCAGAACTTGAGAAGGCAGAAGCAAGCCTCCAACTTTATCAGGACACCTTAGGAGTCGAGGTTCTTTCTGGTGTTCAGCCCAAAGCAACAGGGGGGGCGTTGGTAGGAAGCCCCAATCTCAAAAATAACTCTAACGCCGAAAACCCAACTTGGGTGAAGTTGATGGTATTCTTGCGTGCCGACCCAACAGACGATGAATACTATTCAGAGTACACATTCAATTGTGTTAGCTTTGCCGAGATGCTTCACAACAATGCTGAGGCTAAAGGAATCAAAGCTGCATTCGTTGGTGTGTATTTTCGGGACAGTGACATAGGTCACGCTTTGAATGCTTTTGTAACCGTGGACAAAGGGCTAGTCTATGTGGATTGTACAGGTGGTTCATTTACAGAGCGTTGGCGTTACCAAAGCTACTCTACGGAGTATGATAGTGTAGCCTATGTATGGAAGGGGGAAGAATATGGGCGATGGGATATCAATAGCTCTAATATAGGACGTTACCGATATTATGAGCGTTTTCGTAAAACGAGTGATTGGAGCGAAGGGGGAATCGTTGAGAGTATCGAAATATACTGGTGAGGAAGCGGATAGGGAAGTTATAACGGTTTTCAAAAGAGGAGGCAAGAAATGGGGACTAAGGGCAGAAAGAATGTGAAGAAGCCCAAGAAGAAGAAGGAAAAGAAGAAATAAATAAAGGAGAGTCAAAGAGAGGCGAAGCCTCTCTTATACAACTAATTCCCCTTCCCCTTATCAAGGGGAAGGGGATAAAGGGGATAGGGTTACCTAATTAAGCCGGGCTTTTCTCTGAGCCTCTTTCTGCATCTTCTCTGCCTGCGCCATAAGTTTAATGACTCGGAAGACATTCTTGGCTTTTCCGGCTATGATAAAATTCTGCATAAATTGGCTCCCTTTTTAGCTTCTTTAAGTACCATCCTTATAATCCAAGTCTAGCAGGCAAACATAAAGGTAGGGATAAATATAATAAACATTTCGTAAAGGTTTCATTAAGGTTTCATAAAATCGCATAATTTGTTGTAAAATGGCAGCTGTGAGGGAAAATAAAAATGACTGAAGCAGACAGAGTAGGTGAAATTATTGAAGCCAGCACCACCGATTTTGTTGCCCAGTGCTATGAGCTTTACCAGTCGCCGCCTCTGGGTAGTCTGGTAAAGACCACCGATTTGCCGGTGGAGCTTTACGGCATAGTCTATCACGCTACCACCGCCAGCCTTGAACGGGGTCGGCGCCCGATTGCCCGGGGTAAGGACGAGACCAGTGAGGAGGAAATCTACCGCTCAAGCCCCCAGTTGCTAAAGCTCTTCAGGACCGAATTCAGCGCTTTAGTGGTCGGATACAGGGAGAACGAAAAATTGTATCGCTACCTGCCACCCAAACCAGCCCGAATCCACAGCTTCGTTTACCAGTGCTCCCCTGATGAGGTCAGGGAGTTTAGCCAGTCCTTTGATTTCCTCAATATATTGCTTAACGCTCACCTGCCGGTTTCTGTAGAGGAGCTTATTGCCGCCTCGCTGCGTCAGATGAGCGAGGTATATGAAGACCGCCAAAAATTTCTGGTGGCGGTCGGCAAGGAGTTAGCCATATTACTTGGTGGTGAGTTTAATCGGCTCAAATCCATCATTGGAAAAATTAAACAGTGATTCAGAAAAGTCAGCCAACGACCAAACATTATCACCTCCAGTTTGAGAAGTGGGGAGGATTAATATAAAAGCAAATAGGTGACCTGAGGATGGTTAAAAAAAGAACTTTCGGTGATTGGCTTAAAGTTCTAGTGTTATTACTAGACGAAGCTGCTGTATTAGTATTAATTTTCTTAGTACTGCATTTTTTGGGTGTGCAAATCCCTCTATCTATTACGATTTTTATAGTGCTACTTATTGCTGCCTTTGTTTTTATAATACATATTAAGGTGATACCAAGTTTTCGCTGGAAGCAAGTTACTGGCCGAGAAGGAATGATAGGTCTACAGGGTAGAGTTGTGCAGCCACTAACACCAGTTGGAGCCATCTATGTTAAGGGTGAAAACTGGAAGGCGGAATCGATTGGTGATTATATAGAAGTTGATGAGAACGTAGAGGTCGTAGGAATAGAAGGGTTGACTTTAAGGGTTGTTCGTCTGAGGGAGGATTAGTTAGTGACTCAGGAAAATAGTGAGAGATTGGGCATCGTCACCTCTGGCTCGTTAAACAAGGGGGTAGAAGTCAGGCTGGATAGCTCGGCTTCGGTTGAGGAGATGGCAGTGGGACGCTATGTAACCATTGAAGGAGAGAAGCGGCGGTTCTTTGGCATGATAACCGATATCAGCCTGGGGGTGATAGACCAGCAGCTTACCGTGACCCCACCTGATGTCTCCGACCCGTTTATGGCTGAGGTATTAGCCGGAACCAGCACCTATGGAACACTCCATGTTCTGCCTATGCTCACCATTGGCGGCGGCGTTGCCGACCTGATTGAGGGACCCCAGCCGGTTAAGACTGTTCCCAGTCATTTCTCTCAGGTAAACCAGGCATCACAGCGGGATGTAGAGCTGGTTTTTGGCAGTGAGGACGAAAGGAAGTTCTATATTGGCACTCCACTGGATATGGAGACCAAGATTTGTCTTGACCTGGAGGAGCTGGTTAAGCGGTCTAATGGAATCTTTGGCAAGACTGGCACTGGGAAAACCTTTCTTACCAGGTTGCTGCTCATTGGTATGCTACAGAAGAGCGCCGCCGTAAATCTGGTCTTTGATATGCACAGCGAGTATGGCTGGGAGAGCCGCAGTGAGGAAGGTCGGAAGGTTAAAGCCTTAAAGCAGCTTTTCCCGGAGAAGGTAGCTGTCTTTACCCTTGATGAGGAAAATGCAAGGCGAAGACGAGTAAGCACCGACTTTGTGGTCAGGATAGGCTATGATGAGATAGAACCAGAAGACATGGTATTATTGCGCCAGACCTTGAATCTTACCGAGCTTGCCGTTGAAGCCGTTTACCAGCTATCCAGGAGATTTGGCAGGAATTGGCTGCAGAGCACCCTGGACCTGAAAGATACCGAGGAATTGCCGGAAGGTTTGAACATACACGAGAGCACCCTGCATAACTTACAGCGAGGACTGGCAACCATCAGACGGCTTCCTTTTCTTATGTCCCATTCTCCTGATAATGCGGTAAAGCGCATCCTGGAATACCTCGACCGGGGTATAAATGTAGTTCTGGAATTTGGCAGATATACCGATATTACCGCTTATATCCTGGTAGCCAACTTGCTTACCCGCCGCATCCATGCTCAATATCGGGAGAGGATGGAGAAGGCAATAGGTGAGGATGCTGCCCCACCTCACCCTCTGGTTATCACCATTGAGGAGGCACATAAGTTCCTTAATCCAGTGGTAGCCAGCCAGACCATCTTTGGCACTATTGCCCGTGAGATGCGCAAGTATAATGTTACCCTGCTGGTGATTGACCAGCGACCCAGTGGCATTGATGACGAGGTTATGTCTCAACTCGGCACCAAGATAACCTGCTTATTAGACAATGAGCGTGATATTGATAGTGTGCTGTCTGGTGTATCTGGTAAGAGTGAGCTAAAATCGGTGTTAGCCAGGCTGGAATCCAGGCAGCAGGCACTCATCTTTGGTCATGCGGTGCCGATGCCGGTGGTGGTCAGGACTCGTGAGTATGGTTCAGCCGAGTCCTATAAGGACTTTGTCTCCACTGGAGAGGCTGAAATTAGCAAACAGGTCGAAAAAGATATTGAGGAACTGTGGGAATAAAGAGGCGTTACCTGAAGACAGAGTCACTTTTGACTCAGACCAGGAAGCTGCTGCGCCGCTTTGACCTCCGGGTGAGAAAAGGACTGGGACAGCATTTCCTTATTGATGAGGAAGTGCTTAAGCTTATAACTTCAGCCGCTCGGCTTACTCCTACCGATATTACTATGGAAATAGGGTCTGGTCTTGGTGTGCTGACCAGGGAGCTAGCCAGGCAGGCTGGCTGGGTGGTTGCCATCGAGCTGGATAACAAGCTGGCTGGCATCTTGAAACAGACCCTGGCTTCTTTTAAGAATGTTACCATTATCAATGAAGACGTGCTTAGAATCGACCCGGCAGTTTTGCTTCAGGAGCAAAAGGCGCAATTTCCCACTGAAATAAAAAGCCCTTTTAGCTACAAGGTGGTAGCCAACCTCCCTTATTACATTACCTCCCCTGTCTTGCGCCACTTTCTTGAGGCCCAAGTTAAGCCCCAAATTATGGTGGTAATGGTGCAGAAGGAGGTAGCTGAGGAGATTGTGGCTAAACCCGGTCGGATGAGTCTGCTGAGCATTAGTGTGCAGCTTTATGGGGAACCAACGATAATAGGCTATGTGCCGGCTCAGTGTTTTTATCCGCCACCAGAGGTTGACTCGGCGATACTGAGGGTAGCGCCATATCCTCAGCCAGCGGTAGAGATAGCCGATAAGGAGAGCTTTTTTGCGTTGGTGCGGGCGGGTTTTAGCGCTTCCCGCAAGCAGCTAGGTAATTCTTTGGCTCAAGGTCTGGGATTGCCGAAAGCTGATGTTTTGTCTTTACTGGAAGGGACAGGCATAGTAGCGCAACGGCGGGCGGAGACCTTGACCCTTGAGGAGTGGGCACGACTGTGGCGGGTATTTACCCGGGTAGGGGAATCGGCATGCTGACAATTCTAGCGCCAGCTAAGCTAAATTTGACCCTTGAGGTCCTGGCCAAACGCCGGGACGGTTTTCACGAAATCCGCAGTGTTATTCAGGCTATAAGTCTAAGTGATAGCCTCTGTTTCCAATTAAGCCAGCATATCGAGTTTAAGTCCAATTTGCCAGACTGGATTGCAGAGAAAAGTCTGGTATCTAAAGCAACTAGCTTGCTTCAGCAGGTTACCGGTTGCTCCAAAGGGGTGACCGTAGAGGTCGAAAAACGTATCCCTCTGCTATCGGGGTTGGGTGGCGATAGCAGTGATGCGGCGGCTGTTTTACGCGGGCTTAACCAGCTTTGGGAGTTGGGATTATCGCCGGGGGAATTGCTCGGGCTAGCAACGCAATTAGGTTCGGATGTAGCTTTCTTTCTTTACGGTGGCACGGCTCTGGTCGAGGGTAGGGGTGAAATAGTAACTCCTCTACCATCGTTACCCCATAGGTGGGTTGTCCTGGTAATACCACCTGTGCCCAGACTGCCGGGGAAGACAAAGCGACTTTATGCCAGCCTGAAAGCCAGTCACTACACAGATGGGCGGACTACCCGGAAGCTGGTAGAAGAACTAAAGGCGGGCAGGGAATTTACACCTTCCCTTTTGTTCAATACCTTTGAGAATGTAGCCTTTACTCACTTCTCAGAGCTAAGTGTGTCTCGGGAGCATATGGTAAAAATTGGTGCCACCGCTGTTCACCTGGCCGGCTCAGGACCAGCTTTATTTACCCTGGTAAAGGACAAGGCTCAGGCTGAGGAGCTACATATTCGCCTCCAGCAGCAGAGACTGGAATCTTATCTGGCGGAAACTCTAGCCGCTATAGACCAGGTAGAGTGAAAAGCCTATAGTTATTTTAAATAGGGGGATTAAAAGGGGCGAAGCCCCTTTAAGAAATTCCTTCCCTCTCCCCTTGTGAAGGAGGTCTGAAGGAGAGTTGAAGAGAGGCGAAGCCTCTCTTATACGAGTACTTCCCCCTCCCTTATTAAGGGAGGGGGATAAAGGGGGAGGGTTACCTAATAAAAACCTAAAGGGTGAGGGGTTGATAAACTATTAGACGAAGCTTAAAAAGGAGAATCTAATGAACCAAGCGTATAAGACAGAGGAAAATTTGCAGGAAGCCTTTGCCGGAGAAAGTCAGGCTAACCGTCGCTACCTGTTCTTTGCCGATAAGGCAGAGAAGGAAGGCTATTCCCAGATAGGCAGGCTATTTCGGGCGGCGGCTGAAGCGGAGACGGTTCACGCCCGCAATCACTTTGCCGCTATGGATGCAGTTGGCTCGACCAGGGATAATCTGTTAGCCGGTGTCGTCGGGGAGCACTATGAATTCACCAGAATGTATCCCCCTTTTATTGAGCAGGCGGAGCAGGAAGAGAATAAGAGGGCGCAGGTTAGTTTTGAATATGCCAACGAGGTAGAGCAAATACATCATAGCCACTTTCAGGAAGCACTTAAAGCCCTTGAGGCCGGTCAGCAGCTAGAGGATGAGCCTTATTTTGTCTGCCAGGTCTGCGGTAATACCGTAGCCGGGGAAGCCCCCGAGAGATGCCCCGTCTGCGGCGCCACCAGCAAAGCCTTTAAGAAGGTGGAGTAGAGTTTCGTTTAAAAAAACCCAATATAACCCAAAACGAGATAAAGTTTAGGGGTGAAAT
>CAZMUD010000002.1:0-61027 GCA_964569715.1 uncultured Dehalococcoidales bacterium | reverse complement strand
CCAAACTACATAGAAAGTCCAGAGCGAATTTATGAAGTTCATCAATATGAGGCCTAGACCGGCGATGAACATGCCGATGATAATTAAGAACCTTGGTCCAAATCTGTCAACAAGCCCCCCTGCCAGTGGTGCTTCAATCCCCCGACCAAGCCTCCCAATGCTAGTAGCGACAGATGTTGCTGCCCGGCCGAATCCAAATTCTGAGGCTATAGGTTGGAACAATGCGGAGAATCCGTGAACCTGAAAGCCAATCCCCCACGCGGATAAAAAACTACCAGCTAGAACAGTCCACCAACCAAAAAATACCTTGGGGAACTTTCCTTTCTTAATCAAGAAACTCTCTCTCTAGAAAACCTTGGATAAACTGCCAATCTACCCCTTGTAAGAAGAAACTGCCAGATGGACCGAATTCCCTCTCTTCAAGTTAAGGCACTTTCTGGCAACTCTGGCTTTTATGATACTCTTGCGGAGTCTAGCCATCAAGTTGGCTGTAAGCCAATGGGTTGCTGGAGTAACACTTGCTTGTTTTGTTCAACCTGGCACGAAAAGCGCTAGAATGCTTTTCAAAGATAGTTAAGCCAGTCTTTGCCTAAACGACAGGCTCATTATGTGAAAAAGCCTCCCTGTTTGAGAGGCTTTTTCTGTTTGCCAATCTTCCCGCTGGGGGAAGGAGAAGATTATCCAGCTAGGTTATCACATATCACAAAAGAGTCTTTTGTTCAATAATGAAGCTAGAAAAACAAAAGCACCTTAAAAACTGAATACGGCGAAGCTCAAAGCGGGAGTACACCCTCGCATAGTTCAGGAAAGACTGGGTCATAGCACAATAGCAATCACACTTGATACTTATTCCCATGTATCCCCCGGATTACAGGAAGCGGCAGCCAAGCGGTTTGACGATGCTTTGCAGTTGAAGCATAATGAAAGTGCTAGAAAATAAGGCATTAGTAGCAAATTAGTAGCAATCCGTAATTATGTCAAGGTAGATTATCAAAAACCGAAGCTATGGAGGGGTGTCCGAGAGGTCTATGGTGACGGTCTTGAAAACCGTTGTCCCTGCAAGGGGACCGTGGGTTCGAATCCCACCCCCTCCGCCACTATTTATATCAGTCAATAGAGACGCTATTTAGCATAGCCAGACCTTGAGGACCCATATTATATCCCCCAACATAGGGCTTGACCAGGATATAGTTTCTGCCGAACCATAAAGGCAGGCAGGCGGCGTCCTCAACCATCTTCTGTTCAGCCTGCTGATATAGCTCCAGGCTCAGGTCGCTGTCCATCTCCACACCAGCCATCTCCAGCAGGGTATCTACCTCGGGGTTGCTGTACTCGCCGTAGTTATTATCAGTTCCACTATGAAACAAAACCTCAAGAAAATTCTGTGGATGCGGGTAGTCAGCAATCCAACCCATATCAAACATCTCGTCCTTCTCCTCCCTGAGGTGATAGAAGAACCTCTGTGGTTCTAGCTGCCTTACCTTTACCTCCACCCCCAGATTCTGCCGCCACTCATGAACGATAGCTTCCAGCCCCTGAGGTATTAAGCCACCCCAACCCGCGCTGGTAATGGTGATTGGTGGCAATTGAGATACATCACCATACTTAGATTCCTTAATCAACTGCCTTGCCTTATTTACATCATAATTCAGCCCCGCCAAGTCTTCATTGAAACCAGGCATACCGGGTGGTAAGATGCCATCAGCCGGCTGCATCATATCCCTGAATACCAGAGAAACCAGTTTATCCTTATCTATAGCCATGGAGAAAGCACGGCGAATATTGACATCATCAAACGGTGGCTTGGTAGTATTGAAGCCAATGTAGTAAAAGCTTAACTCAGGGACTATGACCAACTCACGGTAGAAGGGGCCTGCTTCATCAGTAACCCTATCAATATAATTAAGAGAGACCTCGGTGACATCGATTTCGCCAGTCTCATACATATTCATTGGCACACCACCCCACAGGTTAAATACAACAGAATCAACCTTAGCTAACTCGCCGTAATAAAGCTCATTCCTTTCCAGAACAAGCCGGCTATTTTCATCCCACTGTCTCAGTTTGAACGGACCGGTGCCATTTGGACTGCGCCACCACTCACTTCCTGACTGCACATTGGCTCTATCCACCACCAAGGCGGTGGAATAGGTCAGCTTGGATAAGAAATAGGACTTAGGAGCATCTATCGTCACTTCAAGGATGTAATCATCAATAACCCTGACACCGCTAATCTCCTTGCTTTCACCGGCTAACACCTCCTCTACCCCGACAATATCACCAAGATAAGCGGCCGCTGTCAGCGAGCCAGTAGCCGGGTCACAGGCACGCTCCCAGGAATACTTAAAATCCTCGGCCTTAACCTCTCTGCCATCGTGAAATCTAACATCGTGCCGCAAATAGAAGGTATAGGTTCTGCCATCATCACTAACTTGCCACTCCAGGGCTATATCTGGGGCTGGCTCCAGATTATCATCAAGGCAAACTAAACCGCCAAATAGCTGCATTATATATTGGTGGGAGCGCATTTCACCGGAAACGGCCGGGTCAAGCGTATGCGGGTCTCTTCCATAAAGGTTAAGAACTTTCTCTGCTGGTGGTGATGTTACCTCTTCTTGCGTTGGCTGGCAGACAGCAGTAGGTAGAAAGAACACCAGCAGGCTGCACATCAATACTACCGAGAGCAGTATATATACGATTCTTTTCATAATTTAGCTCTACAACAAAATATATAGACACAATATAACACAAACCTTCCCCTTTTCTCCATACCAGATTGACAAAGTGCCCAGGTTTAGCTAGGGTATTAGCAGCACCATGCTTATTGGACTACTTTCGGATACCCATATTCGTACTCCCGGTTATCGTGCCAGCCTCAGTCAGTTATCAGCAAATACACTCCCGCCTCAAATAAAGGAGGCTTTCCACAGTGTTGACCTGATTCTACACGCTGGCGATATCTATACTACTCCCATACTGGATGAATTGGAACATATCGCGCCGGTACTAGCAGCCGAGGGTGACGACGACCCCTTCGAGATAATGAACGATAAGCGTGTAAAGTGGAAACACGTCATTACTGTGGAGGGAGTTACCATCTGGCTCGCCCATGAGTATGAAGCATGGTCTTGGGATGAGCATGAGGAGCCCCCCGATGTCGTCGTCTTTGGCCACACTCACCAAGCCACATTGGAAAACCACAAAGGTATTATTCGAATAAATCCCGGTAGTCCAACTTTCCCCCGCTATAAATATGAGCTGGGTACCATAGGTCTGCTGACGGTTAACTCAGGCAAAGCTGAAGCACAAATCATCCAGCTTCAGGGAAAGCTTGGTGGAGCAGCTGCCTCCGGGCTACAACGCTAGAGGCTAGCACTGTTCTTGAATTAGATTAGTCAGCAATTAACCTAGCTGGACTTAACGGCTCTATGGGTTCTTCAGCATACCCTTTCACGATGAGGTCAGCTTCCCGCCTCTTCCCCCGCTTTCTTGAGTTCCCGGTAACTCTTGATTACCTCCTCCACGGAAGCTTCGTCTTCCAAGGTGGTGAGGTCGCCAATACTAGCGTTATTAGCTACCGCCTTCAGAATTCGGCGCATAATCTTGCCACTCCTCGTCTTGGGCAGCCTGGCAACAAAATAAACCTCATCAGGAGTTGCTATCGGCCCTACCATATCCCGCATGTGCTTGGCCAACTCCTTCCTCAAGCCTGAGGAGGAGCTGACCCCGTCTTTAAGCACAGCAAAGATGACGATACTTTCACCCTTCACCGGGTCAGCTTTGCTCACTACGGCTGCCTCAGCCACCTGTGGATGGGAGACGGCGGCATCCTCCAGTTCAGCAGTACCTATTCTATGTCCAGCAACTTTTAGTATCTCATCAGCCCTGCCCAGAATCCAAAAGTATCCATCCTTATCCTTTACTGCGTAGTCACCAGTGTAATAAATGCCGGGGAACCGCGACCAGTAGGCTTCCTTATAGCGCTCCGGATTACCATGTATGCCAAGCAGCATTCCTGGCCATGGCTTCTTTATCACCAGCAAGCCCCTTTCCTCGGCTGGCACTGGCTTACCATCTTCATCGACTACATCAGCATCTACTCCGGGTAATGGAAATGTTGCTGAGCCAGGCTTCAAAGGGACACACTCTATCCCAGGGGTAGGTGATATCATGACCCCACCGGTTTCCGTCTGCCACCAGGTATCAACGATAGGGCACCTCTCACCACCTATATGCCGGTAGAACCAGAGCCATGCCTCGGGGTTAATCGACTCTCCTACACTTCCCAGTAGCTCCAGGCTGCTAAGGTCATGCTTTTTTGGCCATTGCTCACCGTATCCCATAAACATCCTGATGGCAGTGGGTGAGGTATACAATATGGTAACCCCGTATTTCTCAATAATGTCCCACCACCTATCAATCGAAGGGTAGTCTGGAGCCCCTTCATAAATGACTATGGCTGCCCCGTGTGCCAGCGGGGCGTATACTATCGAGCTATGCCCGGTAACCCAACCCACATCAGCCGAGCACCAGTAGACCGATTCCTCCTTAAGGTCAAAGACCCACTTGTAGGCGGAATAATTGTGGACAAGATAGCCACCGGTGCTGTGGACAATGCCTTTAGGTTTGCCTGTGGTTCCTGAGGTGTAAAGTATATAGAGCGGGTGGTTCGACTCCACTGGCTCGGGTTCAATAAAAGGGTCTGCCTCATTGAGCAGGTCATACAGCCAGAAGTCTCTTGACTGCTTCATGCTCACCGAGGTATTGACTCTAGTGACCACGATAGTCTTCTCCACCGAGGGGCACATAGTCAATGCTTCATCAGCTATGCTCTTCAGCGGAATAACCTTTCCCCTCCTGAATCCCCCGTCGGCAGTTATCAGTAACTTGGCTTGAACATCATTAACTCTATCAGCCAGCGCTTGAGCACTGAACCCGGAAAAGATTACTGTATGGATGGCGCCAATCCTGGCGCAGGCCAGCATGAAAATAGGCAGTTCCGGTATCATTGGCAGGTATAAGACAACCCTATCCCCCTTGCCCACTCCACAATTCTTCAGGATGGAAGCGAATTTATTGACTTCACTATATAGTGTCGAATAGCTTAAAACCCTAACATCTCCCGGCTCACCTTCCCAGTATATGGCTACCTTACTCCTCCGCCAGGTCTTAGCATGACGGTCGACGCAGATATATGATGCATTCAGTTGCCCACCAACAAACCACCTGGCAAAAGGCGGCTCCCACTCCAGCACCTTTTCCCAGGTCTTAAACCAGTCCAGCTGGCGTGCCTGTTCCTCCCAGAATTCCTCTGGCTTCTCTATGGACATTTGGTAAATATTGAAAAACTTCTTTAAAGGAAAGTACCTGGACTCAAATGGTAGTGATAATTCAGCCATAGCCTGACATCCTCCTCCAAATATCTCATTCTTACAGAAGCTCCCTAAGGAGCCTTTCAGCTTGCTATTGTGGCTAATTGTTGGATACTAGAAGTATTCGCTTTCGTAACTATGTGCAGCCACTTCACGCAATCTCACGATAGAGCCCCACCTCGGGGCGTCCATCCAACATAGATGCGATGGCACGGGAAAATTCTTGGAAGTGCGGCGTTGAAGAGTGCTGCTTCAAAGCCTCATTGCTCTCATATTTTTCGTAGACAAGGAACTTGGATGGGTTATCTACGCTGCGGTGAACGGCGTAAACTATCGCGCCGGCGTCATTGAGGACCTTGGGCACGAGCTTCTGGAATTCCCGCTCAAGTTCATCTCCCTTGCCATTGACCGCCTTTAGCATCGCAGCTACCACTATCATTGTCGGCTCACCTCCTTGAACGACTTTTCCCCCGCAATCCTCTACCATACGAGAATTTACCTATTGCTTGAGCATATTATACCATTAAACTTTGTGCTACTTCAAAAATTCGGGATATTACAGTAGATGCCTAGACGGGCTCTTACAGGTAAGAGTGATAAACCATGGCTTTGGGAGATTGCCTTTCATTTGACCCCGAAAGCAAGGTATAATAAACTGATTGGCACTTGATTTAGAGGTGATACCAAAGTGGCAAAAATCTTATGGCAGGAAGTTGCAGGCATCCTATGAACCAGGAATTAGCCAGCCAAGTGCGGACAGTAGTGGATAATATTCGCCAGGTGGTGGTCGCTAGTCCGGATGTTATCAGAATGAGTTTGCTGGGACTGCTGTGCCAGGGTCATGTTCTGCTGGACGATTTTCCGGGTGTAGGCAAGACATTACTGGCTAAGGCACTGGCGCAGTCAATACAAGCTAACTTCAAGCGTATTCAGTTCACCCCGGACCTGCTGCCTACAGACATCACCGGGTCATCAATATATAACCAGGCTGCTGGTGACTTCAAGTTTATACCCGGTCCTGTTTTTGCCAATATAGTACTGGCCGATGAAATCAATCGCTCCAGCCCTCGAACGCAGTCAGCTCTACTTGAGGCAATGGATGAGGGGTGTGTTACCTTTGATGGAATCGCCCACCCTTTACCCAAGCCCTTCTTCGTCATTGCCACACGAAACATCGCTGAAGCACATGGCACCTTTCCTCTACCGCAAAGCCAGCTGGACAGATTTTTGCTCTCCTTCGGCATTGGCTATCCGAAGCGAGAGGAAGAGGTGGAAATCCTGGAACGGCACGAACACGGGGAACCAAGCCTAGACCCAGTTCTCACCGCTGATGACATTTCTACTATGCAAGACCAAATATACATGGTCGAGGTTGCTCGCCCGGTAAAAGAATATATTGCTAATATCGTAGCTGAGATGAGAGCGAGTGCTGAAATAGCCATAGGAGCGAGCCCTCGCGGTGCCGTCTTTCTACAGAGGGCTGCCCAGGCTAGAGCAGCTATGGAAGGTAGAGACTTCGCCACACCTGATGATGTCAAGGCAGTATCGCCAGCAGTGCTCCGACACCGCATTCTAACCCGGTCCTCAGAGCCTGATTCCCCAGCAAAGTGCGTTGAAGCTATTCTGAACACAGTCCCCGTACCCTTATAGAAAGAATTTCAAAGAACCACACACAAACATTTTAAGATATTTGAAGAGCCTAACGGGGGGCCAACTATGTTTGACAGGGTGGAAAATGACCTATGACTAAAGCAGGCTTTGGTTTTATAGCCGCCGGCGGGTTAATTTATTTAGTAGCCGGTCAAACTCAAATAGGCTGGCTCTACCTGTTTGATGCTATCATCTGGAGCTCGCTTCTGCTGTCAGCCATCTTGCCCTGGTATAGCCTCAAATCCCTGCAAGTAGAGCGCCAGCTATTACTTCCGACTTCTACTCTCCGCCAGCCACAATTAGGCGGTCCCTTGGAGGACGACGCTGTTGAGGTTAAGCTCAAAGTGACCAACAACGGGCGCCTGGCTAGGCATTTCATTAAGGTGCTGGAGGATTGTCCCTTTGCTCAACCGCAGGAGCAGCACAGAGCCTTTCTTCTCGCCAGCCTCAACCCGAGGTCTATGACCGCCTTTTCCTATACGACCACCTGCTACCGGCGAGGATACTACCCTTCATCGAGCGCCACCCTGCAATCCAGCGGGCCTTTGGGGCTGATTGTGCGGCGCCGCACCTTTCAGTTACCGTTGAATCTAACGGTTTACCCCACCTATTACCAGATGGAAGGGCTACCCATAGCCGATGCAGCCTGGGCGGACTGGGGCCATGCGGTCAAGTCCAGTGCTGCCGCTGAATTCTACGGTTCCAGAGAATACCAACATGGTGACCCATTAAAACATATCCACTGGCGCAATACTGCCAGACTGGGGCACTTCATGCTTAAGGAGTTCGAGCAGGCTAACCAGGGCTCAGTGACTGTCACTTTTGAAACGAGGCGTGATTCTGGGACAGGGAGAGAGACAACCTTAGAATATAGCATCAAGATTGCTGCCAGCCTGGCCAAGCTTTCTGCTGATTCTGGACGCAGTATAGACATTATCGCTGGCGAAACACCCTTGCACCACGCCGGGTGGCGAGAGGCAATGGACTACCTGGCGCAGCTAGAAGTGGGAGGAAAGGCTGCCCTGGCTGAATTGACAGCAGTGCCAGGCCAGGTCGTAGTGGCTATTGTGCCGGCAATAGAAACCGAGCTAATCTCTACATTATCGCAATTAGCCGACCGGGTACGGGGACTAGCGGTAGTGCTTCTGGAAGGCTTTGCGCCGAATGAGACACCCCATGAGTTCCTTTCCAGATTGAAGGGGAGCAATCTGAACATCATCAGCTGCTCCCGGGGTAATCTGGAGACGGCAATAAAAAAGTTGGGCAATTCCTTATTCTTCGCTGGCAAATCACCAGTGTCGGTGGGATGAAGCATGCGAATCACTAAACACCTGGCTGGTTCAAGATTTCTTGCCTTCCTCGCTGTCAGTTGTTCCATAGCGGCTGTAGCCTGGGCAATCAGGGAGCCCATACTACTTGCTATTGGAATACCAGGCCTGGCAGCAGGTCACTTCTATAGCTGGCGCCGGCGTGATGCCTCGATACGTCGCAGCCTGATTCTGCTTCTCTTTATGGTCCTTACCGTCTTCCTAGGTGGGGAGATATTGCTTTCTGGATTTAGTGACCGGCTACTACTATCACGCTACCTTATCTACGGGCTAGTGTTAGGCAGCTTCGACCTTATGAAGAGAAGGAACGTGGTGGCTAGTTTGATTCTGGGAGCCCTGCTCTTAGTGCTTATCAGTGAATTAGCTCTTAGCTTGTGGTTTTTGGTCTTTCTGGTAGTATTTACGGTTCTGGCACTAATAGCAGTTGCTGTTGGCCGTGTCGAAGCTGAAACAACTCAAGCCGTGCTGGTGGGTAAATTAAGGTGGCTCACCGCTGGAAAGGTCTGGTTGGGCTTTGCCACGGGTACCTTGCTGCTCTCGGCTGTCTTCTTCCTGCTGATGCCCAGGGTGGCTAGCAGCCAGATAGCCCAGGCAAGCTGGCTTCCCAGTCGGTTAGACCTCAGCCTTAGTGGGCCGGCCATGCTCCCCAGTAAGCCCAGCGCCTCGGTATCGCCAGGAATACTCCCCTCCCGTCAGGATGACAGAGCCTTTGACGACAGGGAATACGCCACTTTGGGTTATGCTGACTCCCCAGCCGATAGAGCAGTGATGCACGTACGGAGCCGAATATCCAGCTACTGGCGCGGCCTGACACTGGACAAATATGATGGACAGGGATGGCTACCTTCCTCGTCTGAAATCGAATTGCTTGACGAGCGCCGGCGGGAGTTTATCTTGCCAGACTCCACATTGAACTTGTCGGGAAAAAGGGTATATTGGCAGGTATACTATTTGTTGTCAGACCAGCCCAACGCTGTATTCACTGGCTACAAGCCCGGGAGAATCTATCTGCCCCAGACAGGTCCGACCTTCCTTGAAAGAGGCACCTTATACCGTGCCCTTTCCTTGGTGCCATATCTCACACCAGAGCTGCTGCGCAGTGACAGCGCTGTCTCAGAGGACATTTCCAATCTAACGCTTCCACCCATCAGTGAACGAACAGCCGCTCTAGCTGAATCCATCGTGCAGGGTGCCTCCACAGATTACGACAAGGCAGCCAGGCTGGAGCGCTTCCTGCTCACCAATTACCCCTATGAGCTGAACGTGGAGCCGTTGCCACCGGAGCGTGATGCGGTAGATTTCTTTCTATTTGAACAACAAGCTGGTTATTGCTCGCAGTTTGCTACTACCATGGCAGTCATGGCTCGGCACGTGGGTCTACCGGCTCGCATTGCCGCTGGCTACTTACCCGGTTTCATCGACCCGATGACAGGGGCACATACCGTGCGAGCGGGGGATGCCCACGCCTGGGTAGAAATCCACTTTCAACGACAGGGCTGGGTAGCTTTCGACCCAACACCGAGAGCCGATGCTACTATGGGTTTTGCTGCCGGACGAAATTGGGTCTACTTCGGTCTGGAGGACTTTACCGGGGTTACCTTTGCCAGCATACTGTCACCGCTAGCCGGCAATTTATCCCTAGGTCCACTCTCCGTGCCCACCTGGTTTTGGGTAGTGTTGCTCACCGTAGGGGGTGCCATTGCTGTTCTAGCTTTGCTTCTCAGTCGCCGCCAGGTAAGAATCAAGCAAGAGGCAAAAGGGTACAGCGTTCTGGATGGAGAGTCGAGAAGAACAATGCTGAGCCTATACCACAAAATGGTAGCTCTACTCGTCAAAAAAGGCTTGTCCCCTCGACAGCCATATCAACCTCCCTATGAATACGCCGCTATCATATGTCCTCAAATTCCAGATGGTCGGGAAAAGATAGAATGGTTAACCCAGGCTACCAGTAGCGCCGCTTACGATTCCAGGCCCTTCAACCCAGCGACCATCCTGGAAGCAAGACGAAGGCTGTCTGCCTTGAGGCGAAATGCGGTTACCCGCCATTCGCCGGACAGCTAGTCCCGGCTCCCCCATAAAAACACCGAGCAGGTCAGCGCCACTGCGAGCACGGCAACAGCAGCAATGTTAAAGCTGTAATCGAAGCCAAACCGGTCAATGAGGGAACCCATTACCGGGGCAAGTATGCCGCCAGCCTCCATAGCCGAGAAGTAGTAGATGCCAAGTACCATCGAACGGTGACGCTCCGACGTCTGACCAACGATGTAGGCTTCCGACACCGGCATACGAATATACATAACTATGCCGAAAATAAGCAGTAGGGCGCCGATACCTAGTCCATGGCCATAGGGAACCAGGTTCAGCAGGTAGATGACAGGACTGGTAATAAGACAAATTACCAGCACAACCGGCACTCTCCCCAAACGGTCGGAGAGGTAGCCACCCAAAGGGCTCGCCCAGAGCCCGGCAGAGTAGATAATAGCTAAAAAGGCCGCCGCTGCCTCCTCACCAACGCCGAAATGGTCAACCATGAATAGCGGGACGAACGCTATTGTGGAGAAAGCTACTGCTTGGGTGAAGGTGCTTAGAAACATAAACACCACTAGGCGACGCAAACGGCCTGGAGGAGATGGTGCCTCATCACGACGGTCGGTTATCACCTGCCGGGCCCTACTCGTATCTATCCGCCGGCCCAGAAGTACATAAAATATGATTCCGAATACCGCAGTGGGGACAGCTAACCCGATGAATGAACCACGCCACCCCCAGGCAGCAGCAATGGCAGCAGCAATGAGCGGCGCCAGGAAGAAGCTACCACTGCCACCAATCAGGTGAAACCCCAATGCCCGACCCCGGTTCTTCGGCTCGACCGATGCTGAAACCAGCGATGCCGCCGACGGGTGGTAGCCACCACCGGCTACTCCCATCAGCACCAGGAAGACAATCATCATAATATAGGTCTGCGAAAGCCCGACTAAGAGTCCAGCCAGCGCCACACCGCCGATACCTATGGTAATCAGTATGCGGGGACCGATACGGTCGGCAAGCCACCCCGCTGGCAACTGACCGATGCCATACGCCAGATTGAATGCCATGACCACCAGTCCCGATTGGGTGTAATCTAGGGCAAAGTCATCACGGATTAACGGTAAAAGTGGTACCGGCAGTGCCGTCAACAGGTGATGCCCAAAGTGTGCCAGCACAAATAGAGGGAGTAATCCTGAAAAGAGCGAGCGAACCCTGAATTTCTTAATAGTAGTATCCTTTCAAGGTTGTTTTGTAGGCTTCAACACGGATTCCGCCGCATTATATTAGTTGTAGCACCTATGATTTTCCACTTTATGTCATCTCCTGAAGATGAACAATGCTAGATTAAGATTATAAATGCTTCCACTCCAAATCACAACTAGATAACAAACCGTAGATGTAGCGCATAGTATCCCTAAAACAAGAGCTGCTCAGCAGGAGTTGCTATCCACCAATGCGTATCTTGCCAGCTGTCCACATTTGACAATAAATGTGACAAGTGGTAATATTTCTAGTCGCAACTCTGACAAAAATACGGCAATCAATTCCGTGGAAGCGGAAATAAGTGACGACAAAATGGCTCGTCTTTTAAAGAACAAGTATTTCTGGGTTGCCATTGCTTTGGTATCCTTTCTGGGTATCTTCTACCATGCGGTTGATATATTTGCCATCGGCTGGTTAGCTCCCCAGACCTATTTAGGACTGACCCAGCGAACCTTTCAGCGCTCCTTATTCCTGATACCCATACTTATTACTGCCTGGAAATTTGGCTTCAAAGGAGGACTGATTTGCTCTATTGTCTCTGGGTTAATCATGACCCCACGAGTCATAGTAAGCCCTTGGAGGATGGATGCCGCAACTGAGACAGTAGCTATTGTTGCCATTGGCACTGCGCTTAGCTGGCTAATCAGTGCCCAACAAAAGACAAAGATTCAGCAGCAGTCCCTTGCTACCAGGCTCGCTACCACCCATAAAAAACTAAAAATTGAAACTACCGAACGCAAGCAAATACAGGAGAGGCTTTTTACCTCCGAACGGCTGGCTACCCTGGGACAGTTCGCAGGAAGTATCTCCCACGAGTTAAGGAACCCCCTGAGTGTGATAGATAGTTCCGCATACTACCTGAGGGCAAAGCTAAAGGATGCCGATAAGAAGACTCTAGAGCATCTTAACCGTATTCAGTCCAGTGTGGGCAGTGCTACTGCCATCATCGAGAGCCTGTTTAACCTGACCCGAATGAAGGAACCGCAGTTATCAGGGCTTGACCTTATAGCCACTACACATGACGCAATTGTCACCTCTAAAGTGTCGGACACGGTCAATGTAATACGAAATTTTCCAGAGCAAGAGGTTTTGGTCAATGCCGACCGGGAACAGCTCGGCATGGCTTTCCAGAACATAGTAAAAAATGCGGGTGAAGCGATGGATGGCAAGGGAACGCTGACAGTAACCGTCCATACGAGCGCTGATGGCCAGGCTGAAGTGTCCTTTGCCGATACCGGCCCGGGCATTGCCCCAGAGGACATGGATAGGGTCTTCCAACCACTTTTCAGCACCAAGGCCAAGGGCATCGGCTTTGGCCTGTCTATTGCTAAGACGATTGTTAATAAGCACGGCGGCACGGTAGAAGCCAAATCAGAACTAGGAAAGGGAGCAGTCATCATCATACGGCTCCCCCCATATACAGATAAAGATAAGGAGGTATGAATGGTGCCTGAAAAATCAAGAATACTGGTTGTTGACGATAACGAGGAGTTCTGCCGGAACGTGACCGATATTCTGGAACTGAAGGATTATGAGGTGGTGACTGCCTATGATGGATTCAAGGCACTGGAGCTGGTGAAACAAAATGGCTTTGACCTGGTGCTGATGGATGTCAAGATGCCGGTAATGGACGGCGTGGAAACGTTCAAGAAGGTCAAAAAGATAGCGCCGGATACCCCGGTCATTATGGTAACCGCCTTTGCTGTTGAGAACCTCATCAGAGAGGCACTGCGGGAGGGAGCCTTTGGTTCCCTCAAGAAACCACTGGACTTTGACGAAATCTTTGAACTTATTGAACAAGCCACTCCCAACGGGGAGCTGATACTCATAGTAGATGACGATGAGAATCTCTGTGCCAATATGCAAGATGTGCTGAGCGATAAAGGCTACCGGGTAAACGTTGCCTACGATGGTAACACGGCAATAGAGAAGGCAAAGAAGGACAACTTTGATGTCATGCTCATTGATATGAAACTGCCTGCCCTGAATGGCATGGAGACTTACCTGGCCATCCGCGATTTCCGGCCGAATGTGGTGGTAATTATCATCACTGGCTATCCGCAGAAGATGGCTAAGCTGGCACAGCAGGCGCTGCAAAAGAACGCCTATGCCTGCCTGGAGAAGCCAATAGACATGGGCGAGCTGGTTTCCCTGCTTGAGCAGATTAAGGAACAGAAAGCCAAGGGCATTCTCAAAAAACCTGAATGGAATTTACGGGATAGCCAATGAGGGGATAATAGAATGGCCCTAAAGTTTGACATACTCATTGTGGATGATGATGTGGACCTCGCTTCAAACCTGCGGGATATTCTGGAAGCGGAAGGTTACGATACTGCGCTTGCCGGGGATGGCCAGACAGCGTTCACTCTCTGTCAGGAGAAGACATTTGAACTGGCGCTTATCGACCTCAAGCTGCCTGACATATCTGGGGTAAAGCTAATAAAGAAGTTAGCCAGACTATCCCCTGGAATGGAGTATATCATCAACACTGGTTATGCTTCGCTAGAGACTGCTATCGAAGCTGTCGGGCAGAGACATATAATAGCCTATGAGACCAAGCCGCTTGATATGGACCACCTTCTAGCTCTTATCACACAGGTAGCTGAGCGCAGGTGGGCGGAGGAGGCCTTACGGGAGTCAGAGGAGAGATATAGAGCTCTTTTTAAGAACATGAATGACGCGGCGTTCCTGGCGGATGTGGAAACCGGACGTATCCTCGACGCGAACGAGCAGGGCGAGGTGCTGATAGGTCGTACTCATGAGGAGATTATCGGCATGCACCAAAGCAAGCTTCACCCCCCAGAAAAGGCTGACGAGTATCGCCAGAGGTTCGCAACCCATGCTAAGAAGGGACATGCTGCGAATTATGATGGTGAGGCTATCAGGAAGGATGGCAGCATTGTCCTAGTAAGCATCAGCGCGGCCCCCGTTACCATTGGAGAAAAGCGGTTAATATTTGGGCTTTTTCGCGATATCACCGAGCGCAAGCATGCAGAGGAGGCACTGCAGGAGAGCGAGGAGAGATACCGCGCCCTGGTGAATCTGGGTGCCGAAGTCGGTGAGGCTGTTGTCATGCTGCAGGACAATGAGCAGGGACACGCCACCCAAACCTTCGTTAGCGATGAGTGGCCCCGCATCACCGGCTACTCTAAGAAAGAGCTGCTCAGTATGTCGTTTTTCGACCTCGTCCACCCCTCACACCGCCAGGCTTCTCTAGAAAGACATGGAAAAAAGATGCGGGGTGCAATTATGCCGGGACTTTTCGAGATGTCCATTATCAGGAAAGATGGCACCGAGGTTCCCATTGAGCTTACCAGTGCCTATACGACATACAAGGGGGAGCGTGCCAATGTTGCTTTTATCCGGGACATCACCGAGCGCAAGCAGATGGAGGAGCTGTACAGAGTGCTAACCAACAGCTCGCCGGTTAGCATTCACATTGTTCAGGACGGTAAGATTAAGTTTGTTAATAGGCGGTTCCTCGACCAGACAGGCTATGCTGAAAGCGAGGTGTTGGACAGGCTCTCTTTGAACATTCTCCACCCTGAAGATAGGGAGACAGTCAGAGAAAGCGCAATAGAAATGTTGAAAGGGAAACGTCTTTCCCCTTACGAGTTCAGGTATATTAGCAAGAGTGGTGAGATAAGGTGGGCTCTAGGGACAATTAGGTCCATTCAGTATGAAGGAAAACGTGCAGCTCTGGCAAACTTCATAGACATCACCGAGCAAAAGCGAGCAGAGGAGAGAGTGGTTGAATATGAGGAGTTAGACAGACTTAAGAGCAACCTTCTTTCCACAGTCTCCCATGAGCTACGCACTCCCCTAGCAATCATCAAGGGGTATTCCACCATGCTTGTGGATTATGACCGGAGGCTCAGGTCTGAGGAGAAAAAGGAGCACTTGCAGTCCATAGACAGAGCCACCGACCGGTTGACCGAGCTTATTGACCATCTCCTGGACATGTCCCGGCTGGAGGCAGGGCTGCTGAAACTGGATAAACAGCCCACCAATATCTCACAGCTAATCCAGGAGGCGGCGGCTGAGGCTAAGCTCAGGGCACCCAGGCATAAGATAGAGACCGACGAGAGACAGAGACTACCAACGGTGGAGGTTGATGCCCGGCGCATTAGGCAGGTGCTGGACAACATCATCGACAACGCCGTCAAGTATTCTGACAAGGAATCAGAAGTAGTGGTATCGGCGCAACGAGCGGGGCAGGAATTGCTAATCAGCGTGGCTGACCAAGGCATAGGCATCCCTAGCCATGAACTAGGGATGGTGTTCGACCGGATGTACCGCATTGAGCAAAGACTGACTCCAGAGATGGGAGGCATAGGGCTAGGGCTGGCCATCTGCAAGGGACTGATAACGGCTCATGGCGGCCGCATCTGGGTAGAGAGCGAACTGGGAAAGGGAAGCACTTTTCGCTTTACCCTTCCGCTCGTAACTAACGCAGCCGGACAGGGACATGGAAAAGACACCTGAAACAAAGAGAATCCTTATCATAGAAGACGAGGCTGAGATCCTTCACTTTGCCTCCCGGGTGCTCGAGCTGGAAGGCTACCACGTTCTTCAGGCTAAGGACACCAAGGAGGGCATGAGATTGATAAGAGAGGGCCGGATCAGTCTCCTGCTGCTGGACCTGAGGCTACCCAGACGCGATGGCTGGGTAGTGCTGCGGCAGATTAAGAGTAAGCCAGGACTCGAGGCAATACCTGTAATCGTGTTCACTGCCTCGGCTGGAGTATCACAGCGGGAGAAGGCGCTCAGTATGGGTGCCAGCGACTACCTGGTCAAGCCCCTGAGTGCCGCCAGCCTGAGGGAAGCTGTTACCCGCACCCTGCATCAGAAAAGGTGATATTAACATGCCATCAAGAAAAGTGTCGGTGCTAGTGGTCGATGACGATACTCACATATTGCGCATGTTGCAGCGTATGCTGGAGCTTGAGGGCTACTGCGTACTCACCGCCAGCAACGGGGTAGCTGCTCTGGATATATTTGATGAGAAAACCCCAGAACTGGTGTTGCTGGACATTATGTTGCCTGATATAGACGGATATACCGTGTGTCGGAACATTCGCGAATTTTCGCAGCTACCAATAATTATGATTACCGCCAAGAACGGTGACGAAGAAAAAGTCCAAGGGCTAGATGCCGGAGCTGACGACTATGTGACCAAGCCCTTCTCTTCCAACGAACTGGTGGCTCGAGTGAGGGCAGTGCTGCGCCGCACTAGGCTCTGGGATGAGCATCCCGAGCCAGCTTTCTCTTTCCAAGACTTGGTGATAGACTTTGTCCGACACAAGGTCACCGTAAGTAGCCAGGAAGTGAATTTAACCGCTACCGAGTACAGGCTGCTAGCATACCTGATACACAACGCCGGCCGGGTGGTTACCCCTGACCAGATAATAGAGACGGTGTGGGGGGAGGAATATATCGGCGAGGCCCACCTGCTTCAGGTAAATATGGCCCGACTTAGGCAGAAGCTAAAGGACGACGCCAAGAACCCCAAATATATACTGACTAAGTCAGGAATAGGCTACATAATGCAGCAGAAGACCTGACCAGATAGTAACCCTCCTTCATAAGCACATAGTAGCCGACAACGGGTCTTCCTCAAATTGGAAGACCCCCTTTTATTCTCCTTTCAAGTCACATGAAGCTATCGGCTCTCTGTGATTTCTTTGTGAGGTTTTGAGGCCTCTTCTTGATGTAAATGTGAGATGGCTACCGTAGTCTGAAAGCAGAAAAACTGAACGAGGGCTTGCTGCCAATGAAGAGCCGCCCATACATCATGGTGGTAGAGATGACCAAGTAGGCAAGCTGTTACCCGCATCCTGCATCAGAAAAGGTGATATTAACATGCCATCAAGAAAAGTGTCGGTGCTAGTGGTCGATGACGATACTCACATATTGCGCATGTTGCAGCGTATGCTGGAGCTTGAGGGCTACTGCGTACTCACCGCCAGCAACGGGGTAGCTGCTCTGGATATATTTGATGAGAAAACCCCAGAACTGGTGTTGCTGGACATTATGTTGCCTGATATAGACGGATATACCGTGTGTCGGAACATTCGCGAATTTTCGCAGCTACCAATAATTATGATTACCGCCAAGAACGGTGACGAAGAAAAAGTCCAAGGGCTAGATGCCGGAGCTGACGACTATGTGACCAAGCCCTTCTCTTCCAACGAACTGGTGGCTCGAGTGAGGGCAGTGCTGCGCCGCACTAGGCTCTGGGATGAGCATCCCGAGCCAGCTTTCTCTTTCCAAGACTTGGTGATAGACTTTGTCCGACACAAGGTCACCGTAAGTAGCCAGGAAGTGAATTTAACCGCTACCGAGTACAGGCTGCTAGCATACCTGATACACAACGCCGGCCGGGTGGTTACCCCTGACCAGATAATAGAGACGGTGTGGGGGGAGGAATATATCGGCGAGGCCCACCTGCTTCAGGTAAATATGGCCCGACTTAGGCAGAAGCTAAAGGACGACGCCAAGAACCCCAAATATATACTGACTAAGTCAGGAATAGGCTACATAATGCAGCAGAAGACCTGACCAGATAGTAACCCTCCTTCATAAGCACATAGTAGCCAACGGCAGCTCAGCACTAGCCATACTGAAAGAGTGTAAGCCAGATTTAGTTATCCTGGATATTATGCTCACCGTAAGGTGCAAAGTGACCTCACTGCATAAGGCTTTGGCGCTCGGTGCGGACGACTACGTGAGAAAGCCGTTCCGCACACGGGAACTTGTGGCTCGCATTCAGGCAAAGCTAAAGCGTGCCGAGGTAACAGCCGGGTAGCCAAGCCTCAGTCAGAAACTAATCCCTATTTGTGATTTCTCTGTAAGGGTTCAGACACGCCTTGTGATATGGTTGTGAGTCGGCCTCCCTAGACTTGAAGGTAAAACAAAGGGGGTCGACAATGCACTTCATTAAGAAGATGTTTCCCCTTTTAGCCGTATTACTGCTCGCCCCTTGGCCGGTAGCCTTCGCCCATGATGTAAGCGATGGCGTGATTGGACAGGAGACAGTCCGGATAGAGGTCGCTGAAGCTTCAGCAGCACCAACTTGGACCGTATTCCGAAGAGCAATCGGCGGCGTCACTACCCCCGGTGACCTCTTCTACATTGACGCTACCAGTAACACTGCTGACATCGAGGTCACCCTGTATCTCACCAACACGCAAGAACTTTCCCACTACTATCGCTACCTAATCCTCAAGGTGGGGGGCTATGTCGAGAGTAATGCTGGTCAGTGGGAGAAGGTATCTATGGGTGGCAGCGCACCGATTCCCGATACCTTCATTACATTGCACGATGCTCGGGTGAGCTTCACCCTATCGGGGTATGCAAAATACAAAATCACCATTGATAGCGGCAGTTTTTACTGCACTAACACCGATGTTGATGGAGGTAGCCTTTCTCCCCGGTTTTACCTGACTGTAGATTAGAAAAGGATAGCCAGAAGCATTCTGAGCAGCTATTGGCAAAAAGAATTATTCATCAATAGAAGGTATGGAAAAATGACAATGATATGGAATAACAGAGATAACCGGTTTGACCCCAACGGTGGGAATGGCAGGGAGTCTTTTCAGGAACACAATGAACGCATGAGAGAGTTCCGCAGGTCTCATGCCAGCGACGTAGGGATGAGGGCTGCCATCCAGAAAACACCTCCCCGCGATATTGCTCATGTCATGACCGAAAGAAAAGGGGCAAGAAATATCAGCGGCAGGATAAACGGGTCAGCCATCTTTCCCATGTACCAAGTAACACCACGCAAATTTTCGCCAAACTAGGAAGGCGCTAGTAACCCTTCCTCACAATCACAGAAAGGAGACGAATAATGGAAGAAAGAGGTAGTAGGAAAACCTAAGAGCTACGGACACTCTCAGATTCTTTAGTAGGGAGGAATACAATGAATAAAGTTATCGGAATCGTCTTAGTTGATGGCCGCGAACTCGTTCGCTACGGGTTACGGCACATGCTGGAATCGGAGGAGGACATGAAAATCGTGGGTGACTACGCTAATGCTGAGGAAGCCCTCTTCGAAATGATAAGACTCCACACTGAAATCATTATTATGGGCACGTGGACGACAGGAATGAACTGGCTTGAGGCTACCCGCAGTTTGAAAAGAAACAACCTGTATTCCGGCATTGACGTCATCATCTTAGCTGAGTCGGGGCATTATCGGGCCGAGGCCATAGAGGCCGGAGCAGCCAGCTACCTCCTCAAAGATACAACACATACAGAACTTACCCAGGCTATCAGGCAGGTTTATCGGGATAGGCACTCATCAAAGGAGTGTGCTGATCTTGTTGAAGACACAGTTGAACTGGTTATACCTCCGTCAGCCAATGCTGCCTGTCTTTTGAGATTTATATACCAGTTGGCAGAGATACTTCATGATGGCTTTGATAGTATCATCTGCACGGTTGGCTCCTGGAACCACGGCACTGTCATCACCATCCGGCCATACTCCACCACACACTCCAGTCTCGTAATTGCGCTAGCTAATATGGCTGAGGTAGACAAAGTAGAGGAGGAACCACTGACGAAAAGTACCTCTTCCAGCTTGCCCAAGAAGTTTAGGCTTTCGCCGAGATTAGGAATCAACCCCAGCCAAAGGCTCCGCATAACCTTGAAAGAGCCTGACACGGCTAGGCAGGAACTCGTAACTGCTTTGAACTAGCATTAGGGACAGTGCCAGCCCTATTTCACCAATGGCAACAACCTGTTCCTGCCTAGCAAGTTCGGCAAGGTGCCGGCGTATCTCATCAGTTGGTGACACTGCATTCCAGGGGTGAATCCCGACTGCAGCTAGCACCACCTCATAAGACTGAGCCAGGCGCACAGTCTCTGCTGAAGATTCCACGGTCATCCCTATGCTGACCATGATACCAACCTGTTTTACGCTCGCTTGCTCAAGCACCTCTGCCAGCAGTTCAGGTCGGTATCTATCCAGGTGTCAGTGGCTGTCGGAAAAGACCGTATCTCTCCCCACAAGACCTTATTTATCTCACCCTACAAAGATTCTGCTTCACTATCAATCACAGCTCGGCACGGCAATGAGTTGAAACGCTTGCCTGGCGACTGAAAAGCTGGTTGTGAAGCTACTGGTTTGGTGATAAAGTATATAGAGGCAGGGTGGTGAAGAAATGAGACGAAAAACATCGCCGGCGGGGATTTTATGGCGCTTGATAATCGCCCTGATTTTAGCGCTGTGCCTCCTCCCCATCACTTCAAAGCCGGCAGCTGCCATTAGTCTGGGGGAGTATTTCGAATATACCTCTACTGTGGAACTCAGCAAGTCTCAGGTTACGGGGAGTGAGGTTTTTTACGCTATGATTGAAGCTACGGCAACTTGTAATAAAACCTTACCATTACCATTTTCTTTAGCCAACGAAGCCGAAATCACCGGTAGTATCATAGCTAGACACCAGGCGAGTGGTGCCAACGTAACACTGAATTCGGGGTATACTGTAACTATAACGGACTTTCCCAAAGAAGCGGGCCAGACTACCTCGGTAAATGAGACTGTACCCCTACAATTCCCTTCGGGGAGTCAATCTGGTACCTACAGTGTGGTCGGAGAGCTTATAGGAGTTAGCGTTAGCGGGATTTCGGTTATTGCTCTTTTACGTGCTCTTTTACCTTCATCTCAAACAGTTCAAACGGTAGGCTCAGTCACATACAGCTCAGGTGGCGGAGGTGGTGGGCCCGGTGGAGGTGGAGATGATGAGGAAGAAGAGGAGGAAATGCCTCTGCCACCGGCTCTACCACCAGGCACTACCGATGTGTCAGGCTTCGTCAGTGCCGATGGCACATTCACCGGGACAGTCGTTGCTGAATCTGTTGACGGCAAATGTGAGCTAACCATTGACGAGGGCACCAGGGGGCTTAGCCGGGAGGGTGACCGACTTACCGAGATAGCTATGACCGAGATGGAAGATTGGCTGGCTCCGCCTGAGAATTTCGATATTATTGGCCTCACTTATGACCTCGGACCCGAAGGGGCTACCTTTGACCCGCCGATAACTCTCACCATCACCTATGACGAGTCACTGATGCCCGAGGGCGTTGCCGAAGAGAACCTGCTCATGACTATGTGGGATGAGGCAACCGGTGAGTGGGTTATGCTTGTCGGCGGCACCGTTAACCCTGAGACCAATACCATCACCGCGCCAGTCAGTCACTTCACCACTTTTACCATTCTGGCTTACACTGGCCCGGCTACCTTTGTCGCCAGCGAACTATCCATAACTCCGGCTGAGGTTGATATTGGTGAAGAGGTAACCATCACTACCCTCATAACCAATACCGGTGAGCTTGCTGGCAGCTATAAACTAACCCTCAGGATAGATAATGCGGTGGTGGCTACCAGGGAGGTAACCCTGGAAGGTGGTGCCAGTGAAGAAGTAACCTTCACCGCAGCTAAGGATGTTGCTGGAATCTATGCCGTAACCGTTGACGGTCTATCAGGGACATTTGTGGTCAGGGGCCCGACTACCTTTGCCACCAGTGAACTATCCATAACTCCGGCTGAGGTTGATATTGGTGAAGAGGTAACCATCACTACCCTCATAACCAATACCGGTGAGCTTGCTGGCAGCTATAAACTAACCCTCAGGATAGATAATGCGGTGGTGGCTACCAGGGAGGTAACCCTGGAAAGCGGCGCCAGTGAAGAAGTAACCTTCACTATAGTTAGGCATACTGCCGGAACCTGTGCCGTAACCGTTGACGGTCTATCAGGGACATTTGTGGTCAGGACACCACCAAAGCCGATTAACTGGTGGCTTCCAGGCGGTATCATTACTGCCTGTATAGTTCTGGTAGCGATTATCTATTTAGCTGTCATCCGTCGTCGATGAAGAGCCGTGACCCACAATAGTGGAGTCGAAGAGATTGCCATCCTACCCAAACCCGGTTACCCCAGTGCCCTGAGTTCTTTTCTCAGTATCTTACCGATAAGACTCTTCGGCAGGGAATCCATCAATTGCACCGACTTCGGCGTCTTGAAAGTGGCCAGCCGTTCTTTACAAAAGGCGATGAGCTCCTCGGCTGTAGCTGATTCACCGGGCTTCAGAGCGACAAAAGCCTTTATCTCCTCTCCGTAAACCTTGTCGGGAATACCAATTACCCCTGCCTCCATGACCTTGGGATGCTGATAGAGTATCTCCTCCACTTCCTTTGGATAGACGTTCTCACCTCCCCTGATGATGAGGTCTTTCTTCCTCTCTGTGATGTAAAAATAGCCGTCTTCATCTACATAGCCGATGTCTCCAGTGTAGAGCCAGCCGTCCTTGATGACCTCGGCGGTTTCTTCAGGCATGTTCCAGTATCCCTTCATGATAGTGGGGCCTTTGATGACAATCTCACCCACCTGGCCCTGGGGGACTTCCTTTCCCTCCTCATCGAATATCTTCATCGTATTGCACCTTTGGAGGCATTTACCAATGGAGCCGTATTTAGGTGGGCGGCCCGCGGGCTGGCCGGAGTTGTTTGCCCCCGCCTCGGTCAAGCCCCACCCCTCGCCAATATCCAGGCCGAATTTCTCCTTCCAGGCACGAATCACTTCCACAGGCAGAGGTGCGGAGCCACAGGCACAATATTGAATAGAACTGAGGTCATACTTGTCAAGGTCGGGGAAGTTGAGAACCTGCACATACATAGTGGGAACACCAGCAAAAGTGGTAATGCGGAAGTGCTCGATGGCTTTCAACGCCTCCTCCACGTTCCACCACTTCATCAGAATGCTCCTTCCCGCAACGAGATAGCCAACATTCATCACCGCTATCCCGAAAGAGTGGGAAAGAGGAAGGACGCCAAGCGAGCTTTGGTCTGTATCCAATCCATTGACCTCCTGCACCTCTTCCACAAGCTGGCCTGTTTCGGGTTCCCTAGTTCCGATGACAGTCTTCAGCGTTGTCGAGCGTGACACCATTATCGTTTCTAAGAGCCCGGCACAGTTGGTATAGAGGGAATAGTGGGTATGCATCACCCCTTTGGGCTTTCCCGTGGTGCCCGCCGTGTACATGAGGGTAGCTACGTCGTCATTATCCCTTTCCTCAATGACCAGCTCATCCGAGCTTCCGGCCATTATCTTCTCATACGAAATGGTGCCTGGTTCGTCCTCTTTATCCACCAGGATTATATGCTTGAGCCCGGTTACCTCTTTCTGGGCCTCTCTTATCCGTTCCAGGTAGTCACTGCTGCTTATCACCGCCACCACCCCCGAATCCTGGTAGATGTAGGCAGCCTCATCGGGGCGCAGCACGGGGCTAAGGGGAACAACAACGCCCCCAATCTTCAAAATGGCGGGAAAAGCCCAAAGCACCGGGGGGCAGTTGGCGAGCTGAACAGCTACCTTATCCCCCCTCTTTATGCCCAAAGTCTTGAGGGCATTGCCCAGTCGGTTGGCATTTCTATTGCGCTCCACATTGGTATACCATCTCCCTTCAAAATAGATGGTCTCCCGTTCCCCAAATCTCTTGATATTATCCTCAACCAGTGTTGCGATGTTCACTTTTTCCCTCCTATCTGGATTTTAAATATGAGCCTTATGCTACTCAGTGGGTGGACTAGCACACAGGATTTCTAGCTACCCTTTACTCGACTTATGAGCCTGGACACCTGACTCTTTCAGATTCATAGCCTAGCTCCACCCTGGTGAATACCTTCATAACGAAAGCCCAGTGCGGTAGCCATCATTAATGGCTTCCACTATTCGTTGCGGCTGGGAAGAATCGCCAATGCAATAAACCTCGGGAATCTTACCCTCTAACTCTTTGAATAGGTCATCATTTGTCCTGTAGCCAACAGCTAAGATGACGGTATCAGCCTGGATAGTTTCCTTTTGGCCTTCACCGGTGGTTACAATCACGCTGCCTTCCATTATTTCCTCACATATTGCACTGGTCAGCATGGCGACCTGTTTCCCCCTCAGCCCGTCGAGGCGTCGGCGCCTGACCATGAGCAGCATATCGGCTGCCATCCGCTTCAATACTTCAATGATGGTTACCTTCTTCCCCTTCTCGGCTAAGAAGTGACCCGTCTCACAGCCGACCATTCCTCCACCTATGATGACCACATTTTGTCCAACCTCTGCTTTGCCGGACAGAACATCTTTAGCAATGACCACATTTGGTCTATCCACGCCAGGAATCTCAGGGACTGTGGGAATGCCCCCAACAGCAACAACGACGGCGTCTGGCTGGCTCTCGATAATAACCTCCGAAGTTGCTTCAGTGCCCAGCCTAATCTCGACGCCAGCCCTCTCTACCTGGCTTGCCAGATAGTTAATTAGGGGCAAAATGTCGCCTTTATATGGAGGGATAGCAGCCACATTAAGTTGTCCTCCCAGCCTGGACTCTTTCTCAAATAACACAACTTGGTGACTCCTTAGCGCCGCCACCCTGGCCACCTCCATCCCCGCCGGCCCCCCGCCAACTACCACAACCCTTTTCACCCTCTCGGCTGGCTGAATCTGATACTCCCTCTCCCTGCCCATAGCAGCATTGATTGTACACACTACCCCCTGACCGTCATACATCATGCGTTCGATACACTCCATACACCCGGTGCAGGGGTTGACCTCATCCAGCCTATCCTCAGCTACCTTGTTGGGTAATTCGGGGTCAGCCATCAGGCGTCTGCCCATAGCTATCAGGTCGGCTTTACCTTCCTCCAGAATTTGCTCTCCAATCTCAGGGTCAAGTCTTCCCACAGCAATCACCGGCACATTGGTAACCCTCTTGACCTCGCCAGCCAACGGCACCAGGAAACCTGGCGTATCTGCTATTGGGGCTTTCGTAACATAGGAGCCGGCACCATAGGCTGATACGTGAATAGCCTGAGCACCAGCTTCTACAGCCATCGGGACTACCTGTTTGGTCTCCTCGATGGTGACGCCGTTCTCCACTCCATATTCCTGAGCATTGAGTCGTAGCCATACCGGGTAGTCCGGGGCTACTGCTTTCCTGATAGCCTGAAGAACCTCAACAAGAAACCTCGCCTTATTTTCCACTGTGCCACCATACCGGTCCTTACGTATATTGGTTGCTGAAGAGAGAAATGAAGCGATAAGGTACTGGTGAGCACCGTGTACCTCTACCCCATCAAACCCAGCCTCCCTAGCTCGTCTCGCTGCCGTAGCAAACCACTGCACGATTTCCCCAATCTCATCAGTGGTGAGTTCGTGGGGAGTTTTACCTGAGACCCCCACGACACGTGTTGGCACCACAATCGGAGAGGGGGCTACCTGTATACGCTCACCGGCTCTAATCTCCATGCCGGAATGCTGTAGTTGCAGGGCTACCTTGGCTCCATGTTGATGAATCGCCCCTACCAATTCCTGAAACCCGGGGATATAGCTATCATCACCGATGGTTAGTTGGGAACCTGACCCCCTGCATTGTAAATCGGGAGCTGTAACCTCAATAATAATCAGTCCCACCCCACCCCTGGCTCGTGCTTCGTAGTAGTCGATAAGTCGCTGGCTGACATAGCCCTGCTCCGTAGCAAAGCCAGTTCCCATAGGTGGCATCACTATACGATTCTTTAGCTGCATTTGTCCTATCCAGGTTGGCTCAAAAAGCTTCCTGAATTGTGCTCCATTCACCAGTTGTGCCTCCTTCTTATAGCCTGGTCAAGCTGCTCCCATGATGAGTAAATAATCAGCCAGTTCGTTGCTGGCTATCTCGTTTCCTACTGACTGTCTGTAGTGTCGGGGAGTGGTTGCTATTGGATGCAGCTAGCATCGCCTACTACAATCTTAGCCCCCGTCTGGTTTTCCATCCAGATATCAAGATTGAGCCTAGTGCCGGCTTCCTCTGGCTCTACCGATGTGACCAGCCCATGAGCAGTGAGAACATCACCATTTATCGCTCCCCCGCCAATGAATGACACGCTTATCTTCCCATGGTATAGCCAGCTTTGGTCAAAGTAGTTGTATAGCATCTCCAGCACATAGCTAAGCAAGGTGGAGCCTCCAATCAACGCACCTCGCCCGCCGAATCTCCTGGTGTAGTCATCGGTATGGATGACATTGCGTGCTTCCGGATCGATAGGCATAAAGGCCGTTTTGGTTAAGCTAGGAATCTCCTCGCCTACTCTTATGGTTCTGGCAACCCTCTCCATTTTTTTCTCCTCCCTATTCAACGTATACGCTGGTTTCACGGCTCCTCAACAGCACCTCGCCGGCTTCATCAACAGTTTCAAAGTCGGTTACGAGATACTTCCTACCCCGCTTAACGTACTTATCTACAATCTTGCCCCGGATGAATATCTTGCTGCCAATCTTCATCGGCTTCAGGAATTCGTGCTCGCTTCTGGCCCAGATGCTAGCCTTCATATCAGGAAGCTTTATGAATTTCATCACGGCATGTTGAACAATGCCTATCCCAGGCGGAGCGAGGTGAAGCTTATCTACGAGCTCTCTGGCCTCCCATTGAACAAGTTCGAGTCTATCGTTAACGGTATCCTCGTCCAGGGTCATTTCCACCGTTCCCATATCCAGTCCAACTGGTATAGCTTCAAAACCCGACTTTGCGCTCATCCTATGCCCACCTCGCATAACGCAACTGGCGCGTTCACATCCACTAGCGTAATTATACTAGCTTACCATCGATAATTACAGCCGGGATTTACCATTTCAATTACTGGGGGATTAAATTTTCTAAAAAATCTCTGGTAACCCCCTAGAAATGAGGCTCGTAGTATGCTATGATTGCCTTTGGAAATACATAAAGGGGAGGTGTAACTATGACCTACTGGTTTACCATACCCCAAGTAAAAGGACTTATGCCATTAGCCAGTAGCAGTGCTATGAGGGGACTTTCTACCACTTTTACCGTCCCCAAAATCTTTATGGGTGCCAATGTCATCCCTGAAGGAGGCCGTGGCATTGTTAGAATTCTATCGGCTATGTGCCCCAAGAAAAGGGCATTTATTGTCTGCGGTGGGCACGCAAGCAATCGTCTTGCTGCCAGGGTGTCCAGGGCTATGAAAAATGGTCAATTTACAACACAGACCTGGGACAAAGCTGAGCCAGAGGCGCCGTTGCCAAATGCCAAAGAGTGCGCCCAAGCAATGACGCAATTTGAACCCGACCTGATAATAGCCGTTGGCGGCGGTTCAGTTATGGACATAACCAAGGCAGCCTGGATACTGTATGAGCGTCCCGATATAACTGACCTGGGGATGCTCCTACCCGTTAGAACCCTTGGATTAAGAAAGAAAGCCATTCTGGTGGCTGTGCCAACAACCAGTGGCACCGGCTCTGAGTGCACCGGTGTTTCCGTGCTAAGCGATGAGGAGACAAAGAGAAAAGTGCCGATAGCCTCGCGTGAACTCTTCCCCGACTTTGCGGTGATTGACCCTACCTTCGCTATGGGGATGCCCCCCAAACTGACCGTAGGCACCGGGATGGATGCGCTGACACACGCTATGGACTGTGTTATGTCTCCATCAGCCAATGACATGACGGATGCGCTGGCGCTTAGGGCTATTGAGATGGTCTTCAAATACCTCCCCCGAGCCTACCGGAATCCCGGAGACCGAGAGGCAAGGTTCAGAATGCATATTGCCTCCAGTATGGCCGGAATAGCCTTTGGCAATGCTGGCCTTGGCTTAACTCACAGCCTGGGACACGTTTTGGGGAAGGTGTTCAGCATACACCATGGTGTTTCGGTAGGCATCATAATCCCCTACGCCCTTCAATTCTATTCCCCGGTAACGGACAAGTATCTGGATATATGTAAGGCACTGGATATCAAAGATGGAACCAAGGAGAAAAGTCTGGCTAGCCTGGTTGGGAAGCTCAAGGCACTATTCCAGGAGCTGGATTTGCCTTTAGACCTGAAAGGCCTAGGTATTACCAAGAAGCAGCTCGAGGATAACATAGACAAGCTGGCACTTGATGCCTTAGAGGACCCTGACACATTCTCGTGCCCGAGGCCGATTACAGTAGAACAATGTAAGCAGTTCTTCAGGTATGCATACGAAGGTAAGGATATAGACTTTTAAGGAGGTTAATGCTATGTTTGGCTACCACGGTAATTTCCTCGAAGTAAATTTAAGCACTAAAGAGACCAGAAACCTGGCACTTAAGGAGGAGGATTTAAAGAATTTCATTGGCGGTGCTAGCTTGGCGGCGAGGTTGATTTATGACCGGGTTAAGGGTGGTATGGACCCTTTGGGTGCCGATAGCCCTCTGGTATTTGCCGTCGGTCCATTCACAGGGTCAACAATCCCTATGGTAAGTCGCTACGCTGTATGCGGCATCTCACCCCAGACAGGCATCTGGGGTGAGTCAACGAGTGGTGGTGTCTTTCCATTCAGACTCAAGGCTTCAGGATTTGATGGCATCCTTGTTACCGGCAAATCAGACAGGCCTGTTTACCTGTATATAAAAGATGGTGCCGCTGAGATAAAGGATGCATCCCACTTATGGGGTAAGGATATCTACCAGACTCAGAAAATGCTGAAGGCTGAGATTAAGCAAAGTGGGCTGAGTGTTGCCTGTATTGGGCCAGGAGGCGAGAACCTGGTGACGTATGCCGGGATAATAAATGACAGCGGTAGGGCTGCCGGTCGCTGTGGTTTAGGGGCACTTATGGGCTCCAAGAAGCTTAAGGCAATAGCTGTCACCGGAAATAAGAAGGCAGAGATTGCAGATGAAGCCAAGATTCGAGAGCTTACCAGGCAGGCAAGGGATTCAATTTCGTCAAACGCGACTAGCTTTGCTTATCGAGAGTACGGCACATTGATGTATTCAGATATGGCCATGTTCACAGGTGATGCGCCGGCAGAGTATTTCACCAAGAGTGTGTTCCCGGCAAATAAGGTAACCGGTCAGGCATTAAGGCAGGCTTACACTGTGGAGAGTGATGCCTGTCTTGGCTGCCCGGTGGGCTGCGGTCGTCTGCTGAAACACTTCAGGAAGGACATAGAGGAGGTCAATGGGCCTGAATATGAGACAGCTATCGCTTTCGGTCCTCTGTGCCGCAATTCCGACCTTGATTCCATTATATATGCCAATCATCTCTGCAATGCTCATGGTATAGATACAATATCGGCAGGCGTCACCATTGCCTATGCAATGCACCTCTTTGAAAAGGGCACCCTAGATAAGAACAGAGCAGGAATGAAAATCGAGTGGGGTGATAGTGAATGCATCGTTAAGCTGGTGGAGATGATTATCAAGAAGGAAGGGATAGGTGAGTTGTTAGCTAAGGGAACACGAAAGATGGCTGAAGAGCTTGGTGCTGACCCCAGCGAAGCAGCCCATGTCAAAGGACTGGAGATGCCAATGCATGATGCCAGAGCATATAGTGGTATGGCAATAAGTTACGCTACCGGACCCAGGGGAGCCTGCCACCTCAAGGGTGATTACTACGGAGTAGATATGGGTAGAGCCATACCTGAGCTGGGTATCGAGCCTGGAGACAGGTTCCAGTCCGAGGGCAAGGCTGAGCCGGCTGCCAAATTCCAGAACTTCAGGGATATGTTTGATTCCCTGCTTCTCTGCAAATTTGCTCCGCTCTCCGTAACCCAGATTAGCGAGATACTCAGCAATATCACCGGATGGGATTACACCCCGGCTGACATCAATACGGCTGGTGAGAGGTCGGTTAACATCAAAAGGGCAATCAATAATAAACTTGGAGTGAGCCGGGAAGACGACAAATTGCCCAGTATATGCATCAAGGCACTGAAAGAAGGCAGCACAGCCGGCAAATCTCCAGATATGGACCTGCTGCTCAGGGACTACTATAACTTCAGGAAGTGGGACTGGAGCACGGGCAAGCCGACGAGAGAGAAGCTAATGGAACTGGGGCTGGAGGACGCCGCCAAGGATTTGTGGCCTTCTTAAACTGCATAAGTTCGGCAGGAATCATAGCGATAGACCACAGTTCATCCAGAGCCTAGGGCCTGCCTGAGGATAAATCAGACTCACTCTAGAGATGCTGGCTAGAGCCTACGACCCCTGTATTTCCTGCTCGGCACACCTGTTAAAAGTATCCTTCAAATAAACTCTGGGACATGCTGCCAGCACCTTAAACAGGCCTATGCTTTAGTGGGCTTGGCCACCAAGTTCCTTTTCCCTACTTCACGCCCCTATTTACAGGTTTCTCAATCTGAGTTAAAATGAGAAGTCCCGATTAACAGTAAAGTAAAGGAGGTCTGCTATGGACAAACTCGATGGCAAGGTAGCAATAGTGACCGGAGCCAGCCGCGGTATTGGCAGAGCGACAGCCCAGCTTTTCGCCACTGAGGGTGCTAAAGTCGTTTGCGCCGCCCGCACCCTTGGTGAAGGTGAACACATGCTGGAGGGCTCGCTTAGCACCACGGTTTCAGAAATCAAGAAGGCTGGAGGCACCGCTTTGGCTGTCCAAACCGACGTGTCCAGCGAGGAGAGCTGTGCCCAGCTTGTAGAAACTGCCAAACAGGCTTTTGGCCCGGTGGATGTGCTGGTAAACGACGCAGCCTTGAGCTACTTCATCCCCATCAAGGACTATCCCATCAAGCGGTGGGTCCGCGCTTTCACAGTGAATGTGCATGGTCCCTTCATGCTGAGTCAGAAGGTATTGCCGGATATGATTGAGCGAGGCAGTGGTGCCATCGTCAATGTCTCATCGGGAGCTGCCATTGGACCGGGACACGGTCCCTATACGAGCTCCGGCACTGGTGGCACGATGTATGGCGCAACAAAAGCGGCGTTGGAGCGGTTTAGTCAAGGGTTAGCCAACGAAGTCTACCAGTACGGCATCTCAGTGACCTGCGTATCGCCTTCCCTGGTCGTGCCTACCCCCGGCACCGTGTACCACAAATTAGTCACTGGCCTGGACGACCCACGGGGTGAGCCCCCGCAGATAATGGCAAGAGCAATCCTCCTCCTGGCCACCGAGCCGCTGGGCAAAGTTGCCGGCCGCGTCACCTACAGCCAGGCAATACTGAAAGAGTTTGGCTGGAGAGACGAGGGCAAGGGGCTTGGTATTGACCGACCAGGGAGCGGGTACAGCCAGCAATAAGGGAAACTGGAGACAAAATAAGGAGGGTAAATGCTTGACGTGGAAAGCCAGAAACTGCTTGAGCAAATACAATCGGAGGCAATTCGACTGGGCGGGGCAGTAAAAAGAGGAACGATTGAGAAGAGGGAGCTTCAGGAGGCTGAAGAAATAAGGGTATCTATACGCCCTCCAAAGTTTTTAGGCAGCACGGAGCTGTTTACCCTTCGCAATTTAGCACCTGCCGACTATCACCTTATCCTGGTAGCTATCCCAAGAAAGATGGGTAGCGGTTAGTTTAGAGACAAAGGCGGTAGCAAGGAGGTATTATTATTATGTAGAAGTTGTGGAGCAGGCAAGGGAGTTAAAATCTAATTAAAGGAGGCTATTATGATTAGGACAGCGAAGCAGTATGTGGAAAGCTTGAACGATGGAAGGGTGATTTATCTCAATGGGGAGAAGATACCAGATATAACAAAGCATCCAAAAATGAAGGGACCCATCAATGCTAGAGCCACGAGTTATGTCCTTTATAATCACCCTAAGTTTAAAGACCTGCTCACTATAGAAGAGGACGGGGATAGATACTTGTTCCTGTGGAAGCAGCCCACAAACGCTGAAGAGCTGGTGAGACGGAGGGACGTTTATATAACCTGCATGCGATGGGGTGCAGCTATGAGTGGCATGGGTCCTGATGCCCTGGCTGCCTCAGGGGTTGTCGCTGCCAGAATGGATAAGCAATTGGGCACCCACTATACCGATGCTGTTGAGGATTATCGTAAGCATCTGAAAGCAGCCGACCCGGCTATTACTGGAGCCATTACCGATGTTAAGGGGAACCGGGGCATGCGCCCTTCAGCGCAGGTACAACATAAGGATTTCTATGTCAGGGTTGTTGACCGGCAAAAGGATGGAATAGTAGTAAGGGGAGCCAAGATGCACATAAGTGCTACCCCCACCGCCAATGAACTAATCGTTTCACCGTGCCGGGCTCACCGTGAAGAGGACAAGGACTATGCCGTGGTCTTTGCTACCCCGGTAAATGCTAAAGGCATTACACTTTTAACTTCGCCGGGGTATTTCGAGGAAACAGGCGAGGAAGCTGAGTGGAACTGGCCTGCCTCCGGACGTGGTGCCGGGGTTAGTGAGTGCATGATTGTCTTTGATGATGTTTTCGTCCCCTGGAACCGGGTGTTTATGTGCGGTGAATGGCAGTTTTCCAGAGACATCGCCTGGATGTTTGGCGTCTTCCATCGCCTTTTCGGCTCCTGCCACAAAGTGATATCAACTGAACAAGATGCCGGCATAGCAGCACTGATGGCTGAATATAATGGTATTGACCGGTATTCTCATATCCAGGAGAAACTGGCCTGGCTTGCCATGCACGCTGTGTTAATCGATGTCATGTCCAAGGCAGGTTGTGAGCACCCTGATATATTCCCTGATATAGGCTTAGCCGCTCCCAATCTAATGTACACCAATATAGCCAAGTATATTTTCGCTAATGACCAGCACGAGACTTCCAAGCTCGTTGCCGATGTCGCCGGTGGGCTGGCAAGCACTGTCTTCTCCTACAAGGATTGGATGAACCCTGAAGAAAGGCCTTATATTGAAAAGTACCTTGCCGGCAAAGATGGCATACCAACCGAGCACCGGCTTAAGGCCATAAGGCTGGTAAAGGACTTGGTAGGTCACGGCCACGATGGTGCCTTTATTCATACGGAAGGCTCTCTAGCAGCGCAGAAAATGGCTATGTATGCTGCCGCTGATTGGGAAAAGTATAAAGCCACCGCTAAAAGAATTGCCAAGATTCCGGGGTGGAAAGAGCATCCTGCATTGAAGGAGTTGCCAGACTGGCCGACTGAATATATAGTTTAACGCCAGCCTTAATTCAAATAAGTATGTGGATAAGCACTTATACCTAATTTTAGGCAGTAACGCCTAGGCATAAAGCACTAGGTGAAGGCAGGCGGTTTAGCTGTTTTTGTAAGTTAGAAATAGGTATCACGGCAGAAACTGGGTTGGGAGGAAAGCCTCTCTGGCTTAGTTCCACACCTCTGCTCCTAACGCACATCTTTGATTGATACCTGCTCTTTAGCATTCATCTTAGCTTTCTTCCCTTGCCAGTAGAGTTGCCCCCCCACTGCCTTTCCATCCCTTCACCTCCTCCAGCTTTCGCACAAGGACTATATCCATTCTTGTGGGCTTGAATATCAATGTCGAGGGTAAGAAAACGCTCCAAGGGCAGCAAGACCTCACCCCCAGCCTGCCGGAGGTCTATGGCTTTCAAATAGTGCTGACATCGCTCGCATACATAGAGCCGATAAAGCCCTTCATCGTCAGTGAAATAGGCTAGGACACCTTGGTCTTGGGTGCCGCAATATGGGCACTCTAAACGTCGAAAAAGCCACTCAGCATCACATCGAGAGCATAATAGCCACCTAGCCCCACGCTCTTTGTCCAGAAAAGCGAAATCGGGATTACCTCCGCAAATTGGGCAATATCCACGCCACCACTGCTCCTGCTTCACGAAGCCAAGCAGGGCTTTGCAATGGCTTATCAAGAAAGGCCTGAGAGCAGCCTGGATTATAGCTTCTAGGAGAAGATATTCATTAACATCATCGACTGCTATCGTAGAAGGCAACTTGGCTCCCTCGAACCATGCCTTAACCACTTTCTTGGGGAGTGATGGGTGAGACTTTGGCTCCCTCAGGCTTTTGGGGAGCCTACCAAAAAGTTCGGGGTAGTCGGCAAAGACGGCGGTGACTTCCACAAACACATCGCGCAGTAGTGACCAATTGAGGACAAGGTCGTTAAATCCTATTAATGGTTTCCCCTGCTCTGCTCGTGCATTGATATCATCATCAGTAAAACTAAGGTTGGGCACGTCTATACGTTTCCCAACCCTAGTTTGAATGCGAAGTAACTTCTGATAGAACTCCAAAAGCTGTGATAGACTTCCTTCTTTCTTTTGCTGCTCCTCCAGTTTTCTAAGGATTTTGCTATCTGTTCCCGTGGTCAATGGAGCTCTGCCTCCTTCTCCTTAGAAACTCTATCGTACCATTTAGCATGATGTGACCTAGCATAGTCGGCTGATACTTTGCCCCGAGCCATAGAACTCCATGCCCCAGTCCGCAACGGGCGCATCAGGGGATGAACCACCGAGAGGTAAATATGGACAAAAAGCATAGAGCCAGTAGCAATGAAGGCTACATCATGAATGATAACCATCCATTGCAGAAGCGCAATCGGTGCCGCTGTCTTGGCAAACCACATAATAACCCCGGTTATGGCAAAGATTACTCCGAAGACAATAACCATTAACCACCATAGCTTCTGGCCGGTATTCATATGCTCCTGCGGAGGCATTGCCTCTTCATCGCTCAGAAAATAGTAGCGGGGAGCTGCTTGCATCCAGCCCATGTCTTTTCCTCCCCAGGAGAAGGCATCCTTTATCCCTCTCAAAGTTGCCTTCCAGTTGAGAGGTATATAAATGAGAGGTGCTACCACAAAGAGAATTGCTGCGACACGGTGTATGACCCGGGTCCAGCTATCCTGTGCCAGGAACCCCAGAGGGGGAACAAACAATATAAGACCGGTGAGAAACAGGGCTACAAAAGCACCAGCATGTATCCAGTGTAAAATCCGGGTTGGCTTACGATAGCGTTCAATTTCTGTCTCCATCCTATTCCTCCTTCTTACCAGGTAGTTCCTTGGTTAGTTTTGCTTCTCGGGCGATAAGGTAATTTAATCCCAACCCGAGAATGGTTAATCCGCCTACCGCCCAGCCCAATGGCTGAATTACATCCTGCCAAGCGATAGCTGCCGCCGGAACTTGAGGATTTACGGGAAGCCCGTAAACTTCAGGGGAGTCACTCAGGACATACATAACATGCAAGCCACCAAGCTCCTTATCGCCGTATAAGTATGCATTGCTATACCCCTTAGTTTTAAGAGACTGCACTCGTTTCTTCCCCTCTGCCACCAACTCATTGCGGTCACCATATATCAGCGCACCGGTAGGACAGGTTTTGACGCAAGCTGGCTCATAGCCAGCAGCAATTCGATCTAAGCCGGGAGTAGTACAGAAGGTACACTTGTCCATTTTAGCGACACCGGTCAGCAAATCACGCTGGCTCCGCGGTATATGGAAGGGGCAGAAGTCTACACAGTAGCCACAGCCGCTACAAAGGTCCTTATCATAAGCAACAAAGCCGAGTTCATGATGGTAGAGGGCACCAGTGGGGCACACCTTAACACAGGCGGCATCTGAGCAGTGCATGCAGGCTCGACGGGTGAAGAGCCAGTCCACCTTCCCCTCTCGCTCTACCTCACGGAACTCCATCTTGAGCCAAGTTTGGGGGGAGAGGTCAGGGGGATTTTCATAACTGCCCCAGTTAACTGACTTTACGCCATTTTCCTCCTCAGGTATAACCTCATCGTTCTCGTTCCACTGCTTACAAGCAGCCTGGCAGCCGCGGCAGGCAGTGCATTTTGTCGCGTCGTACAAGATTGCTTTATCTGCCATTATTACCTCCAAGTAAAGACTCATCTATTACTATTTGACTAAGCCTTACGGACATTAACCAGGAAGGCTTTATACTCCGGTATCATGGTGTTAGCATCACCAACATGGGGTGTGAGAACATTGGCGCTGTCCCCGGTTGATAGACCGGTGTAGCCCCAGTGCCATGGCATACCTACCTGATGCACCGTGCGTCCATTCAAATGGAACGGCTTGAAGCGCTTGGTGACCATGGCTACCATCGTCACTTGCCCCCTGGCTGATTCCACAATAACCTTTTCCCCATTAACGATACTCTTCTCTGCCGCCAGCTCTTCGCTCATTTCAACAAAGGGCTCTGGCATCATCTCCACTAACCAGGGACAGTTACGGGTCATCTGCCCTCCCTGCCAGTGCTCGCTGACCCGGTAGGTGCTGCACACTATCGGAAAGCGGTTAGCAGTACCTTGCTCTTCAGGATGCCAGACCTTGAAGGCGGGGTTATTCTGTTGTTTTGACATGGGATTTTGTATTGGGGCCTCCCAGGGCTCATAATGCTCCGGTAACGGACCCTCAGCCATGCCGGAACCAAAGAGACGAGCATGCCCTTCTGGCTTCATGATGAACGGGTGCTTGGTCTTCTCCGGGTCGACTGCCATCGGTGGCCAACCACCATCAGGCACATCACCTACCCACTTTCCATCCTGCCACCAGATAACCGGGTGTTCCTTATCCCACGGCACTCCGTTGAGGTCAACCGAGGCTCGGTTATAGATAATCCGCCGGTTCACTGGCCAGCACCAAGCCCACTTTGGGTAAAGACCAACATTAAACGGGCCGGGAGTCGGGTCACGGCGGGCAGCCATGTTTCCATCCTCGGTGTAACTGGCACAGTAGAGCCAGTTGCCTGAGGTGGTGGTGCCGTCGTCCTTCAACTTACCAAAGCTTGGAAGTAACTTACCTGTGGTCAGGTCATAGCCGTTTATTTCCTTGGCTACCTTGTGCACATCGGGATGATGCGCTCCATAGTCCCAGGTAAGCTTGGTAATCGCCTCGGCATTGGGCCCGTCCTCCTTAGCGTAGAGTTCCTTTAACTTGAGGGCGATTGCGGTCAGCATCCACAGGTCCTCCTTGGCATCTCCCGGACCATCAGCAGCTTTGTATCGCCACTGACTCCAGCGACCACTATTGGTAACACTTCCTTCTTTCTCGTAGGAACTCAGAGCTGGAAGTAGGAAGACCTCGGTCTTGATGTTAGCAGTGTCTGCGCCCGGACGCTTCCAGAAATCAGCTGTCTCGGTATGCCAGAGGTCTGTGACCACCATCCAGTCTAGTTTGTCCAGTGCCTTTCGTTCCAGGTTAGCATTGGGGCCGCCTACTGCCGGGTTCTGCCCCCAGCACATTAAGCCCTTAATTACACCTGAGTTCATGGCCTCGAACAGAGAAATGTGGGAATAGTTCTTGCCGGCCTCAATCTTGGGCAGGTAATGGAAGCTAAACTGGTTATCTTTACTGGCAGCATCTCCGTACCAGGCTTTGAGGAGGCTGACCACATACTTAGGCGTATGCTGCCACCAGTTAGCACTATTAGGGTCATTACTCTGGGGGGTAGTCCGCTCTAGGTATGTGTCAAGCGAGGTATCCGTGTTTATGGGTACCTTCAAGTATCCAGGGAGAATATGGAACAGCAGGCAGTGGTCAGTAGAACCCTGCACGTTGGATTCACCCCTCAGGGCATTAATGCCACCGCCACAGACTCCGATGTTACCCAGGAGTAGCTGTAGTATGCAGTAAGACCGTATGTTCTGTGCGCCATATGTATGCTGGGTAGTCCCCATGGCATACATTATAGTACCTGCCTTACCCGTCTTACCGGTAGCAGCATAAGTTTTACAAACCTCAAGGAAGGTATCAGTAGGAGCGCCGCAAATACTGTTCACCTTTTCTGGAGTGTAACGGGCAAAATGCTTCTTCAGGTGTTGGAAGGCACAGTTCGGGTCTTTAAGAGTCTTGTCTTTCTTGGGGATACCCTGTGCATCCACTTGGTACTGCCAGCTAGATTTATCATACTTCCTCTTTCCGCCGTCAGTTTCATTTAGGCTGCCGGCATAGCCAGAAAATAGACCTTCAAGCTCGGCAGGACCCTTGAAACCGGGGTCGATGAGGTAAGAAGCATTGGTGTATTCCGTAATGTAGGTCATATTGTAGTTGTCGGGGTTACGCTCGATATCATCGAGCACATATTTAATCATGCCACCGATGAAGGCAATGTCAGTCCCGGACCGCAGGGGGGCATATATATCTGCTTTGGATGAGGTTCTGGTGAACCTGGGGTCAACGCTAATAAGCTTAGCACCCTTGTCTTGGGCTTTCATAATATAGCCAAAAGAGGCCGGGTGATTCTCGGCAGCATTGGAACCTATTGCCAGGATGCAATCGCTATTGGCAATATCGTTCCAGTGGTTGGTCATTGCCCCGCGACCAAAGCTTTCCGCCAAACTGGCGACGGTGGGGGAATGTCATATCCGGGCGTGATGCTCAATATACACCAAACCTAACGCCCGTGTTAGCTTCGCCAGAAGGTAGCATTCCTCGTTATCCAGGGCTGAACCTCCCAGGTTAGCGATGGCCTCGGTACGGTTTACTAGATTACCCTTACTATCCTTCACGATGAAACTGGCGTCCCTTGTGTTTTTAATCTTGTGAGAAATCCTATCGATTGCCCAGTCCCATTCTTTTTCCTCCCACTCGGTTCCACCCGGCTGTCGGTAAAGAACCTTGCTCAACCGCCAGGGATTATCGGCAGATAGCTGGCGTAACGTAGCGCCCTTGGCACAGGCACCTCCACGGTTAATAGGGTGGTCAGGGTCACCCTCGATGTTTACCACCCTACCATTCTCGGCAGCAATGATGAAACCACAGCCGGTACCATCATAGGGGCAGATAGTGCTCTTTTCGCCAATCCTTTTTTTCAGTGGTAAGACTTTAGGTACTCCGGCTAAGGCTACACTAGGGTCAAGTGCTCCAAGCAGAAAAATACCACCCACCCCAAATCCCGAGGCTTTTAGGAAATCTCTCCGGTTTAGCTCCATAGCACCTCCTTAATATCTACGTCCCTTTTCCCCAAATTTACCAGCTTAACTACCTACTACAAAAAAAGGAAAGCCCTGCTTTCCTTCAGGAAAACATGTAGAATAGTATTATAAAAAACAAGCTCTCTCCACTCCAGAATAGAAGTATAAACTATTGGGGAATACTTTGTCAACGCTTTTTTCAGGAAACGTAAGCCTCTTTGTGCCTTATAGCATCTATCCAATCCTCTCTGGCTTTATTGACGAATCTTTATTCTATTAAAAGTCATAAAGACTATTGACAAAAACCCCGTCTTATGGTATTGTATACTTTGTTGGTCATAATAGTAAACAATGAGGATAGAGCAGTGAAGCTTTCCACTAGAGGACGATATGGAACTAGGGCACTCTTAGAGCTAGCCCTTCACCAGGGAGAAGGACCGGTTCTATTAAAAGATATCTCCCAGAGGCAGCAGATCCCACTACAGTATCTAGAACACTTAATTACCCCCCTTATAGCTGCGGGTATGGTGCTGAGTACTCGGGGTCCCAGAGGTGGGGTCTCGTTAGCCAAGCCTCCCGAAGAGATAAGATTGAGCGAGGTCATCCAACTTCTTGAAGGCTCAGTTGCTCCGGTGGAGTGCATTAACAATCCAGGAGTATGTAGCCGCTCTGAATTATGTGTCACCCGGGATATCTGGGGTGAAATGAAAAAGGCAGTGAACGGAGTTCTGGAATCTACAACCTTACAGGATTTGGTTGAGCGGCAAAAAAGAAAAGGGCGCCCCGAAGAGGTGATGTACTACATATAAGTTTACAGTTGATAACTCGAACGAGGTGTGCAAAAGGAGGAAATAGTGAAGATACCAGAGACAATGCAAAAAGTAGATAAACTCCATTACAAGACGGTAGGCATACCCAGGCTAACCAGAGGCATAGCCAAGGACTCTACCGAGCTAGTCGGGAATACGCCCCTTGTCAGATTGAACCGAATAACCGGCGGATTGAAGGCAGAGGTAGTGGCCAAGCTTGAGTCCTTTAATCCCTTAGGCAGCGTGAAGGACAGGATAGGAATGTCAATGATTGTTGCTGCTGAGGAGATGGGGCTCATCAATAAGGATACAGTAATCGTCGAGCCTACTAGCGGTAATACAGGCATCGCTCTTGCCTTCGTCTGCGCTGCCAGGGGATATAAGCTCATCCTTACCATGCCGGACACTATGTCCCTGGAGCGGAGGCGGCTCCTATCAGTTTTCGGCGCTGAGCTGGTGCTAACACCAGGAGCAGATGGGATGCCAGGGGCAATCAGGAAAGCCGAGCAATTGGTGGCGGAGAACCCCGATTATCTTATGCCCCAACAGTTTAGGAACCCGGCAAATCCAGAGGTGCACCGGCTGACCACAGCCGAGGAAATCTGGAGAGATACCGATGGCAAGACAGATATTCTAGTCTCTGGGGTAGGAACCGGAGGAACGATTACCGGAGTAGCCGAAGTAATCAAGCCCAGGAGGGCGCAGTTTGAGGCAATCGCCGTTGAGCCTGTCGATTCCCCGGTTCTCTCCGGGGGGAAGCCAGGGGCCCACAAGATTCAGGGCATCGGGGCTGGTTTTATCCCTGACGTGTTGCGGACAGATTTGGTCGATGAAATTATTAAGGTCACCAATGAAGATGCCGGAATAACGGCTAGAAGATTAGCTAAAGAGGAAGGAATATTGGCCGGTATATCCTCGGGAGCGGCAACCTGGGCAGCATTAGAGGTAGCCAAAAGGTCAGCCAATAAGGGTAAGCTTATAGTGGTAGTTTTGCCTGATACCGGCGAGCGCTATCTGTCCACCTGGCTTTTTCAAGAGCTCTACTAGGTTGCACCAGGCATATAATATATAATTAAGAAGACGCTTGGTAAGAGACAAGCGGAAATTCAACAAAAATAGGCAAAATAAAGGAGGTAAAAGTAAATTATGAGACGTACAAGCCGATATCTAGCAATAGTTGTAATAATATGTGCAGTAATATCCTTAGCTATTGGTATAGTCTTTATTCAGCAGGGATTTGCTAAAGAAGCTTTCCTGACTGAGGCTATGCAGCAAGAGGAAATAACAATTGATGGTGTTGAAGGCATCGTTGATACTCCTGAGAAAGCACAGACTGCGGGTGATATCGTTAGGGAGCATCGTCATGGTATAGCCCCGACCTATGGAGACCTTTTAGGCGAAGGACGCTTCGACCCTACAGACCTCCAGCAGTTGAGCTACGCCCAAGCTCTCAATCTTGAGAACTACCTATATCTTGCCGTAGCATCCTTCGGCATTTTCACCGTCGTAAAGGCGAGTGGCGTCTTTATGATTGTCACAGGAATTGCCCTTGGCGGGACTGGAGTAGTGCTCTTTAGGTTAGCCAGAATAACACCCTAGACAGGTATGGTAGGTGCTTACCCAGGCTCAAAGGTCGAAATCAGAAACAAACCTAATGAGAGGAGGTGACAAGCGATACTCCGTAAAACTTGAAGAAGTGCTCGGGGCGCAAGTTTGAGACTGTCATACCTCACCCGTGCTATACTAATCCAAGGAAAGATAAAGGGGGCTAAGATGGTCAAAAGACAAGTAATGTTTACCTTTCCCCAAGAGCTAATCAGGGAGCCCATTATCTATACTCTCAGTCACCAGTTCAAGGTGGTGACCAATATTCGCCGTGCTGATGTATCCGAGGATAAGGGTTGGGTGGTGCTGGAACTGGAGGGAGAAGAGAAGGAAATAGAGGATGGCATCACCTGGGCGATTAGCAAAGGGGTGAGGATTGACCCTGTCATTGGAGACATTGTGGAGGGCTAAGAAAGATGAGAAGGAGATACCTTGATTATGCTGCCACCACGCCGATACACCCTGAGGTGGTAAAGGCAATGCTCCCGTATTTTACCGATGCCTTTGGTAACCCTTCGAGCATCCATTCCTATGGGCAGGAGGCAAAAGGAGCTACTGAAGAGGCGAGGGTTAAGGTTGCCAATCTTATTAATGCCCGTGATGAAGAAATTGTTTTTACCAGCGGTGGAACTGAGGCAGATAACTTCGCCATAAAGGGTATAGCTTACGCCAACGAGAACAGAGGAAATCACATCATTACCAGCTCCATCGAACACCACGCGGTGATAGAGACGTGCAAGTTTTTGGAGGGAAGGGGATTCGGGATAACCTACCTACCGGTAGATGAGTATGGCTTGGTTCACCCCCACGATGTCAAAAAGGCCATCACAGACAAAACCACCCTCATTTCGGTGATGCACGCCAATAACGAGATAGGCACCATAGAGCCGATAGCTGAGATAGGGAAGGTCGCCAAGGAGGCAGGAATCTGTTTCCACACTGACGCTGTGCAAACGGTGGGGCATATCCCGGTGGATGTAGATAAGCTCGAAGTGGATTTACTCTCTATGTCGGCGCACAAACTCTACGGCCCCAAGGGAGCTGGAGCACTGTATGTCAGAAAAGGTACCAAGCTGGCTCCCTTCATACATGGAGGTGAGCAGGAGAGAAGGCGGCGAGCTAGCACTGAGAATGTGCCTGGAATTGTAGGCTTTGGTAAGGCGGTAGAACTTGCCCGGCAGGAAATGAGTGAGGAAGCGGAGCGGCTGACTTGTCTTCGTGACCGGCTCGTTAAGGAACTTCTGGAACAGATTGACCACGCCCGCTTAAACGGTCATCCCACAATGAGGCTACCTAATAATGTCAACATAAGTATTGATTATGTTGAAGGCGAATCAATGGTCCTGAACCTTGACTTGGCAGGCATTTGCGTTTCTACCGGCTCTGCCTGCAACTCATCAAGCCTTGAACCATCTCATGTTCTTTTGGCAATAAACCTTTCCCATGAGCAGGCGCATGGCTCCTTAAGGTTTAGTCTAGGCAAGTGGACCACTGAGGAGGACATAGAGCGGGTTTTGGACATCCTGCCCAGAATTGTTACCAAGCTCAGAGCTATGTCGCCACTCCTGAAAAGCCACAGATAGGAGAGGAAAACGTGGGTGGTGGGTGATGTGTGGTCACTGTATAGCGAGAAGGTGATGGAGCACTTCAAGAACCCGAGGAATGTAGGGGAGCTCGAAAATCCCGACGGCATCGGACATGAATAGTTCTTGATAGAATACGCCCGGCTAGTCCTCGCCTCTCAACTCCTTCCACCTCTCCTCCCCCAGGCATTGGCGGGCGGAAGCACACCAGTCAATGCAGGAAGGTATCTTCTCCTGGTAGACCATCTCACCACACTTCTGGCACTTCACTTTTATTTCGTCAGAGAAGATTTCAACCTCAGCACCACAGTGGGGGCATTTGTGTAGTGACACCCGCAGCTTCCTGAAATCCTGACCAGGACATTTGCTCGTCACTCCTGTCACCTCCTCTAGCGGTGGACGCTTGAGTTTTAACTCCTACACCTATAGTAAGACTTATTGGCATTGCCGACTATGATTTAAATCATATACCTGTTTTAATAATCATATCATAATAATTTAGAAATACCTGCCTCGAGAGGACTGGTTACTGAAGGTGGGTTTAGCAATAGTTTCTTTTGCTTGTATGAGCAAGGCGCGTTAGAATAATAGTATGGCTAGGAGGTATCGATATGAGAAAAGTCTATTTGGATAATGCCTCCGCTACTCCACTTCACCCTGAGGTTTGGCAGGCAATGACGCCATTCCTGGGTGAGACTTATGGCAACCCATCCTCACTTCACAACTGGGGTGATGCTGCGCGGGAAGCAGTGGAGGTTGCTCGAGCGCAGGTGGCTCAACTTATCGGTGCCGATGCCGAGGAGATAATCTTTACCGGCAGCGGCACTGAAAGCAACAATTTCGCCATTAAGGGGCTGACGCTAGTTAAACAAAATAAGGGTAAGCATGTGGTCGTATCGGCTATTGAGCATTTCTCAGTACTGCACTCAGCCAGAACTCTGGAGAAATGGGGCTTTGAGCTGAGCCTGGTGCCGGTGGATAAGCATGGTCTAGTTGACCCAGAGGATGTGCGAAAAAGCTTGAGGAAAGATACTATACTCGTATCAGTGATGCATGCCAATGGCGAGGCGGGCACCATAGAGCCAATACAGGAGATTGCCAGAATAACCAGAGAGAATAACGTGGTCTTCCATACTGATGCCGTGGCTACGGCTGGAACTATACCGGTAGATGTAAAGAGATTGGGGGTGGACAGCTTGAGCCTGGCCGGAAACCAGTTCTACGGTCCCAAAGGAATAGGTGCCCTCTGGGTGCGAAAGGGAGTGCGCATTATGCCTCTTCTTGATGGTGGTGTGCAGGAGGGAGGGCGGCGTGCCGGCACAGAGAATGTCCCAGCTATTGTCGGTCTGGGTAAGGCTGCTGAACTGGCTACAACGAATGTGGCGGCTCAAGTAGAGCATCTCACTCCACTCCGTGACCGCTTGCTAACGGAATTGCCAGGTAAGATTGACCACGTAGTGGTTACCGGTCACCCACAAAATCGCCTTCCCGGACACGCCAGCTTCTGCGTGGAGTTTATCGAGGGTGAATCCATGCTTATGTTATTAAATAGCCAAGGAGTCGCCGTCTCCAGTGGTTCAGCCTGCACCTCAAGGGCTCTTAAAGCCTCACACGTGCTCATCGCCATGGGGATATCTCACGAGCTGGCCCAGGGCTCCCTCCTCTTTAGCCTGGGCATAGATAATACCGCTAAAGATATAGACTATGTCCTTGAGGTACTGCCTCCCATCGTAGACAGACTGCGGCAGATGTCGCCACTTTACGCCAAATTCATAAAAGAAAGTAAAGGAGGCAAGTAATATGCCGGTATATAGCGAAAAGGTAATGGAACACTTTATGAATCCCCGCAATGTAGGGGAACTCGAAAATCCAGACGGAGTTGGTGAGGAAGGCAACCCGGTATGCGGGGACATGATGACCTTCTACATAAAGGTTAAAGATGACCACCTGGAGGATGTTAAGTTCAAGACCTTCGGTTGTGGCGCAGCCATTGCCGTTTCCAGTATGGTCAGTGAAATGGCTAAGGGCAAGACACTGGAAGAAGCGATGAAAATCACTCCCCGCTCGGTGGCTAATGAACTTGAGGGATTGCCCAAAAACAAGTTTCACTGCTCCAATCTGGGTGCCCAAGCTTTGCATAAAGCTATACAAGATTACCTGAGCAAGAAGGCGAAAGGAGGAGGAAAGGAGTGATGACAGAACAAAAAGAAGAAAGAAAGCCTATTTTCTGTCCCTACTGTGATACGGAGATAATGGAGGCCAATTTCCCATACTGCCAGGCTTGCAGAGTAACCATATTTTACTGTCCTAAGTGCCGTGAACCTGTGCCCCGGGAGAATAGGGTCTGCCCACATTGTGGGACTGAGATTAAGGGTTGAGGTTGCTTTAAATGGAGGTCTAAATGGCAGAGAAGGAAAAATTAACCATAGCTGTCTTAAGCGGGGACTTGGAACGGGCCTTGGCTGCTTTTATGCTGGCGGTAACTGGCGCCAGTATGGGGATGGAGGTGAGCATGTTCTTCACTTTCTGGGGACTGAACATTATTAAAAGAAATGAAGGTAGCATTAAGAGCAAAGGGCTGATGAGGAAGATGCTGAACCTCATAAACCGGGGCGGCTCCAGGCGGCTAAAGCTTTCCAAGTTTAATATGTTTGGCCTCGGTACCTGGATGATGAAACAGCTGATGAAGGATACTAATATGCCGTCCATCGACGAGTTTATCGCTATGGCACATCAAATGGGGGTAAAACTTATTGCTTGCACCACTACGTGTGGGGTGATGGGCTTGCCTCCAGTAACAGACACTTTCCGCAGTGAAGTGGAGAGTCTGGCTGGCGCTGCCTATTTCCTGGGCGAAGCTCGCCAGTCAAAGGTGACCCTCTTCATCTAACCAGAATTGTGCTGAGGCAAATCAAGGAGGAGGAGATGAAGGCAGACCAGAGCTTGGATTGCATAGGGCTTTACTGTCCTATGCCTATTGTCAAAACTGCGGAGAAGATTAAACAGCTCAAGCAGGGTGAGGTTCTGGAAGTGGTGGCTGATGATAAGGGGATTACTCAGGACATGCCGGCATGGTGCCAGGCCACCGGACACGAGTTTCTAGGAGTGGAAGAGGAGGGTAGGGAAATCAAGGTCTATGTGAAAAAGACCTAAGAGTGAGAACAAGCTCTGCGCAAGTCATCCTAGTCACAATTCATCGAAGTGTGACCTGCATATCAAGCGTCTGTGGGTATTGACACCACGGCGGAAATAGTTTATCGTTCATAACAAAAAGGGAGGTAGACTCGATGCAAGCCTATTGCGTGAAATGTCGTGCCAAGAGAGAAATGCGGGATGCCAAAGCCATAACCATGAAGAATGGAAAGCCAGCGACCCAGGGTGTTTGCCCCGTATGTGGCACCAAGATGTTTAGAATAGGGAAGAGCTAAAGCTAACTTTATAGCTATCAAGGGTGTTAGAGAGGCTGGGTAACCAGCCTCTCTGATTAGAAGCTAATAATAATTGTGAAGAATACTCCACTGCTCTCCACCTCTGTGGTCTCATCTTCAGTACTCCTATTCTCACCAATCTCAGCAACGCGAACTTCAGGGAACACCCCTTGTGACTCCAAAGCCATTGCGTAGCTGATGACCGTGAAGGAGCTATCAGCTTCACCCTTTACAGTGAGCTGGCCAGTTCCTACCTCTATATAGGTGAAATGCGCTCCAGATGGAAGGGCATCGGTAACCAATGTCAGTTTGCTGGCGAAGTTATCTTCTTTGCTGAGAATGCCTTGATGCTCCTGTTTCAGGGTTTCCACATCGGCTGCTATTTCATTTATAGTGTCCTCGATTTGCTTTGCCTCATCGATAGCGAGCCGAGCTTGACGGAGTTCCTGGCTAACGCCACTCAACTCAGCTTGCAATCGCACAGTTTCAGCATCAGCTTGACTCTTAACCAAGTACAGAGGAGATAGGAGACCAATAATAATTATTAAAGCCAGAGTGAGAAGTATGTTTCGTATTGATACTGAGAAGGCTCTAGCTTCTTTTTTACCAGGCAATATATTAAGGTTTATATCGTGGAAACGGGTAGCATCTCCTTTTAATCCTTGCTTCCATGGCACCTTTTTAAGAGCAAGCCCCATATTGGTTGCATATAAAGCAATAGGTAAGTCCGTAGGGAATTCCAGTGGTGGAACTAAGGGCTCGACTGGGTATTCTATCTCGGCTTGGATAATCTTGCTGGCGGTGGCATTGGTTGAGAGCTCTCCAGTCAGCAACAAAGGTGTGGTTGGACTAAGAAGGTTTTCTGGGTGGCTGCTGTTATAGAACTTTACTGTTTTTGACAACTCGTCTGCCAGCCGCCGAATGTTGTCCTCTATATCCGCCCCTTCCCCTCTTGGAGTTATTGTGTGCATAATAGCGGGAATACCATTAGCTACTAGAACAATATCGAAACAATCGGGCTCCAAATCTACTATTAGGGCATCTCCTCGATTGGCTGCTCTAGCCAATGCCAGCGGCTTCAGACCCATGATATAAGGCTTCACTCCAGCCTCTTCCAGCGTCTGAACCATGGCATCAATAAGATTCCGCGGCACACCTAAAACAAAGAAATCCATCTCATCGTCTTTACTACCGATAGCTTGCCATGAAAGGTAAAGTTCCTCTAGAGGCAGTGGTATTTCTCTCTTTGCCCCCCGCAGGATAGCCTCCTCTAAAAGGTCGGGCTTCATCCGGGGCAAGCTCAGGATGCGGTAAGTAAAGGACAAGCCAGTCAGGGTAATGATAACTCGCTCCTTAGGGACTTTCATTGATTCAAACAGGTCGTCGATGACTGCCCCTACCGCTTTCGGCTGTAAAATGAGTCCATCCCTGACCAGCTCCGGTGCGAGAGATACATCCCCCCACTTCTTTACCCGACTTCCCTCCACGGAGAGGAGCCTCATGCTGGTGGCACTGATATTTAGCGTTGCATACATTATGTAAACAAACCCTTCGCCTCTACTCAGAAGCCGCAGACTGCGTATAGATAGCCAGACCCAAGCTAGCCATGATTCCCTCGGTAACAGTTTCTCCTTCGGACTGTTCGGTAACCCTGGTGACACTCAGGTCCTCCACGATAAGTGTCCTAAACTCCCCATTTTCCAATTTGCTAACGAAACTGACCACTTGTGAGAAACTTCCCTCAACGGTTACATCTAACCGGAAAACATGATAGCCATATTTCCCAACATTCTCTATTGACCACGGTCGAGTTATCAAAGGGATGGCTTTAACATCGCAGTCATCGGCCAGCTTGAGAATGCTATTGATGATATGGGTGCTGTTCATCTTGCCGGGGAATGTACCTTGCTCGGCAGCCAGACTAGCCTGAGCAGCTGCTAATCGCTGCTCCAGGTCCTGCGGAGGCTTGGGCATTTGGGCAAGTGTTTGGCTGACGTCGGTAATATGGGAAATCAGCACCTCACGCTCATTGCGCTGTTTCATATAGCCCATGCCGAAATAAGCGTAGACTACTACTGAAGCAATTACTACGAGCGTAATCATTAACTTACCCTTCACCAGTGTCTCCTGCGCTCATACTATTCCACCTACCACGAGAGAATAGAAACGGTTGTGTCCGAAATTTTAACGACGGCTCTGATAGTTCTGTCGCCGACGGTAGATACAATCTGGTAGACGACAAAAGGCGCTGTTATCTTCAGGTCATCAACGTAGAAATAATCATTCCTGTTGTTCATCCCCGACTGGAAGGCAACCCAGTACTCACTGGACATGGTGTAGGGCGATAAGTCGATGTCACAGAAGTGATAAGTATTATCACTATCGGCGCTGGTCCAGGTCTGGACGGTAGTCCAGGTCTCGCCATCAGAGCTTACCAGGCACTCCATAGAGTCGCTACCTTCAAAAGAACTCACCTTAGCCCGGAACTGGAGGCGGAGGTTAGACTGGCCGGATAAATCCGCCGCCCGGTCCACATAGCTATTCCCTCTCCTCATTCTCAGGTGGTAGTTTCCTTCATAAGGGTTACCACTACTTGTGACCTGCGAAGTGCCCTCGTGATACCAGCCATACAGCCAGCTTGAACCTCCAGACCAACCGCCACTTTCGAAGTCGTCGCTCGGCAATCCCAGGGCAGCACCAGTGAACACACTTACCACCTTCAGGTCGTCAACATAAAGCTGGTCTCCTGTCCCTGACATATCAGCCTGAAAGGCAATCCAGAACTCACTGGAGGGCGTGTACGAAGACAAATCAATCTCGTAGAAGTAATAGGTATTGTCGTCATCTCCATTTATCCAGGTCTTAACTACCGTCCAGTCGGCCCCGTTGGAGCTGACCAAACACCTTGCTTCTTCACCACGCTCAAATGACCTAGTCTTGGCCCAGAATTGGAGGCTGGCGCTGGAATAGCCAGAAAGGTCAACGGCCCGCTTTACATATCCGTTACTTCTTCTCAGCCGTAGGTGGTAGCTTCCCTGGTAAGGGCTTCTCTCAGTTACAATACTTGCATCACCCTCGTAATACCAGGCATCAAGCCAGCCACTACCACCGGACCAACCCACGCTCTCGAAGTCATCGCTGGCTATAGTCACCATATCTCTGGTCACCGTGATGCTAGGTGCTACGCCGTTAACCGTTTCACTCACCTGATAGATAGTGTTGTCTCCCGGGGAAGGCAACTCATCTGCGAGACCACCGTCGGTCAGGCGCCAGATAGCGTGCTCCACCCCGGCGTCAGCAGAGTATTGCTCGGCTATCGCCTGCCCGTAGATTCGAGAGCCAATAAGGCTGCTGCTGGCGTGACTGATGAAGGGCGTTATGACCATTGAGCCAATAGCCAGAGCAACCAGGGCTAGAGGAAGAACCTGTCCTTTTTCGCCATCCATCACTCTTGCTCCTCTGTAAGTCGGCGGTAAACCTTGTAAGTTCCATTCTCACTCACTCCCCATCTGCCCTGAGGGGACGAGGTTATGGTCATGGTGATAAAGCGGTTTTCAACGGAGAAGTTAGCACTGGTGATGTTCCGTGCCAGCGTCATATTTGAGCTATCAGCCGTGCGGTAAAGCTCAGTGCCCACCACGGTATAGGTAACTGACGAGTCGTCGGATAGAGTAAGCACCAGCTCGCTACCGCCGCTTGCCGCGCTCGCCCTCTGCCCGTCAAGGCTAAACCAGTGAGCCATGTTTTGAAGCTCATGCATGGCTGTTAGCCTATCGTTGCCATACTCGGTAACGGTAATAATCTGGTAGATAGCCGTACCCAGTCCACTAAGGATAAGGCCGGTAATAGCAGTGGATACGAGCAGTTCAACTAAGGTAAACCCTCGCTGCCACTTCATCATCGGTTCACCTTATAGTTCTCGACTGCCGTAATGTTGTCACCAGCTCGGAAGATAGTTACCGTTACTTTTTGAATGTCAGCATCATTATCAGGGGTAGAATCAACCCCAACAGAAATGGTATAGCCTTCTGGTGTATCGACTGTAGAATAGGTGGTATCATAGGGACAGCTTTTGATGTATTCCAGCTGGGTTCGCGCTAATCTCTGCGCTACAACTTCCTGTCCTCCCTCACGCGCTGCAATTGACCCAGCTGATAGTGCTGTTACAAAAGCAACCACGGCGATCCCTATGATGGCAACCGCGACTACAGACTCAGCCAGACTTAGTCCTCTTTGATCTTGAAGTCGGACTTTTACCTTTCCAACCCATTGCTTTATTGTCCTTACCATCTTCTCACACCTACCGTAGCCAGTTATCATAGAGACTGCAGTATGGAGTACATCGGCGTTATCATTGAGAGGGCGATGAAGGCAACCACCAGCCCAATACCTAGCGTCAAAGCGGGCTCTATCATCGATATGAGGGTATCAATCCTCTGGTCAACCCTCTGTTCATAAAAATCAGCAAGGGTGGCGAGAGTGGAGTCCAGGTTACCCGTCTTCTCCCCCACGACTATCATCTCCACCAGAAGCTTGGGAAATAGGTTAGTGGCAGCCATCGACTGAGACAAACTATGCCCCTGAAGCAGTTTATCTCGGGTATCCTGTAATGCCTGGCGGATAATCCCGTTCCCGACGGTTTCAATTACGATATTCATTATGTTAGGCAACTGTAGCCCGGCTTTTAACATCATTGACGTTGACTGGCAGAAGCGGTACATATTTTGTTGTATATTGATAGAACCAACTACCGGCGCCTTCAACATCAACCTGTCCATGGTTAGTTTTCCGGCCGGTAACCTCACGTAGCCAACGATTAAAATAATTAGGGTAAGTAGTCCTCCTAGAAGGTACAGCTTATAGTTGCCGAGGAAACTAGCCATAGCGATGACTAGTTTTGTCGTCCAGGGTAACTCAGCACCAAGTGAGGTAAATAGTCCAACCAGCGGCGGTAGAGCCACAGTAACCATTATGGCGAAAACCCCGATTGCCATGAGTACAACCAAGGTGGGATATGACATAGCGCGTGTCAATTTTTTCGTCGTTGCTGCCTGCTTTTCCATGTAGCCAGCTATCTGCCTGAGACCGACTTCAAGATTCCCTGCCTGCTCGCTGGCTCTTATCACCTGGCAGTAGGTATAGGAGAATACATTTGGGTACTTGCTGAGCGCCTGGGAAAGTGAGATGCCTCTCTGAAGCTCCTCAATCAATCCAGCGATGACTTTTTTGAGAGCAACTTTAGAGGCCTGCCCCTCAAGCAGCTGCAAAGCAATGAGAAGACCAATACCGGACTCGACTAGGGTGGCTAGCTGCTGCGAGAAATCAATCACACTCTGAGCTTTAACCCCAAAGAAGGTGGGCATCAATTCTGCCAAGCTCAGGCCGGGGCGTACCTCTTTCAGGCTGAGGACACGCTGATACCCTGCACGGTATAAGGTTTCCTCAGCCATACTTTCGGAAGTGGCATCAATCGCACCCTGCACAATCCGCTTATCGAGAGTATAGGCTGTATATTGATATGACATGATTCCCTCTAGCATGAGTTTGACTATGCATCGTCAGCCAAGGGAAAAAACGCTGCGTAGCACCTCACTTATCAAGGTAGTGCCCTCTTTTACCTTCAGCATCCCATCTTGCTTCATGGTTACCATTCCTTCCCTGAGTGCCTCTGCTCTAATATCACTGGCACTGTCATTGCTAAGTGACATCCTTCTGATTTTCTCACTCATAACTAGGATTTCAAAAAGTCCTGTCCGTCCCCGGTAGCCAGTGCTGGCGCAGAGGTTACACCCTACCGCGCTATAAAAGGTAGTTGGCTGTTCCTTCATTTCCTCATCGTAGGCTACTTGCTCTTCCACCGAGGGTTGGGAGGGAGCACGGCAGTGAGTACAGACACGGCGAACCATCCGCTGGGCAACAATACCAACCAGCGTCGAGGAGATAAGATACGGCTCAACACCCAGGTCCATTAACCGGAAAAGCACACCAACGGCATCATTGGCATGAATTGAAGAGAGTACCAGGTGTCCAGTGAGAGCGGCTTGAACTGCTGTCGTTGCCGTATCTTTATCCCGTATCTCGCCTACCAGAATAACATCAGGGTCATGCCGCATGATAGACCTCAGCCCACTGGCAAAGGTTATCCCAGCCTTAGAGTTAACCTGGGTTTGATTGATGTCCATAAAACGGTACTCAATAGGGTCCTCAATTGTCAGGATATTACGCTCGTTTCGGTCGAGCTGGTTAATCGATGCATAAAGGGTGGTCGTTTTGCCTGAGCCAGTAGGGCCGCCCACCAGTACCAGACCGAAGGGACTGTTCAGCATCGCCCGATACTTCTCGAGAGCATCAGGTAAGAGACCCAGCTCAGGCAAGGTGAAAAGAGAGAGAGACTTATCCAGAATCCGCAATGTTAGTCTCTCCCCGTAAGCCATTTCCATAGTGGCAGCACGAATGTCAATATCTCTATCACCTACCTTGATTGAGAATTGACCATCCTGAGGGCGTCTTTGCTCGGCAATGTTCATCTCAGCCAGAATTTTAACCCTGGACACCAGTTGCATGTGAGCACTCAGTGGCAAGGAAAACATATCATGCAGAACACCATCAATGCGGTAGCGTATCCGTAGCCTATTCACCTGTGGTTCAAGGTGGACATCCGAGGCTCTATCCCGTACTGCCTGTGCCATGATTAAGTCCAGACTCTGAGCAATAGGTGTCCTGGCAATAAGCTCTGGGGTAACCTCAGCCTCTTCCTCGACGGTAGGTGCAAACTGGCTTACTTGTTTCTCTATTTCAACGCTAGACCTGTAGTTAAGGTCAATGGCTTGCTCAATATCAGCAGGAATACCAAGGGCTACCTCAACCCTCATCTTAGCCTGAGCCTTGATGTCCTCTATAGTGCGGATATCCTCCGGGTCAGCCATAACCACCACTAGGACATCACCGACCACATCAAGAGGAATAAGGGTGTGTTTCCTGGCCATATCTTGAGGGATTAACCGCAGGGCGTTGGGTTGAACCATGTGCCTCTTGAAGTCGATTAGAGGCACATTCAGCTGGACACTGAGCACTGCTGCCAAGTCTTCAGCTTTGACCAGCCCCTGGTTTACCAAGACCTCACTGAGTTCCCCCCCCTGCCTCCGCTGCAACTCCAGAGCATTCTCTAATTGCTCAGCAGTAATGAGGTCCTCCTCGACCAGCATTTCGCCCAGTTTTTTGCGTTGTACCTTGTCAGTAACTCTTACCGATTCGTTTATGTCCAACCCTTTCTCCTGAGCTTAAGAGGAATCCTTATTGTTTATGCTGAGTAATAATCATGTTCCCCTGTCTCTTTTTGGGTTCTGGTCACTTTTGCTGTGCCAGCAATGCCCTCACCCGACTTGCTGTCTCTGAAGGACTTACCGGCTTGGTGACGTAGTCATCAGCTCCTACCTTGAGCCCGGTGTCTTTATCTATTTCCTGCGCTTTGCCTGAGAGCATCAAAATAGGCAGATGGGCAGTTTGAGATTCAGCACGCAGACGGTGGCAAACCTCAAAGCCATCTATACCCGGCAGCATGACATCTAGGATGAGAAGGTCAGGTTTCTCCTTCAAAGCTTTTCTCAGTCCTTCCAGTCCATTGGCTGCGGTAATCACTTGATAGCCCTCATGCTGGAGGGTGTACACCATGAGCCTCAAACTAGCCGGGTCGTCTTCAATAACTAAAATCTTCTTATCCATGAGAACCACTCCCGGTGTGAGCTATAGACTTGTCATCAACCTTTTACATTTAGCTGGGACACTACTAGCCGCCGGTAGCTAGTCTGGTGTAACCAATCCAGTAGTGCTACAGGAGTAGTTCGCCGAGGTCAGTTCCGTCCGCAGATAGTTTGGATATAACGGGTTTCCAGTAGGAAAGGTCGACATATCATTGGTTGAAGAAGTAGCTGCCACTGAACTTAGGTCATTCTTCGCCATCATCACATCCATGGCTGTCTGGATGGTTACCAGTTCGGTCGCTGCTGCCTCTGTTTCACCCTCGCCAATGACCCCGGTGACATTGAGTAGAACGACAGATGCCAGTATTGCCATAACGCCGATGACAACAAGTAGTTCTACCAAGGTGAAGCCTTTATTGTCCTGCTGAAACCTTTTCAGAAAGCGGTTCATGGTTCTACCTCCTTTTTTTCTATTCCTTGCATTTACTATTTTCATAACTCACCCCCTAAAATATTTTCTGACTTAGCTATCCAGATATGTTTACCCATATCGTTATCCTACATTTCCCAACCCTTGTTTTCCCCACGTTATTGTGTATGTCCACCACTCCTTTTGTTACCAGATGCTCCGCGATGTACTGGTATACTATACTCTGTTAGGAATCCGACGAAATCCTCCCTGTGTATCCGATAATGCCGGTCTGGGAGCCTAAACGCTGGCAGACGCCCTTTTTCAATCCACCGCAATACTGTTGCATTAGTGACCCCGCAGTGCTCGGCAACAAAACCAGTAGTCATAAATTCTGGATACAACTCCTCAAACCTGCTTCCCAAGTTCACTCTCCTTCGATACCTTATTAATTAGTAGTTGACTGAATGTTGGCAGTTATCACATATTCAATGATATCAATGATTATCCTGTTTGAATCATAGAGGAGCCGAATCACAACCGTATCACAAGACACCTGTTAAACCTCACAAAAAGGTCACGGATGTAAAGTACCTTCAGATGCCCTGGGGGAGCAAAATAAAAGAAGAACCTTCGGGTTTTAGGAAGGCTCCTTTAATGAGTATCGTGTTGCTTTAAGGACGTTCTCTATATGTTCATGTTTGCTTCACAACCATGTATCCTTGGCCGTGTCTGGTCAAGATGTGACTGGGGTTCCCGGCGTCATCCCCTAGCTTCTGCCTGAGGCGAGCTATATTCACCTGAAGAAGGTGGTTGTCACCGCTGTGCTTCTCACCCCAGACCGTCTTCAGAATCTGGTCAGGGGTAACGACCTGTCCAGCGTTGTGTACTAGATAGGATAGCAGCCTGTACTCGGTAGCGGTCAGTTTCACTTCTTTGTTGCCTAAGGTGACCCTGTGTCTCACAAAGTCAATTACGAGGTCATGGGAATAGAATGTAGGTTCGAGACGCTCGCCCCAGTGTTTGGCACGCCTCAACTTCGCCTGAACGCGAGCCATAAGTTCCAGCGGGCGGAACGGCTTTTTCACGTAGTCGTCCGCACCGAGCGCCAGAGCCTTGTGTAATGAGGTCACGTCGCACCTTGCGGTGAGCATGATTACAGGAATATCAGAGCCTTGCCGTATAGCCTCAAGAACTTGATAACCATCGGGACCAGGCATCACAATGTCCAGGATAACTAAGTCTTGCTTACACTCTCCCAGCAGGGCTAGTGCTGAACTGCCGTCGGCAGCTATGGTAACATCGTACCCTTCCAGTTCAAAAACACGCTTAAGCAGCCGCAGCATCTCTCGGTCGTCATCTACCACCATGATGCGTGGTCTGTCCTCCATTTGTAGCAGCCGTCCTTTCACCTTATCTGCTTTCAGGTTACGGGAGCCAACTCACATTCACATCACAAAAAGACCTCAGAAGCTCAAAAAGAAATCACAAAACTGTGTGATTTTTAACGAGATTTTAACGGTAGCTTTATGAGTAATAAATGTCAGCAGTCTAAAATGGAAGTATTGAGGTAAAACTTGAGCGTAGAGAAGTTGGGAGAGTCGGATAAGGACGAAGAGTTAATAGATGGGATTTTTTGAAGGCGGGTATCCACAGAAGGCAAACTGGAGGAGAGAGGCAACTCGTATTGCCCTATGGATAAGCCTTAATCTAGCTGATTTGATGGTGACCATAGTAACTATGCAGGCTATGGATGGGGGGTTCGTTGAGGGCAATCCGGTTGCGGCTTTGATTGGAGAGAACATCGCTGGGTTGGTGGGCTATAAGATAGCTCTTACCTTTATGGCTATAGTTCTATTGTCTCATATACAGAAACTACAGATGCTACAGTGGTTAAATATAGTAATGGCGGCAGTCGTGGGCTGGAACCTCGCATTGTTTTGTATATCCTAGACAAAGGGAAGAATACAATATGCTTAAAATTGAACTGGTTCCAGACCTGACGCACTGCAATCAAAATCTAGCCGCTTTTTCAGGTCTACCTGATATTTTAACACCTTGAAAGCCCAATCCGGTAATCACACATTCTGGCTTCCTGTTTTTACAGCTTCATTGTGAAACAAAAGGGGCTTTTGTTACTGTGATAGCCTTGCTTGAATATTCGCGTATAAGTAGTGTTATACGCAGAGTCACAAACATACACACCCCGCAATCAATATTTCAGATGTAGCTTGATATTTTATTTGCGAAATAATAAAATCAGGGTGTCGGTTGACCTGGTATCTTGACACCCTGATTCTTTTCAAAACTCCCTAGCAGGGAAGGTCTACTAGCTTTGGTAGGCCGTACAGGTCTCGAACCTGTGACACCCTGATTAAAAGTCAGGTGCTCTGCCAACTGAGCTAACGGCCCATGTATCTAGCCCAGTTTAGCAAATCTTAACTTGTCCCGCAACTTGTGTGGTAGGCTGGTTACTGCTATCTCGGCACTCTGTAAGCTCTCTTTCTTAAATTCCCCACTGATTTGAAGATATACATCGCTTCGCCTTTACAAGTCCAGCGTTAATAATGTATTCTAGCTCTAAAATGCACCCAGAAAAATAAAGGCAGGGGGAAATCAGGTTGTACCAGGCACCACGCGGAACATCAGACATTCTACCCCAGGAACAAGCATACTGGCGTTATGTAGAGCAAAAGGCGGTTAATGTCTGTCAACTCTATGGCTACGAGCGCATTGATGTCCCAGCCTTCGAGGATGCCGGGCTGTTCAGTCGCAGTGTGGGAGAAGGAACCGATATTGTAGCAAAGGAAATGTACACCTTTGAGGACAGAGGAGGAAACAAACTAACCCTGATACCAGAGGGCACCGCGTCAATATGCCGAGCCTATGTGGAACATGGCCTGCATAATTTGCCACAACCAGCAAAGCTCTATTATTTTGCTTCTATTTTCAGATACGAAAGACCTCAGGCAGGCAGACACCGACAACACCACCAGTTTGGCTATGAGGCTATTGGCGATGACGACCCTGCCCTTGATGCTGAAGTTATTGATATGGCATGGCAATTCTTCCAGTCTCTAAACCTTCACCACCTGTCACTGAGCCTAAATAGCATCGGCTGTAAAGCGTGTCGACCAGGATATCTCACTGCCCTGAAGGATTACTATGCTAACTACGCTGATGAGCTGTGTTCAGACTGCAAAACCAGGCTAACGAGAAACCCCCTTCGCCTGCTCGATTGTAAAAAGTCCTCATGCCAGCCAATAGCTGACTCGGCTCCTAAAAGTATTGACTACCTTTGCCGACAATGTGATGAGCACTTTAGCCAGTTGAAGAGATACTTGGGCTTACTTGAACTTCCCTTTGAAGTAAACCACCGCCTGGTTCGTGGTCTGGACTACTACACCAGAACAGTATTTGAGATTCAGCCTGAGGCAGAAGGAGCCCAAAGCACCCTCGGTGGCGGGGGACGATATGATGACCTGATTGAGGGACTGGGCGGCAAGCCTACCCCAGCTATTGGCTTTGCTGCTGGTATAGAGCGGATAATATTTAATTTAAAGAAACAAAAGGCATCCATCCCGCCTCTACCCAGACCACAGGTTTTTATCGCCCATGTGGGCAATGCAGCCAAGGACGAGGCAATAAAGCTGGTATCCAGGCTGAGGCAGGCTGGTATTGGAGTAATAGAGGCTATCGGCAGCAAGAGCCTGAAAGCTCAACTGAGGCAGGCAAATACTCTTGGTGTCCATTATGCGGTGATTATCGGTGAGCAAGAGATAAAGACGAGCACCGTGATACTACGGGATATGACCAATGCCCAGCAAAAAACCGTCCCCCTTACCCAGCTACAAGATTTACTGAAGTAACTTCTGATACCACTAGCTCTCCTCCATGACACCAAATCTCGCGCTATCAGTGGTTCGCTATCCCCTCCGAACGTTACACAGGAACGCCCTAAATTCAGGAATTCCACTGTTTGGGTCTCCTATGCGGGGGGTAAGCCGATTGGCACTATCCCCTTTAGACAGTCCCATATATCCCCAATTCCATGGCAAGCTGATGTAGTGAACCTTAGTGCTATTCACTTGATAAGGCTTAAGACGAGCGGTGACCACAGCTTTTCCTGTCATACTGCCGCGGGCCGACTCCACAATAACGGTGTCGCCATTGGCAATCCCGTTCTCGGCTGCTAGTTCCCGGCTCATTTCGACAAACATTTCCGGCATCATCTGTACCAGCCACGGCAGGCGCCTAGTTATCGCTCCGGTATGCATGTGTTCCACCACACGGTGTGTAGTAGCCACGATGGGGTAGTCTGCCACAGTACCTTTGGCAATGGTTTCCCAGACCTCGATGGCTGGGTTATTCTGCTGAGATGACATTGGATTCGACACTGGGCTCTCCCAGGGCTCATAATGCTCGGGGAATGGACCATCAGGTCTGCCGGAACCAAAAAGATGCCCTCTCCCCTCAGGCTTCATAATGAAGGGATATCCCCCGCCTTGACTTACCGGCGATGCGCCCCCATCGGCAACATCCCCTGCCCAACTGGTACCATCCCATGAGATAACAGGATGCGCGTCGTCCCAAGGCTTGCCGTCGAGGTCAACTGAGGCACGATTATACATTATGCGTCGATTCAACGGCCAGGCCCATCCCCAACTAGGAAAGAGTCCAATTCCTGAAGGGTCAGCAGTGCCTCGCCTCGCCGCCATATTGCCCTCTTCAGTATACATCCCACACCACAGCCAATTGCCGCAAGTGGTAGTGCCATCGTCCTTGAGATTGCCTGGGCTTGATAGTAGCTTACCTGTGCTCAGGTCGTAGCCGTTCATCTCCTTGGCTACCTTGTGAACGTCTGGAGGATTACCATAATCCCAGGTCAGATTGGTAATGGCTTCAGCATTCTTTTCCGTCTGCCCTGTATAAAGCTCTTTAAGCTTTAACATCAGCTTGTCTATTATCCACAGGTCACTCCTAGCCTCACCAGGAGGGTCTGCTCCCTGGTAGCGCCACTGATTCCAGCGGCAGGTATTGCAGACACTCCCCTCCTTCTCCAGTGAGTGTGCCGCTGGCAGGAGAAAGACCTCCGCCCCAATATTGGCGGGATTAGCCCCTGCCTCTGGCTTCCAGAAGGCAGCGGTTTCTGTTTCCCAGAGGTCAATCACTAACATCCATTCCAGCTTTCCCAATGCCTGGCGCGCCGCGGCGCTGCTTGGTCCACTCACCGCGGGATTCATTCCCCAGCAGATAAGCCCCTTTATTGCCCCGTCATCTATTGCCTTGAAAAGGGGCTGCCAGGAATAGTCGCCATCTCTCTTAGGTAGATAGTTAAAGCTGGTATTATGGTCTGTGTCACCATACCATGCCTTGAGTATGCTGGCGAACTGAGCCTTGTTTTTACCATAGGCAGAAAAACTCTGTTCACTACTGCTGGCTGGACGAACACTCCCTGCCCCGGGTCCCCAGTGATTGACCAGACCCTGCAGGGTGCAGCCAAGCCCATTTACCGCCCCTGTGATACCATCCAACCCACCACCAGCTACCCCCATGTTACCCAGGAGAAGCTGCAATATGCCAAAGCTTCGAACCGTCTGGGTTCCGGTGCTCCGCTGACAGGCGCTGGAAGAGAAGACAATGGCTCCTGCCTTACCTATTTGCCCGGTTGCAGCGTAAGTCTGGCAAATCTGCCTGAAGGTAGCCTTGTCCGTGCCGGTGATTTCAACTACTTTATCATCAGTGTAGCGGGCAAAGTGCTTCTTCAGAAGCTGGAAGACACAGCTAGGGTCAGTGAGCGTGGCATCCTTCTTTATCTTATCAGGCTGAGTCGCATCCGATTGATAAGCCCAGGTTTTTTTGTCATACTTGCTGCCATCCCACCCTGAGAATAACCCGTCCAGCGAGTCAGCCGGACCAGTGAAGTCAGGATGGACAAGGAAGGAAGCATTAGTGTATTCCTTGACATAGGTCATGTTGTAGTTGCTGGGATTAGCTTCCATATCGTCAATGACATACCTTATGATGCCGCCGATAAAGGCAATATCAGTGCCGGGTCTCACACTGGCATATAGGTCAGCCTTGGCTGAGGTACGGGTGAAGCGAGGGTCAATGTGAATAAGCTTGGCTCCCTTCTCCTTAGCCCGAGTAGCCCACTTGAAGGCAATAGGAAAGGTCTCAGCCATGTTACCGCCGATAACCATGATGCAATCACTGTTACCCAGGTCTATCCAGTGGTTCGACATCGGGCCTC
>CAZMUD010000001.1:54939-71715 GCA_964569715.1 uncultured Dehalococcoidales bacterium | reverse complement strand
GCGCAGCGTTCGGGACGCTGAGGTCGGAGGTTCAAATCCTCTCGCCCCGACTTTTACAGTCTCTTATAGGTATCTTCTGTACGACTAGCTACTCTTACCACTACGACGAGGTGTTCCTTATCATTTATGTTATATACAACCCTGTAATGCCCTACTCTTATGCGCCACAAGCCACTTTCAGCCAACTTCTTTACTCTTGGCGGTCTAGGTTCTTGCTCCAAAGCAGAGATGGCTTCGGCTACGACTTCATAATCGTGTTCGGCGAGCTTATCTAACTGCTTCTGGACTGCCCGTCTCAGCCTAACCTGATAGCTCACCTGGAAGCCCCTATCCTTTCCTTTGACGCTGATATTGCTCCCAGGTTATAGTGCCCTCTTCATCAGCTAAGGCTTTCAAGCCCTCCCAAACGTCTTCCTCATCTTCTAATATCTCCAGGGCAGCATCACGGAGGAGCTTAGCCATGGAAGTCCGCTGCTCAAAGGCTAGACGGCGAAGCCTCTCACGCTGCTCCTCGGTAAGAAAAATAGTGGTACGTTTTAGAGTTGACCCCATAGTTTTCACCTCTCAACCATAATAGTAACATACAAACACCGCTATGTCTATATGTTTGGGGAAATAATATTAGAAGAGGGGCTTCGCCCCTCTTTGACTCCCTTGGTCACAGGTTCAAATCCTCTCGCCCCGACCAGCAATCTCATTTCCGAGCCTTCCTCTTCGCTTCCTCCCACAGGGCGTTTTGCTCATCAAAGGATAGGTCGCCTATATTTACTCCGCGCTGACGGCAGACCTCCTCCATATAGGTAAACCGTTGGTAGAACCGCTTATTGGCTTCCCTCAGCACTGCCTCTGAGTCAACTCCCAGCCGGCGGGCAATATTAACCAGGGTAAAGAGTAAGTCGCCAAACTCCTGCCCCCTCTGCTTCTCGGTATCAGCCTGCTTAAATTCACCAACCTCCTCAGCCAGCTTTTCAATGACGCCGTCAATATCTTCCCAGTCAAAGCCAACCTGCGCCACCCGGCGCTGAATCGACTGGCTGTAACCCAGGGCTGGCATCTGTTTGGGCACACTAGCCAGTATAGAGGTATCGGTTCCCCTCTCCTCCTGCTTTAGAGCCTCCCAGTTAAGCGCCACCTCCTCGGCATCCTTCACCTCTAATGAGCCAAAGATATGGGGGTGGCGATGAATCAGCTTGGCATTAATGCTATTCACCACATCCCCCAGCTCAAACTCTCCGGCTTCCCTGGCTATCTGAGTATGAAGCACTATCTGCATCATCAGGTCGCCCAGTTCTTCACAAAGCTTGCCCGAATCCCCTTCATCCAGAGCATCTAACACCTCATAGCACTCCTCCAGCAGGTTTTCCCGCAGAGAAGCGTGAGTCTGCTTTCTGTCCCAGGGACAGCCATCGGGTGCCCGTAGCCTGGCTATAATATCCACCAAGGTATCAAACTGGCTCAGGTTCTCCGGTAAAAACAAAATAACCTCCTTACAAATCCTGCGTTAACTCGATGGCAGTATGGCGCCAATGAATTGCCTCTGCCCCCGCAAAAACTCGGTGGCAGACATAGCTCTCTTCCCCTCCAGTTGAAGCCTTAAGATACCTAAAGCTCCGTCCCCGGTATTGACTCCAAATACCGCTCCCTCATCGTTCAGAGCTACTACCTGCCCTACCTCAATCCTTCCCATTCGGGAAGGACCGGACAGAGGCACCGCCTCAACAATCTTGAGCTGCCTTCCTTGCCATCTGGTGTAACACCCTGGCCAGGGGTGGAAGGCACGCACCCGCCGCCATATGTCCACCGTCGGTAGAGACCAGTCAATCTCACCATCTTTCTTTGAGAACTCGCCAGAATAGGTAGCTTCGGCTTCATCCTGAGGTTGGGGGGTGAACTCGCCCTCCGACCAACGAGGTAAAACCTCTAGAAGCAACTGTGCTGCTATCAGGGACAACTTAGCCGCAAGCGAGCCTGTGGTATCCTGCGCCGAAATAGAAATCTGCGCCCTGGCTAATACGGGACCGGTATCTAAACCCCTATCCATCAGCATAAGGCTAACCCCGGTAAACTCACTACCAGCCAGAATAGCGGCTGCCACTGGCGAGGCTCCCCTAAATTTAGGTAGCAGAGAAGGGTGGATATTAATACACCTATAGGTAGGAATATCCAAGACCGACTGTGGTAGAATTTGACCGAAGGCAGCCACCACGATAACATCAGGGTGAAAGCTAGCCAGTTGTGCCACCACCTCTGCCTCCTTGAAGCTGACCGGCTGCACCACCGGGAGTTTCCAGTTTATCGCTGCCCTTTTCACTGGAGAAGAAACTAGAGAGCGTCCTCTGCCCGCCGTCTTGTCCGGCTGGGTATAAACAGTAACCACCTGGTATCGATTAAGAATAAGGTGCTCCAGAGAGGGAACAGCAAACTCAGGGGTGCCCATAAAAATAACTCGCAACCTAAACCTCCCACCAAGAATTGTAACATCAAAAATTTTTAACAACAACTAAAAACTTTATATCTATAAGCGAAGTATTGGGTAAGAAAGAAAGTCTGACAGACCTCGCAAGAGAAAACAGGGTCTAAAACTGACCAGCAATCAACGCCAAAACCCTTGCTATCAAAGACAACTGGTATTATTCTAAAAGTATTCTTTTTAAGTCCCTTGCTGTAAGTCCTATTTAGACCCAACGACCAATTATTAAAGTGAAATAACGCCTCATTCTGCATAAACTGGCTAATTTGGAGAACTACCAACAGAGAAAGGAATTTGATGGAAGCTAGGTCGGCACAGCAAATCTGGGAAACTGCCTTGGGTGAACTGCAAATCCAAGTCAACAAGCCAAACTACCGCACCTGGCTGGACAAAACCGCCGGTTTAAGTTATCAAGACGAACAGTTTGTTATCGGTGTACCCAACACCTTCGTTGCCGAATACCTGGACAGGAACCAGCGCTCTTTAATTGAAAAAGTGCTCACCGGTCTTATCCACCACGAAGTTCAAGTCCAATTCCAGGTAGATACAAACCAGCCAAACTCACCATCAGGCAATGGCAGTCGACAAAAAACCACCCTGTCGCAACAAGCAAGTCTTCCCTTATTTAACCCAAAGTATACCTTTAATTCCTTCGTTGTCGGTAGTTGCAACCAATTAGCCTATGCCGCCGCTCAGGGGGTATCTCAAAACCCGGGAAATAGCTACAACCCGCTATTTATATACGGCGGGGCAGGGTTAGGCAAGACCCACCTCTTGCATGCTATCGGTCATGCAGCTCTAGCCAATAATATGAAGGTGCTTTATGTTCGCGCCGAGCAGTATACCAACGCCCTTATGAATGCTCTCCGAGAGAAAAAAACCGAGGACTTCCGCAATAAATACCGAAGCGTTGATATGTTGCTGGTTGATGACGTCCAATTTTTCAGCGGCAAGACGCAGACCGGAGAAAACTTTTTCCATACCTTTGATGAACTACATAGCGCTAACCGACAGATTGCAATTACCAGTGACCACCCACCTAAGTCCATACCCCTCCTGCAAGACCGACTGCGCTCCCGTTTTGAATGGGGGTTGATTACTGACATTCAACCACCTGATTTTGAAACACGCCTAGCTATCCTGCAGGCCAAGGCCAAGCGGGAAGGGGTAATTGTTTCCGCCGAGGTCCTGGAGCTTATTGCCCTCCAGATTCAGCAAAACATAAGAGCGCTGGAAGGTTCCCTAAACCGGGTTGTCGCCTATGCCAAGCTAGTTAGAACCGTGCTCACCCCTGAGTTAGCCGCTCAAGCGCTTAAGGACATAGCCAGTAACGAGCCTAAGACTGCTCCTATCACGCCTGGCCTCATAATAGAAGTAGTAGTTAACAGCTTCCAGCTAACCCCTTCCGACCTTAGGAGCCGGAAAAGAGATGAAGCAACTGCTTTAGCCCGGCAGGTGGTAATGTATCTTATCAGGCAGGAAACCAATTGCTCACTGGCTGAAATTGGCCAAGAGCTAGGTGGTAGAAGCCCGGCAACTGTCAGCCACTCTTATCAAAAAATTGCCGGAGATATCAATAACAGCCCTTCTTTGAGACGCAAAATCTTTCAAATTCAACAAGGAATATGCTCCTCGTCAAAGAAAGGGAATTATTAACTACAAAAGTTTTGGGCAACTGCCCCCCATTTTTTAACAAGCCCCGCCACCATTTCATAACTTCCGAGAAGCCAGCTTCGGTTTTTAGCCCCTAACCCTCTATGGAGCCAAGTTCCAACCTGTAGCAATACATGCTAGTATTATTAATAATAAGAGAACAATATACTCATACATTCGTTAGAAGAACTATATAGGTATTATAATGTTTGACTGGGTAGACATTATGGTGAAAGCCGGCGGTGGAGGAGATGGAGTGGTAAGTTTCCGAAGGGAGAAGTTTGTCCCGTTTGGTGGTCCTGATGGTGGTGACGGTGGGGATGGTGGGGATGTGGTTATTATGGCTGACCCTAGTGTTACCAGTTTACGTGTATTCACGCGGAAGAGACTCTACCGGGCGGGTAATGGCGAAAATGGCAAGGGTAAAAAGAAGCACGGTAAGAAGGGGAAAGACCTGGTATTAAGGGTTCCAGTGGGTACCATTGCTTTGGATAAAACACGAATAAGTAGTGAGGCACTTATTGCTGATTGGGAGCGACCTGGTCAGCAGGCAGTGGTAGCCAAGGGTGGTAAAGGGGGACTGGGTAACACACACTTTGTTTCGTCAACTAATCAAGCTCCCCGGATTGCTCAAAGGGGAGAGGTTGGGGAAGAGAATTCCATAATATTAGAACTGTGGCTCATTGCTGATGTTGGTATTATTGGTTATCCCAATGTAGGCAAATCTACCTTACTGGCAGCTGCTTCAGCAGCTAAGCCTAAAATAGCCAGCTATCCGTTCACTACTCTCGAGCCTATTTTGGGTATGGTTGAGGTTGGCCAGAAAAGCTTTGTCTGGGCTGAGATTCCGGGGCTTATTGATGGTGCCCACCTTGGACGAGGCCTGGGCCACGATTTTCTACGCCATGTTATGCGTACCAAAATACTCATTCACTTGATAGATGGTGCCTCTGCATCTCCAGTAGAAGATATGGTGCGGGTAAATGCGGAGCTCAGCTTATTTGATTCGGCTCTGGCTCAAAAACCACAGCTGGTGGTGGTAAATAAGATTGATTTGCCCCAGGTGCGGGCTCGATTAGCTGAGCTCAAGGATACTTTTAGTAATGCTGGAACTTCGGTCCTTTTCGTTTCAGCAGTAAGGGGGGAGGGTGTTGATGAGCTTATAGCTGAAGCTGTGAAGATGCTGAGCCAGGCGGCTACTGAAGTAAAGGCAGGCAAGAAGATTCCCAAGGCAGTCTTTCACCCTCAGCCTAAGGGTGTTGGTGTCGGTGTGCATAAAGAGGGAGATACCTTTGTCGTGGTAGCACCTGAACTGGAGCGCATTGTTGCCAGAGTGGATATGACTAGCTCCGAGGTGCGCTGGCAGCTCCAGGGACAACTGACCAGACTAGGGGTCAGCAAGGCTTTGAAGAGGGCTGGGGTTAAGCCAGGTGATAAGGTTCGCTGCGGCAATTTCGAATGGGAGTGGTAGTTCATAACCTCGGAGTAAGCAATTGCTCGGGGTTCTGGTTTAAGTGTCGTGAAAAACATCATTGAGGAGTTCGAAAATGAAGATAGGTGTACTGGGTGGAACCTTTGACCCGATTCATAATGGACACATCATTGTGGCTGAGGAGACAGGAGCCCGACTAGATTTGGCTGAGGTTCTTTTTGTGCCGGCTGGCCAGCCGTGGCTCAAGGAAGATAGCTCTATTTTGGCAGCGGAGCACCGTGTCCAGATGATACGCCTCGCCATTGCTGAGCAGCCTTACTTCAAACTGTCCACTATGGAGATAGAGCGAGCGGGCTTCTCGTATACGGTTGACACCATTACTGAACTGCAGGCTCAACTTGGCACTGGGGATGAGTTTTTTTTCATTTTAGGTTGGGATAATTTAGCTCAGCTCCCTCTATGGAAGGAACCGTCCCGGCTGATTAAGGTGTGTCGCTTGGTGGCAGTTCCCAGGCCAGGCTATTCACTCCCCGACCTGAACTCCCTGGAAGCCGCTATCCCCGGATTGTCCCAGAGATTGATACTGCTGGAAAAGCCAGAAGTAGATATTGACGCCACGGAAATCAGAAACCGGGTTGCCCAGGGCTTATCTATTGGCCACTTGGTACCCGAGCCAGTAGCCGAATACATAGCACAACATAAGCTGTATTTAAAAAAGTAGGAGGAGCACATTGAAAGCTATCGGTATTGTCGGTAGTCCGAGAAAGAATGGGAATACCGAAATTCTAACGCAACATACCCTGCAGGCGATAGCAGAGGAGGGATTGGACACAGAGCTAGTAAGGTTGGCTAGCCTGGACATCCGCCCGTGCGATGCCTGTATGGTCTGCCGGAAAGGAGAGCCGTGTCCTATTGATGATGACCTGTTACCGATTTATAGTAAGATGAAGGAGGCTGACGCTATTATTTTAGCCTCCCCGGTTTATTTTGGCTCGGCAACGGCTTTAATAAAAGCGTTAATGGACAGAACCGGTTATATGTCCTACGATACAAGGCCGTTCGTGGGGAAGGTGGGTGGTCCCCTGGTGGTAGCCCGCCGGGCCGGGCAGAATTTTACCTTCGCCCAGCTCATGTATTGGTTTCACATCCTGGGATTCTTTATGCCCGGTTCCACCTACTGGAACATTGCCTTCGGGCGCAGGCCGGGTGATGTTAGTGAGGATGAGGAGGGGCTTATCACCGCCCGGAACTTCGGTAAAAATATCGCCTTTTTAGTCAAGAAGCTAAAGACTTAGGCTGGCTAAACCTGAGTGCTCATTTTGGTAATGCATGCTCGGCTGCTTTCAATGCTGTACGAATAGAGAATTTAGCTGGCTTCTGGGAAGCGTGCGTATTAAACATCCAGGTTTTTGACGCTCTTGGCGTGGGCCTGGATGAAGGCTTTGCGGGGTGGGACTTCTGCCCCCATCAGGGTGTGGAATATATAGTCGGCCTTGGCGGCATCATCTATATTTACCGCAAGCAGGGTGCGGCTAGCTGGATTCATAGTGGTTTCCCACAGTTGTTCAGCGCTCATCTCGCCCAGACCCTTATAACGCTGAACCTCCACATTCTTGCTCCCTTTTAGCTGACGCAGCACCTCTTCTTTTTCCTGTTCTGAATATACCCACTCCTCTGTTTTGCCCTTGGTCACTCGGTAAAGGGGTGGCTGGGCGATAAACAGGTGCTCATGGTTAATTAGTTCCGCCATGTGTCGGAAGAAGAAGGTAAGCAAGAGGGTGCGAATGTGAGAGCCGTCAACATCAGCGTCAGTCATCAGGATAACCCGATGGTAACGAAGCTTTGATAGGTCGAACTCATCATCAATGCCGGCACCCAGAGCAGTAATGATGGCACGGATTTCTTCGTGAGATAGCATTTTATCTGGCGGAGCCTTTTCCACATTGAGTATTTTGCCCCGTAACGGCAGTATAGCCTGGAAGCGGCGATTCCTTCCCTGCTTGGCTGAGCCACCGGCTGAGTCTCCCTCCACCAGATATAGTTCAGAGTTAGACGGGCTTTTTTCCGAGCAATCAGCCAGTTTTCCGGGCAGGGTGCCTGAAAACAGGCCGCTCTTCCTGACAATTAAATCACGGGCCTTTCGAGCCGCTTCTCTGGCTTTGGCAGCGAGAAGGCACTTTTCTATAATTCTTTTGAGGGCATCAGGATGCTCCTCCAAGTGGAGTGATAGACCCTCGCCCACTACACTCTCCACCACGCCTTTGACTTCAGGGTTACCCAATTTAGCCTTAGTCTGCCCCTCAAACTGTGGTTCGGTGAGTTTAACGCTAATAACGGCGGTAAGGCCTTCTCTAACATCCTCGCCTGTCAGATTGGGGTCGTCCTCTTTAAGCAGCTTGTTTTTGTGGGCGTAGTCGTTGAGAACGCGGGTCAGTGCGGCACGGAAGCCGGTAAGGTGACTGCCTCCGTCTACGGTATTTACACAGTTAGCAAAGCTAAAGACGGACTCGGTAAAACCATCGTTATACTGCAGTGATGCCTCAACTATGGTGCCATTTACCGTTTTAGAGATATAAATAGGTTGGCGGTGGCGGACTACCCGGTTTCGGTTGAGGTGGCGAACGAAGCTAGTAATTCCGCCCTCAAAGTAGAAGGTCCCTTCGCTGTCCCTCATTTCATCCCTAAGGCATATTTCCAGCCCCTTGTTCAGGTAAGCCATCTCTCGTAGCCGCTCGCTCAGAGCATTAAAATCATACTTGACTTTACCGAATATCTCCTCATCGGCAAGGAAGGTGATGGTAGTGCCGGTATCGCTGGCTTTGCCAACCTTGGTTACCTCGCTCTGTGGTATGCCCTGCCGGTATTCCTGCTCGTAAAGCTTGCCATCACGCCTGACACTAACCTTGAACCACGAGGAAAGGGCATTCACTACTGAGGCACCTACCCCGTGTAGCCCGCCTGATACCTGGTAGGTCTTGCCACCAAATTTTGCCCCGGCGTGCAGGGTGGTCATTACTGTCTCTAGGGCTGATATATTGGTGGTGGGGTGAATCTCTACCGGAATGCCACGCCCATTATCTTCAACCTTAACGGTATTGTCATTTTGAATGGTGGCTACGATTTTATCGCAGCAGCCAGCCATGGCTTCATCAATGCTATTGTAGGTGATTTCATAAACGAGGTGCTGTAATCCATGCTGGTCAGTGCTGCCAATGTACATGCCTGGTCGCAGGCGCACCGCTTCCCGGTCACCAAGGACGTGAATATCCTCGGCAGTATATTCATTATTTACCGTTGGAGAAGGCTTATCCTGCGTCACGGCTAGTCCTTACCCCCTTGTTGGTGGTGAAGGCAAAGGGTGAAAAATGAGGCAGAAAGCATGTATTTTGAGACAGAAAGGCGGCTAATGCAAGAGGCTGAAGAGTTAATGGTGATTTTTGACGGTAATAAAGTAGCCATTTATACTATTATAGCACAATTTAGCTATGGAGTGAAGCTATTGTAGTTTCTTGTGTCTTTGGGAGGAGGTTATCTGTCACTAATGTACTGGACGAGTAGTAGGAGTTGACAGTTAGCTTTCAGCTATGATAGACTTTAGCGTTGGCATCTGGTAGTTCAGCTAAGGACTGATAGATTGAGCTTGGAGTTCAATCTATCGAGTCGGATGGATGAGCCTAAGCTCATCCATTTCAATTGTGCGAGATAGGGAGGAGGAAATTGCCTACAATTAATCAGCTTATTCGTAAAGGGCGTAAGAGGGTTATCAAGAAAACGAAGACGCCAGCCTTGCGCTTTAGCTACAATGCTTTGAAGAACAGGATGGTGCAAAGCAAGGGTTCTCCGCAAAAGCGAGGGGTTTGTGTCCAGGTGAAGACTACCACCCCGAAGAAGCCTAATTCAGCGCTGCGCAAGATAGCCAGGGTGCGGCTGACCAATGGGATGGAGGTAACAGCTTATATTCCTGGTGAAGGGCATGAATTGCAGGAGCATTCTGTAGTCCTCATTCATGGAGGGCGGGTGAAGGATTTACCTGGTGTTCGTTACCATATTATCCGAGGGGCACTGGATGCTACCGGTGTGGTTGACCGCCGTCAAGGTCGTAGTAAATATGGCACCAAGCGAACCAGAGCCGTAGCCGTAGACGAAGGTGCTTAGGAGGTAGAATGTCAAGGCGGAGCCGAGCTACCATAAGAGAAATAGCCCCAGATGCTAGATATCAGAATGTAATTGTAGCCAAGTTGATTGATAAAATAATGCAGTGTGGCAAAAAAAGTACGGCCGAGAAAATTGTATACAGTGCTTTGCATACTATAGAAGGGCAGGAGTCTAAAGACCCGGTCACCGTGTTGGAACAGGCGGTAAGGAATGCTACCCCTCAACTTGAAGTAAAGTCGCGCCGAATAGGGGGGGCTACCTACCAGGTACCAGTAGAGGTTCGACCTGCCCGGAGCCTCTCGCTAGCTATACGCTGGCTGGTAGCATCGGCTAGAGCCAGACCGGGCAAATCTATGACGGAGAAGCTGGCGGGTGAGCTTAGTGATGCCGCCAAGGGACAGGGAGTAACTATTAAAAAGCGTGACGACACTCATAGAATGGCTGAGGCTAATAGAGCCTTTGCCCACTATAGATGGTGAGAGGTTGTTTGCTATTAATTCTAGTGTTATGGTAAAAAGTCCAGTATCAGTCAAATTAGAGGTAAGGGATAGGGTTATGCCCAGAAGTTTCCCGTTAGAGGACATACGAAATATAGCTTTTATCGCTCACATTGATGCCGGCAAGACTACCGTCACCGAAAGGATATTATATTATACCGGCCGCACTTATAAGGTGGGTGAGGTGCATGATGGAACGGCCGTAATGGATTGGATGGAGCAGGAGAAGGAGCGAGGTATTACCATCACGGCGGCGGCAACCACCTGTTATTGGGGGGACCGCCGCATCAATATTATTGATACCCCGGGGCATGTTGATTTTACGGCTGAGGTCGAGCGTAGCCTTAGAGTACTGGATGGGGGGGTGGTGGTTTTCGATGCTGTGGCTGGAGTTGAGGCTCAATCAGAGACAGTATGGCGGCAGGCTGATAGATATCATGTGCCCAGGATTTGCTTCATCAATAAGATGGACCGGGTTGGTGCCAATTTTAAGCGTACTATATCCATGATTGAAGAGCGGCTGCGAGCCACGCCTCTGCCTATTCAGCTACCTTTAAGCAGTGAAGCCTCCTATGAGGGCATAATTGACCTGGTAGAAAACAAGGCGTGGAGCTTTGATGGCAATCTTGATTCAGAGCCAGTGGAGGTAGCTATTCCTGAAGCAGAGCGGGCACAGTGTATCGAATTTCGCCAGGCATTGATTGAAAAGCTGGCTGAGATGGATGACCAGATTATGCTGGCTTATCTTGACGGCCGTAGTATTACAGCTGCTGAGTTAAGAGGAGCCTTGAGAAGGGCAACCCTGGCGAATAAGGGGGTGCCTATTCTCTGCGGTAGTGCGCTAAGGAATAAAAGTATCCAGCCATTACTTGATGCAATTACCGACTACCTTCCCTCACCGTTGGATATGCCACCGGTGCGGGCTATTAACATCAAGGGGGGTGCCGAAGTTGCTCGCCCAGCCAGTGATGAGGCGCCCTTTACCGCCATAGCCTTTAAGGTGGTTTCCGACCCCTTTGTGGGCAGGCTGGTCTATTTTAGAGTGTATTCAGGCAGAGTGGAGGCAGGAGCACAGGCATATAATGCGACGCGAGGCAAGCGGGAGCGCCTTGGACGGTTACTATTAATGCACGCCAATCGTCGTGAAGAGATAGGTGAGGCCGACACCGGGGCTATAGCGGCTACCTTAGGTCTTAAGAATACCTTTACCGGCGATACGCTGTGCCATCCCTCTCAGCCGGTGATTCTTGAATCTATTCGTTTCCCTGAGCCGGTGCTCTCGGTGGCTATTGAGCCCAAAACCAAGGTTGACCAGGACAGAATGGGAGAAGCCCTGCAAAAGTTAACCGAGGAGGACCCCACCTTTAAGGTGATTTATGACGAGGAGACAGGACAGACAATTATCTCAGGTATGGGTGAGCTTCACCTGGAGGTTATAATAAGCCGGTTACTCAGTGAATTTAGAGTAGGTGCCAAGGTGGGTAGGCCACGGGTTGCCTATAAGGAGACTATCACTAGGCCGGTGCGAGCTGAAGGTAGATTCGTCCGGCAAACCGGGGGTCACGGTCAATATGGTCATGCCTGTCTTGAGCTCGAGCCGGCGAAGCGTGGCAGCGGTTTACAGTTTATCAATCGTATTAAGGGTACAGCCATACCCAAGCCATATATCCCAGCCATCGAGAGTGGCATTAAAGAGGCTATGGAGACCGGGGTATTGGCCAGCTACCCGGTGGTTGATATTAAAGTAACCCTTTATGATGGCAGCTATCATGAGGTTGACTCTTCGGAGTTAGCCTTTAAGATGGCCGGGTCGATGGCTCTTAAGAATGGTGTAGCTAAAGCCAAACCCATCCTTTTGGAGCCTATCATGAAGCTGGAGGTGGTTACACCAGAGCAGTTTCTTGGTGATATCATAGGTGACCTCAATTCCAGGAGGGCACATATTGAGTCTATTGAGACACACGGCGAGATGTCCACTATTTATGCCCTTATACCCTTAGCTGAGGCCTTTGGCTATGCTACCAGCCTCAGGTCGAAAACTCAGGGCAGAGCCACCCACTCTATGGAATTTTATCGCTATCAGGAGCTACCGGCGGAACTGGTAGCCCAGGTTACTGATGAAGTAGGGTAGACAAGATATGCCTAAACAGAAGATTCGCATCAAGATAAAGGGTTTTGACCATAAGCTGGTTGACCAGGCTGCTGAACAGATTGTAGGGGCAGTAGAACGTACCGGAGCAGTTGTTTCTGGACCGGTGCCGCTACCTACCCGTCTTCAGAAGTTCAGTGTTATCCGCTCCCCGTTTATTGATAAAAACTCACAGGAGCAATTTGAAATTCGAACCCATAAGCGTCTTATTGATATTATAGAGACGACTTCCAAAACGATAGACGCTCTGACTGGGCTGAACCTGCCCTCAGGGGTTGAGATAGATATTAAGTTGTAAGAGGCAATATTAAATCCAAGGTAACTAAAGATATGCTCCAAGGAATTATCGGCAGGAAGCTGGGTATGACCCAGATGTACAGGGACAGTGGTGAAGTAGAGGCAGTAACTGCTGTTGAGGCTGGCCCGTGCACTGTAATACAGGTAAAAACTGCCGCTAAGGAAGGATATAATGCGGTTCAGCTTGGCTTTGGTGAAGCGAAGCGGCTCAAATCCCCTCAGCGGGGACATCTCAAGGAGCTAGGCCAGTTTAGGTATCTCAGAGAATTCAGGGTGGATGATGCTGAAGCTGTTGAGGTTGGAGACAGGGTTGATGTTAGCCTGTTCAAGGAAGGTGACCTAATTGATGTTACCGGGGTGTCAAAGAGTAAGGGCTTTGCCGGCGTAGTAAAACGCCATCATTTTGCTGGCGGACCCAAAACGCATGGGCAGTCTGACCGACACCGTCACGCGGGCTCTATAGGGGCTACTACCTCTCCGGGTAGAGTATTCAAAGGGATGCGTATGGCGGGACGAATGGGGGGTGAGAGGGTGACGGCACGTCATCTAGAAGTATTTGAAGCCGACCCTGAGCGTAACCTGTTGCTGGTTAAGGGAGCAGTACCTGGGGACAAGGATGGGCTACTGCTAATAAGAAAATCAAGTAAGGAGAAGCAGGCAAGTGCAAGTTCCAGTTCATAACCTTGCTGGAGAAGTGGTTGAGCATATTGAGATTAGCGAGCAAGTTTTTGGCGTGCCGTTTAATCAGACAGTGGTGCATCAGGCGATGGTAAGACAGCAGGCAAACGCTCGTCAGGGAACGGCTAGTACTAAAACTCGTGGCGAAGTTTCTGGTAGCACCAGGAAGTTGTTCCGCCAGAAAGGCACCGGTTTTGCTCGGGCTGGTAGTAAAAAGTCACCACTGCGCCGGGGAGGGGGCATCACTTTTGGCTCCAAACCGAGAAGCTACCGACAAGACATGCCTAAGAAAATGCGCCAACTAGCTCTAAGATGTGTCCTATCGGCCAAGGTTAGAGACGAAGAGTTAATTATTCTGGAGCAACTGAAGCTTGAGCAGCCCAGGACTAAGGAGATGGTGTCGATTTTAGCAGCACTAGGAGTGGATTCCTCGGCTCTTATCGCTACTTCTGAACCAGAAGAGAACGTGGTTAAATCAGCCCGTAACTTGCCCGGGATTAAGACAATGCCAGCCAGCTTACTTAATGTGGTTGACATCCTTTCCTGTAAGATGCTGCTTATGACGGTGGCGGCAGTGCGCAAAGCAGAAGAGTTGTGGGGGGAGAGGTTGTCTAAGGGAGGAAGCCATGCACCTTTACGAGGTATTGCGGCGTCCGTTAATAACTGAAAAATCTACTGTCCTTCAAGCTCAGGGCAAATATGCTTTTGAAGTGGCAGGGGAAGCCAATAAACCCCAGATTAAGCAAGCTGTGGAAAAGGCGTTTAAGGTCGAGGTAACCGCCGTTAATGTGATGACAATGCCCGACAAGAGGCGAAGACTGGGAAGACGGCAACTCCCAGCTCACCCTTGGAAAAAGGCGATTGTTACCCTCAAGGCGGGGGACAAGATAGAACTCTTTGAGGGTGTTTAAATAAGAGGGGAAGTTTGAAGGGGCGAAGCCCCTTCAATAACCACTCTTCCCTCTCTCCTTTGAAGGCTTGCCCTAAAGGGCGAAAGCCCAGCGGGAGAAGGGGATTAAAGGGGAGAGGTAGGTGACTTGGACAGAAATAAGTGAATATGTATTATAAAAAATTAAGGGGATTATATTAAAAGATGGCATTAAAGATATATCGCCCAACCTCTCCTGGTAGGCGGGGTATGACTGGTGCTACCTTTGAGGAAATAACCAAGGACAAGCCAGAAAAGTCCCTGCTCTTACCCCTTAAAAAGAGAGCCGGGCGTAACAGTCAGGGGAGAATAACGGTTCGTCACCGCGGCGGCGGGGCGAAGCGGAAGCTCCGTATTATTGACTTTAAGCGGGATAAGGTTGGTGTGCCGGGTAGGGTGGCGGCCATTGAATATGACCCCAACCGTTCGGCACGTATTGCTCTCATTTACTATGTTGACGGGGAGAAGCGCTACATCCTTGCCCCCTTAGAGCTGAATGTTGACGATATTATAAAGTCAGGTAGTGATGCTGAGATAAAACCTGGGAATAGCTTACCCTTAAAGCTAATCCCAAGCGGGACTCTAATACATAATATTGAGTTGCGGAAGGGAAGGGGTGGGCAGTTAGTGCGGAGTGCCGGGATGGTAGCTCAACTAGTAGCCAAGGAGGGTGAATATGCCCTGATTCGGTTGCCGTCTGGTGAGGCGAGGCGTATTCACAGTGATTGTTCGGCTACCATCGGGCAGGTAGGCAATGTTGACCATCAGGGCGTTAAGTTGGGCAAGGCAGGTCGCAAACGGTGGCTGGGCTGGCGACCCACGGTGAGAGGTTCAGCCATGTCTCCGCGTGACCATCCTCATGGTGGTGGCGAGGGTAGAAGTCCAATAGGCTTGCCTGGACCTAAAACGCCGTGGGGTAAACCGGCCCTTGGCTATAAAACTCGTAAGCATAAGGCTTCGGATAAAATGATTGTTAAGCGCCGGGGGAGTAAGTAAAAATGTCAAGGTCAACTAAAAAGGGGCCGGCTCTTGATGCCAAACTAATGAAGAAAGTGGAGACACTCAACCGTTCTGGGCAGAAGGAGATAATAAAAACCTGGGCGCGCTGGTCTACCATCGTACCTGAGATGGTAGGGCTTACTATCGGGGTGCATGATGGCCGAAGGCATGTACCTATCTTTATTACTGAAAATATGGTGGGGCATAAGTTAGGTGAATTTGCTTTAACGCGAACCTTTAGGGGGCATACCTCTAGGGGGGAAAAGACTACCCAGATAAGAAGGGTCTAGTTTATTTACTTTAGGTGGGGCATAAAGACGTAAAATGGAAGTAAGAGCAGTAGCTAAAGATACCGGCGTATCACCTCGTAAAGTGCGCCTGCTGGTAGATATGGTACGGGGTAAGCCAGTGAATGAAGCGTTGACCATGCTTAGGTTTACACCTTCGCCGACGGCGCGGGTTGTGGCCAAGGTGATAAAATCAGCGGCTGCCAATGCGGAGAACGGTTTTCAGATGTCCCCTTCGGTTTTGAAGATTGTCAGTATCTTTGCCGATGAGGCACCAACTTTGAAGAGGTATCGCCCCAGGGCTCGAGGGCGAGCGAGCCCTATCCTTAAACGTTCCAGTCATATTACAGTTGTTGTTGCCGAGCAGGAGAGAGTTAATGGGACATAAAGTGCACCCTATAGGTTTTAGAATTGGCGTCATACGTGATTGGCAAGCCAAGTGGTATGCCGATAAGCATTATGCCGAGTTCTTGCAGGAAGACCTGAGGCTGCGAAAGGCTATTCAATCCAGGTATGCGGATGCTGCGGTCTCCTTGGTGGAGATTGAGCGTCAGGCAAATCAGGTGTCGATAACTATCTATACCGCCCGACCTGGCATCGTTATCGGGCGCGGAGGACAGCGGGTTGATGAAATGAGGCGTTACCTTGAACAGCTTATTGGCAAGAGGGTGCAATTGAATATCCAGGAGGTTCGGCAGCCGGAGCTAGATGCTTATCTGGTGGCCAGGACAATAGCTGAGCAGATTGAGCGCCGCATTGCTTACCGGAGGGCTATGAAGCAGGTGATGCTTCGCACCATGCAGGCTGGCGCCAAGGGAATGAAAGTCAGTTGTGCCGGTAGATTAGGCGGCGCTGAGATAGCCCGCCGCCTGAGCATGCACGAGGGTCAAGTGCCCTTGCATACGCTGCGGGCTGATATTGATTATGGCTTTATTGAGGCGCGTACCACTATGGGTCGGATTGGAGTAAAAGTCTGGATATACAAAGGTGAAATTCTGCCGGAAGCCAAGGTAGAGGAGGTAGAGGAGGCACCTGCCGAGCCGGTAGCCGAGGCAAGTGTGGAAGTGGAGGAGAAGCCGGCTAAGCCAGCGGCAAAGAGGAGAGCTAGGGCAGCACCTACTCCGGAAGCCAAGGTAGAGGAGGTAGAGGAGGCACCTGCCGAGCCAGTAGCCGAGGTAAGCGTGGAAGTGGAGGAGAAGCCGGCTAAGCCAGCGGCAAAGAGGAGAGCTAG
>CAZMUD010000001.1:0-54839 GCA_964569715.1 uncultured Dehalococcoidales bacterium | reverse complement strand
GCAGCACCTACTCCGGAAGCCAAGGTAGAGGAGGTTGAGGAGGCACCTGCCGAGCCGGTAGCCGAGGCAAGTGTGGAAGTGGAGGAGAAGCCGGCTAAGCCAGCGGCAAAGAGGAGAGCTAGAGCAGCACCTACTCCGGAAGCCAAGGTAGAGGAGGTTGAGGAGGCACCTGCCGAGCTGGTAGCCGAGGCAGAGGTATCTATAGAACCGGGAGAGAGTGATGTTACAACCTAAGCGAGTGAAATTCCGTAAGGCTCACAAAGGACGGCGCCGGGGTAAAGCCAATGTAGGGAACACGGTTGTCTTTGGCGATTTTGGCTTGCAGGCACTGGAACCGGCTTGGGTTACCGCTCGTCAAATTGAGGCAGCTCGCCGTGCAATTACTCATCATGTTCGTCGTGGTGGCAATATCTGGGTGTGTGTTTTCCCCCATAAACCGGTTACCAAAAAGGCGGCGGAGACCCGCATGGGTTCAGGGAAGGGTGCCCCTGACCATTGGGTAGCTGTGGTTAAACCGGGCAGGATTCTATTTGAAATGTCGGGTGTTGCTGAGGAAGTGGCTAAAGAGGCAATGCGTCTCGCTTCGCACAAACTCCCGATAGACACTAGATTTGTCACCAGAGGGTCCACTGTAGCCGCTGGCCGTGAAAAAACAGTAGGAGCAAGCGCAGGGTGAAGGTCGAGGAAATTCGGGCTCTCAGTTCGGAAGACTTGGTAAGGCAACTGGAGGCAGCTCACCGTGAGCTTTTTGAGCTTCGCTTTCGCCTGAGCACCAAGCAATTGGTAAACCATCGCCAAATTCGGCAGGTTAAAAGGAAGATTGCCATGCTTAAGACTATAATGAGGGAGAGAGAGCTAAGCCTGGGGTAGGTTTTTCAGTCTACGAGACAAAGTTAAGCCTGAGGTAAGTTTGAAATAATGGAGACAAAGCGCAAAACCAGGACCGGTCGTGTAGTAAGTAATAAGATGGACAAGACGGTGGTGGTGGCGGTGGAGACAACCAAGCATCATCCGCTATATAGGAAGACTATCAAAAAGGTAGTTAAGTATAAGGCTCATGATGCCAAGAATGAGTGTGAGAAAGGGGATATAGTAAGGATTGTAGAAACTCGTCCCCTGTCCAAGGAGAAGCGGTGGCGAGTGGCTGAGATAATAAGCAAGAAAGAGGTAGTAGAGGTTCTGCCTAGTGAGATAACCTGAAACTTTCTTATGGCTAGGGAAACCTCATAGGCGTTGGCAGTAAAAATATAGTAGGAGCTAGCGCAGGTTGAAAGTTTAGGAAAAGGATAGGGCAGCATGATTCAATCTTATACTAGACTTAAGGTGGCAGATAATACCGGTGCCCGACAGATTATGTGTATTGGCTTGCTGGGTGGCACTGGTAAGAAATATGCTCGGGTGGGTGATATCATTGTAGCTTCAGTCAAACGGGCAACCCCCGGGGGAGCGGTAAAGAAGGGGGAAGTGGTCAGGGCGGTTATTATTCGCACCGCTCAGCCATATCGACGCCCCGATGGTTCTTCCATCAGGTTTGATGAGAATGCGGCTGTGATTCTCACTGACAAGAATAACCCTAAGGGAACCCGAATATTTGGACCGGTAGCCAGGGAGCTGAGAGAGAAAAATTTTACCAAGATTGTCTCATTGGCACCCGAGGTTTTATGAGGGGGACGGCGAGTCTTATAGGAGGTTAGCGGGGAAAGGCAAAAGCTGGGTAATCTAGGTTTCTCCGGCTAGTTTTAGTAGCGATGAGGATTAGAAAGAATGATACCGTGCTGGTTATCGCCGGTAAGGATAGGGGTAAGAAGGGTAAGGTGCGCTTTGTTTACCCCAAGGATGAACGGGTAATGATAGAGGGTATCAACTTTATCAAAAGGCATACCAGGGCCATGCGCCAAGTTAGGCAGGCGGGCATAATAGAACGGGAGGCGCCAATTCATATGTCGGATGTTATGTTACTGTGCAGTAAATGTAATCATCCCACCCGGGTTGGTTTCCGTTTTTTAGAGGGTGGCAAGAAGGTTCGGATCTGTCATGTTTGTCATGAGGTGATTGATTAAGTGTCACAATTGAAGGAGAGGTATAGAAAAGAGGTTATCCCGGCCCTGATGGAGCGTGGCGGGTATAAGAATATCATGCAGGTGCCACGCCTGGAGAAGGTGGTGTTTAATATTGGCGTGGGAGAAGCAATTCAGAATGCCAAGGCTCTTGAAGCGGCCGAGGGGGACTTAGCTGCTATTTCAGGGCAGCACCCGGTGACCACCCGCGCCAAGAAATCTATTGCTGCCTTTAGGTTGAGGACAGGGATGCCTATCGGGTTAAAGGTAACCCTGCGAGGGGAGCGCATGTATGACTTTTTTGACAAGCTGGTAAATACTATCTTGTGCCGTATCCGTGAGTTTCAAGGGGTCTCCAGAAACTCTTTTGATGGCTGGGGCAACTATAGCTTAGCCTTTAAGGAGCAAACTGTTTTCCCGGAAATAGATTACGATAAGATAGATAAGGCACGAGGACTAGAAATATCAATTATCACTACAGCTAAGACGGATGAGGAAGGCAAGCACCTGTTGGAGTTATTAGGTATGCCTTTCGCTCTGGATTGAGTGGAGTTATAATGGCCAAGAAATCAAAAATTGCCAAGTGGGTGCGTCCGGCTAAGTATAAGGTTCAGCAGCATAATCGGTGTCGCTTGTGTGGTCGGCCTCGCGCTTATATACGTAAGTTTGGCTTGTGTCGCATTTGCTTTCGCAAGCTGGCTCTTGCCGGTCAGATTCCCGGCGTGAGAAAATCAAGCTGGTAACTAGATTAAATATAGCTTAAGGGAGGAAGAGTGACTGTCTCTGACCCAATAGCGGATATGCTAACCCGAATACGCAATGCGGTTATGGTGCGGCATGATTCGGTGCTGATACCAGCCTCAAAGATGAAGCTGTCTATTGCTAAAATCCTTAAAGACGAGGGTTTTATTAGTGACTATGAGGTGCTTAGGGGCAAGCCGCACCGGGCAATTCAGATTCACCTCAAGTATAGCGATAAAAACCAGCCAGTCCTTTCTGGATTGGAGCGAGTAAGTAAGCCTGGACTAAGGGTATATGTTGGCTGGCAAGAGATTCCCCGTGTGGCTGGTGGTCTGGGCGTTGCCATTGTTTCAACATCTAAGGGGGTGATGACGGGGCAACAGGCCTGGCGCCAAGGGGTTGGTGGAGAAATATTATGTTACGTGATGTAAGTAAGTCTGGGAGCAATACCTATGTCTAGAGTAGGGCGGATGCCGATAACTGTGCCACCGGGTGTGACGGTGAGTATTAAACAGGGTGAGGTTACTGTAACCGGACCCAAAGGGGAGCTTCATCGTCGTTTTCATCCTGATATGTCTATTACCCTAGATAATGATACCCTGGTGGTATTACGGCCCAGCGATGGCCGGGTGCATCGCTCCTTACACGGACTGACACGGAGTCTTTTGGCTAACATGGTGGAAGGTGTAACTAGAGGCTTTGAGAGGGGGCTTGAAATAGTGGGCGTCGGTTATCGGGCTGAAAAGGCCGGGGATAAGCTGGTAATCCGTATCGGGTTTTCACATCTGGTAGAGGTGTCACCGCTACCAGGCGTGTCCCTTGGTGTAGAGGGAGGCAATCGCATCACAGTTACGGGGATTGATAAGGAAGTAGTTGGCGAGGTGGCAGCTAGGATTCGAGCTGTCCGCCCGCCTGATGTCTATAAGGGTAAGGGTATTAGATATGTTGGGGAGTCAGTTCGCCTCAAAGCCGGCAAGGCGGGTAAGGCTATAGCGGGGAGGGAATAAGTGGTGAAAGATACCCCAAGGGTGGCCCGTCGTCGAAGACACCTTCGAGTTAGAGCCAAGGTGAAGGGCACGAACTCTGGACCTCGGTTGTGTGTTTTCCGCAGCCTGAACCATATTTATGTTCAGGTGATTGATGATTCACGAGGGCATACGCTAGCCTCTGCCTCGACCCTGGACCCGGAGATAAAAAGTGTGGCCGTTGGTAAAAACAAGACGACCAAATCTGAGCTAGTCGGTTCCCTAGTAGCCAAGCGAGCACTGAGCCAGGGGATAAGCCGGGTAGCTTTTGACCGTGGTGGGTACAAGTATCACGGTAGAGTTAAAGCCCTAGCTGAGGCAGCCCGCCAGGGGGGATTGAAATTTTGATGGAGACAGTTTGAAAGAATGAAGGAGCTGCTAACCAAGATAGAGCCAACAGAGCTTGTCCTGACTGACAAGCTGATCAATATTAATCGGGTGGCCAAGGTGATGAAAGGGGGGAAACGCCTCAGTTTTAGTGCCTTGGTGGTAACCGGAGATGGCAATGGAAATGTAGGCATTGGCTTGGGCAAGGCTAATGAGGTGCCATTGGCCATTAACAAGGCTAGCGCTATTGCCAAGAAGAATTTGATTAAAGTGCCGCTAGCCGGGACAACAATTCCTTATACAATGAAGGTTAAGTTCGGAGCAGCCCAGGTCTTGCTTAAACCAGCGGCACCAGGCACCGGTATTATTGCCGGTGGTAGTATTCGAGCTGTGCTTGAGGCAGCCGGAATCAAGGATATTCTGACTAAGTCGCTGGGCAGCGCTAATCGCATTAATGTGGCTAAGGCAACGATGCTTGCCCTGAGCCAGCTTAAAGACCCGAAGGAGGAGTTGGCCAGACGCAGGGGAGTTGTTAATGAAACCACTGAGGAACGCAGTTCTTCAGTGGAAGTTAAGGCTGGTGGTGAGGAGGGGTAGTTTGCTGAAAAAGGTCTTTAGCTTTTTCAGTAGTCTCGAGGAGGCGGTATAACTAATGGTTAGGCTAAATATCACCTGGGTCAAAAGCGGTATTGGCTATAGTGAGGGCCAGAAGAGAACCTTGAAGGCTCTTGGTTTTCGTCGGCTAAATCAGAGTGTTAGCCATAATGATTCAGCCTCAATTCGAGGTATGATTAACAAGGTGAGACATCTAGTCAAGGTGGAGGCAAAAGCTGATGAGGCAGAATGAACTGTCCCCGGCTCCCGGTTCTAAGAAGAGCAGGAAGCGAGTGGGGCGGGGGGACGGTAGCGGACATGGTACCTATTCGGGGCGGGGCTCTAAAGGGCAAAAGTCTCGTTCTGGCTACAAGACTAGGCCTGGCTTTGAAGGTGGGCAGTTGCCTCTAATTAAGCGCTTGCCACGGAAGCGTGGCTTTGTCAATATTTTTCGGACAGAGTATAGCGTTATTAATCTAAACAAGCTTAGTATGTTTGAGTCGGGGAGTGAGGTAACACCAGAGAGATTGGTAGCTGCCGGGTTGGTGAAATCCCTACGGCAGCCGGTTAAGATTCTGGCCGAGGGTGATATTAATCATCCCCTTTTGGTAAAGGCACACAAGTTCTCTACTGCCGCTAAAGCCAAGATTGAGGCGGCAGGGGGCAGAGTGGAGGAGGTGGGGCATGCGTCCGAGGCAAACTAGGCCGCGACTTCTTCAGGCGATGCTTGACGCCTTCCGTCTGCCTGACTTAAGGCGCCGCATTCTCCTCACCTTTGGTATTCTGGTAGTATTCCGCTTTGTAGCTCATGTGCCCCTACCCGGGGTGAACCCTGATGCCTTGCAGCAGCTATTTGAGAATATGCCGTTACTGGGCATGCTGGACATGTTTAGTGGTGGCGCCATGAGGAACTTCAGTGTGGCGGCGATGGGGGTTTACCCCTATATAACGGCTTCAATTATTATGCAACTGATGGTGCCGGTTATACCCCAGCTACAAGCTATTTCCCAGGAGGGAGAAGCTGGCCAGCACAAGATTAATCGGTTTACTCACTGGCTGACAGTGCCTTTGGCTGGTCTGGCCGGTTACGGACAGCTAGTTTTGCTCCAGCGTGAGGGTGTTGTGGCGAGTGCTGAATTATTGCCAACAGCAGCCATAGTTTTTGCCATGATAGCCGGCACCATCTTCCTGGTCTGGCTAGGTGAGATAATTACTGAATACGGCATTGGTAATGGTATATCTATAATAATCTTTGCCGGCATTGTGGCTGGCTTACCGGAAATGATTGGCAGCGGTTTTCTGGCTAAGGAACAGTTTGGCGGCTTAGTTGCTTATGTTCTTATAGCCCTAGTCACCATTGTGGTCATAGTTATCTTTACTGAAGCACACCGCCGCATTCCGGTGCAGTATGCACGCACCGTCTTTCGTAGTGGGCGTATGTATAAGCAATCAGGGGCAACCCATATTCCGCTGCGGGTGAACACCGCCGGGATGATACCCCTTATCTTTGCTATGTCTATGGTGCTCTTCCCTGGGATGGTAGCCAGTTATTTTGCCAATCCGACCGGGGCTGACCCTAATCTGGCTAATCATATTATGAACCTGTTTAATCCTAATGCAGCCGTGCCTATGGGCTTATTTTACTGGGGGTTCTATTTTCTGCTAACGGTCGGTTTTGCCTTCTTTTATACTATGGTGATTTTTCAGCAGCAGGATTTATCTGGCACCTTGCAGCGGCAGGGGGGATTTGTTCCTGGGATTCGACCGGGGAAACAGACTGCTAATTATCTTAACCATGTGATTAGCCGCATTACCTGGGCAGGTGCTCTCTTCCTAGCTGGAGTGGCGATAATACCCTTCTTGGCTCGGGAGATTACCAATGTCCAGGTGATACAATTGTCCAGCATGGGCTTATTAATTGTGGTTGGTGTGGTGCTGGATACTATGAAACAGATGGAGGCACAACTGGTAATGCGGCGCTACGAAGGCTTTATCAAATAAAGATTGCTAGAAGCTGTATTTCGGCAGTTGAAATAGGAGTAAAAATTGTCTACCGTGAGGTCGCTTATCAAGGGAAATTTGAAGGGGCTCCGCCCCTTCAGAACATGCACCTTCCCCCTCTCCTTTGAAGGAGAGGGGGATTAAGGGGGTGAGGTTGATAAATAATCTCTATATTATTTTTCTGGGTGCTCCCGGTGCCGGTAAGGGAACACAAGCAGCCGGAGTGGCACAGGAACTGAAACTAGTGCATATTGCTACTGGCGACCTGTTCCGGCAGGCACTAGAACAGGGGACCGAGTTAGCCATACAGGCTAGGTCTTATATGGAGAAGGGGAAGCTAGTCCCTGACGAGATAACGATACGAATGGTTTTGGAGCGTATATCGGCCCCTGACTCACAAAGCGGGGTGATTTTTGATGGCTTTCCCAGGAATTTGAAACAGGTTGAGGCATTGGATAAAGCCCTGGCTGAGCAGGGTAAGGCGATAGATAAGGTGGTATATATCAAGGTCTCTGAGAAGGAGCTGCTGGGGCGGCTCAGTGGGCGCTGGGTTTGCCGTCAATGCCAAGCCCCGTATCATGCTGTAAATTCTCCTCCCAAGGTTTGGGGTAAGTGCGACCAGTGTGGTGGTGAGTTGTATCAACGCCCTGATGATACCGCCCAGACAGTTAAAAAGCGCCTTGAGGTCTATTTTGCTGAGACGGCTCCCCTTATTGACTACTATACCCAGGCAGGTAAGCTATTAGAGGTAGATGGAGAGGGGAGTGTAGATGAGGTGGAGAGAAGAATAGTAGAAGCTCTTCGTATGGAATTTGTCAGCTCGAGGGTGGGATGAGCATAATCATCAAATCCGACCAGGAAATTGCAGCTATGCGGCAGGCTGGCAGGATTGTCGCCACCGTGCTGGAGGTGCTAAAGTTACAGGTGAGACCGGGGATGAAAACTGAGGAGTTAGATGTCATCGCAGCTAGAGAGGTAGCAAGACTGGGAGCCAAACCCTCGTTTAAGGGATATCGAGGATTTCCAGCTAATCTCTGTGTATCAGTTAATGACGAGATAGTGCATGGGATTCCCGGGTCACGGGTTCTGCACGAGGGCGACATTGTATCCCTTGACTTTGGTGCTATTTTTATGGGTTTTCAGGGTGATGCTGCGCTAACAGTGGGTGTGGGTAACATTAGCTCGCAGGCGGAACAGCTTATGGCAACAACCGAGGGTGCCCTGAAAGCTGGCATCGCGGCTGCTTATCCCGGGGCGAGGCTGGGGGACATTTCAGCCGCCATTCAGCATTATGCTGAGTCGAGGGGGTATTCAGTGGTGCGTGAGTACACAGGGCATGGTATTGGCCGGGAGATGCATGAAGAGCCTCAAATACCTAACTTTGGTCCACCGGGACGGGGACCGGTATTGAAGAAAGGTATGGCACTTGCCCTTGAGCCTATGGTGAACATTGGTGACTGGCGCACTAAACTTGGCGATAACCACTGGACAGTGTTTACCAGTGATGGGAGTTATTCGGCACACTTTGAACATACCATTGCCATCACTGACGTTGAGCCTGAGGTGCTTACTACTTTATAAACAGGGGGTTTATGCCTAAGAAGGAGGCTATTGAGGTCGAAGGGGTAGTAGTGGAGCCATTGCCTAATGCGATGTTTCGTGTTGAGCTGCCCAATGGACATAGGGTACTGGCTCACATTTCTGGTAAGATAAGACTGCATTATATTAAAATCTTACCTGGCGACAAGGTGTTGGTTGAGCTTTCACCTTACGACCTGAATCGGGGCAGGATTACCTATCGGTTTAAGTAATACTTTTGCTGGATACTATGAGAGGCAGTTATGAAAGTTAGAGCTTCAGTTAAGGTTAGATGTGAAAAGTGTAAGGTGATAAAGCGGCGAGGGGTAGTCATGGTCATTTGTTCTAACCCCAAGCATAAGCAGAGGCAGGGCTAATATTCTGTTGAGCAAGGAGGGCTTGGATGGCACGTATAGCTGGGGTGGATATACCCCGAAATAAGCAAATTTGGGTCGCATTGCAGTATATCTACGGCATTGGTCCCACTCTGAGTCAGCGGATTATAGCTCAGGCTGGTGTCAATTCTGAGGTTAAGACGGATGAACTTACCGAAGAGGAGGTTAACCGCCTCCGAGAGATTATTGACCGGGAGCATAAGGTTGAGGGGGAGCTTAGAAAAGAGGTTAACCTTGATATTAAACGCCTTATTGAAATTGGCAGCTATCGGGGTATCCGGCATCGCCATAACTTGCCGGTTAGAGGGCAGCGGACGCGCACTAATGCCCGTGTCCGGCGCGGTTCCCGTAAAACAGTAGCTGGCAGAGGCAAGAGGCGCGGCGTGACCAAGAAGTAATCAAAATTTTGTTTAAGCAGGAGAGCAAGATGGCACAAAAGAAGCGAACTAAAGGAAGAAGGCGAGAACGGAAGACCATTGCTTCAGGAAGAGCCTATGTCCAATCTACTTTTAATAATACCTTGGTGACTCTCACCGACCCCGAGGGGAACGTTATCGCCTGGGGGAGTTCGGGGACGGCTGGGTTTAAGGGTTCACGCAAAGGTACTCCCTATGCTGCTCAGTTGGCAGCTCGTGATGCGGCACGGAAAGCTATGGAGCATGGCCTGCGTCAGGTAGAGGTTTATGTTAAGGGTCCGGGCAGTGGGCGCGAGGCGGCTATTCGTTCTCTCCAGAACTCAGGCCTTTATATTACCAGTATTATGGATGTGACTCCTATCCCGCATAACGGTTGCCGTCCTCCTAAAAGAAGGCGGGTATAAGATAAAAAAATGGCAAGATATACAGCATCAGTTTGTAAGTTGTGTCGCCGGTGTAATGAGAAGCTAATGCTTAAAGGCAGCCGGTGTCTTACACCTAAATGCGCCATGGACAGACGCAGGAGGCCTATGGGTCGGCGGCGTAGAGTTTCTGAGCGTGGGCTTCAATTAATAGAGAAGCAGAAAATCCGCTATAGCTATGGAGTTCTGGAGAGGCAGTTCAGGCTGGTCTTTGCTCAAGCTGAGAGGCAGGCAGGTATCACCGGGGAAAATCTACTAGTGCTGCTGGAGAGGCGGCTTGATAATGTGGTGTATCGTTTAGGCTTCGCCGATTCCCGCGCTCAAGCTCGTCAGCTAGTTCAACACGGGCATATTTTGCTCAACGGGCGCAAGGCTGATATACCCTCTTGCTTGGTCAAAGAAGGTGACACCATTAACTGGAAGGAGAGTGGTGCCAAAACTGAGTATTATAAACAGATGGTTGAGAGTATCGAGGCTAAGTCTGTAGTCAGTTGGCTAAGTCTAGATAAGGAGAACCTTGTCGGTCAGGTTTTATCCTTGCCTACCCCTGACGATATTGGTGCCAAGTTTGACGGAAAGGCTATAGTTGAGTACTACTCACGATGAGGAGGTAGCGTTTTGTTTCGCCTCGTAGTGCCTAAGATTGAGTGTGTTGAAAGTGGGGATAACTTTGGGCGATTTGTCGCCGAGCCACTGGAGAAGGGTTTTGGTATAACTCTGGGGAATGCCATGCGGCGGGTGCTTCTTGGCTTTCTTCAAGGAGCAGCCGTGAGCAGGGTTAAGATAGAGGGGATTCAACATGAATTCTCTACCATTCCTTACATAAAGGAAGATACCACAGAGTTTTTACTCAATGTTAAAGCGCTGAGGTTAAAGTCCCTTTCTGGTCAACCAGGTAAGCTAACACTGGAGGTGGAAGGGGAGGGACGGATTTCAGCGGCTGATATTCAGCCCTCGGTTGACTTTGAAATTGCCAACCCTGAGCTTTATTTAGCCACCCTAGATTCACCTGAAGCCAAACTTTATGTAGAGTTTGATGTGGAGCTGTCTAAGGGCTATAAGGAGGCTGAATCCAGCGATAATCTCCCGGTAGGGGTAATTCCAGTGGATGCTATCTTTACCCCAATACGCAAGGTTAATTTTACTGTTGAGCCAATTCATATTGGTCAAGAGGCTGGCCGTGAGCGGTTGTACCTGGAAGTGTGGACGGATGGCACTATGACGCCGGCCGACGCAATTAGCGGCAGTGCTGAAATTCTGACGGAGCAGCTATTTCCATTTGTCAGTTATACCCGGATTTTGCAGATAGAAGAGAAGCCTAGCCGCTTAGCTATTCCTGAGGAGCTAGCTAATATGTCTGTGGAGCAGATGGATTTCTCAGTGCGCACTTTGAATTGCTTAAGGCGTGGCGGCATCGCTACACTGGGGGAACTGGTAAGTAAAGGGGAGAAAGACCTGATGGCGCTGCGCAATTTTGGGCAGAAATCTAAACGGGAGGTAGGGGAGCATCTTGAGGCACTGGGGCTTTCTCTGGCGTCTCAAGCTAAAGAAGGCGAGGAAGAGGGAAAGCCTGCCGAGGCGGAGGAGGCAGCCGATTTAGCGACCAGAGAAATAGGCGTGGAGACTGGAAGCCCAACCGAGACTGAGGCAGAAACAGATGAGAGTCAAGCTGCGTAATGGCGTGGGTGATAAGGTCGCCTTCAGTTGCTTATTGAGGTAGGGTAACATGGGTCGTAAAGCAGTCGAGGGAAAATCAGGCAAGACTTCAAGCTATAGGAGGGCGATGTATCGTAACTTGGTGACTGACCTTTTGGGTTACGAGAAGATTACCACTACCGAGGCTAAAGCTAAGCGAGCCCGTAGCCTGGTTGAGAAGATGATTACATTGGGTAAGAAGGGTGGACTTCACTCCCGTCGCCAGGTGCTATCATTTATTTTTGATAAAACAGTGACCGATAAGGTATTTACTGGGCTTGCCCAAAGGTATGCCGAACGCCCTGGCGGCTATACCCGTATCACTAAATTAGGACGTAGATTGGGTGACGGGGCAGCTATGGTTCAGCTTGAGTTGGTGAAGTAAATGGTGCTTACTGCCGTCAACCCAGAGGTAGAGCCGGTTGTCAGCTTGGCGACGACCACCAGGATTGTATTAATTTTGGAATATGATGGCACACGCTACCATGGTTTCCAGCTACAGGCTAGTCTGGCCACCATTCAGGGTGAGATAGAAAAGGCGCTGTGGAAACTTACTGGAGAAAAGACTCGGGTGATGGCGGCTAGCCGCACTGATGCTGGGGTTCATGCCAAGGGGCAGGTGGTCAGTTTCAAGACTAGGTCACCTCATTCCCTGCGGACATTTGTTAACGGGCTAAACTACTATTTGCCCAGGGACATTGCGGTTAAGGCGGCACATAGAGTAAAAGATTCCTTTAGTGTTAGGCGCCATGCAGTGAGCCGGGAGTATAACTACTATATATTAAATAGCTTGACACGTTCTCCACTGAGGGAAGGTTTCTGCTACCGTGTTGCTGGCCGTCTGGATATTGATGCTGTGAATCAGGTGTGTCAGGCTCTTATCGGTGAGCATGACTTTGCTTCGTTTACCAGCGGTATCGGGCTCGGGATAAAGAACACGGTACGGAGAGGGTATCGAGCTGAAATGAGGAAGGACGGGAAATCAGCCGTTTTCAATATAGTGGCTAATTCCTTCTTACCCCATCAGGTGCGTAATATGGTAGGGGCTCTAATCAGAGTTGGCTTGGATAGGATGAGCGGTGATGAGTTTTATAGTATAATGGAGGCGAAAAAACCTGGCCTGGCTGGGCCAACTGCTCCTGCCTGCGGGCTATGCCTTATGCAGGTAAATTACCCACATCCGTTTGCGGAAGAGGTTGTTTGAAAAGAGCTTGGCACTGACTTTTGAGGATGACATATGTTAAAAACCTATAGTACTAAGGCTTCTGATATTAAGCGAGAGTGGCATATTATTGATGCCTCAGATAAAGTTTTGGGCAGACTAGCCACCCAAGTAGCTGGCTTGCTTATGGGTAAGCACAAGCCAATATTCTGCCGTCATCTGGACACGGGCGATTTTGTTGTTGTTATCAACGCTGAGAAGATTCGTGTTACTGGTAATAAGACTAAACAGAAGCTCTATTACCGACATTCTGGGTATCCTGGGGGACTTAAAAGTATCAGTTTAGAGAGAATGATGCAGACCCATCCAACCCGGGTGATTGAGCATGCTGTCAGAGGTATGTTACCTCACACTCGGTTGAGGGCTAAAATGATGAAAAGGCTCAGGGTCTATGTTGGTGATGCTCACCCTTATCAGGGTCAAATAAAAGCTACCTCGGTCAAGGCGGAGGAGGGGTAGTTTGAAGAAGGAAAAGGAGATTCCTTTGGGAAAGCAAGCTTACTTCCATAAGACAGGCAGGCGCAAGACGGCGGTAGCCCAGGTAAGGCTGTTGCCGGGCGGTGATGCTATTATTGTAAATGGTACCCCCTATGAGGAGCTATTCCCTCGCGTAGCGCACCGTCAAGCAATAGTGAGGCCTCTTATGCTTACTGAGAGCCTTGGTAAGTATAACGTAGTGGTCAAAGTAGCCGGTGGTGGCATATCAGGACAGAGTGGTGCCATCTCTCATGGCATTGCCCGAGCTCTGGTTGAGGTAGATGAAAACCTTAAGCCGGTGCTACGCCAAAACGGGTTGCTTACCAGAGATTCTAGGGTCAAAGAGAGAAAGAAGCCCGGTCTTAAGCGGGCTCGCAAGGCACCTCAATACACCAAACGGTAAAACCCCCAGACCCAGGGTAAATCCAAACTACCCTTGAAGCGTGGTAGCCGCAAGCTCTATCTTGTGATTGGCAATCTGCCTAGAATTTGAGGAGATAGGCATGGTGGAAAAGCTAGTTTGTGATAGGTGCGGGATGGAGCTTACCGATAGGGAAAGTGTGGCGGAGGCACTTGAAGGTAAGGATGCGTGGGAAGCAGCGGTTAGAGCGCGTGGTGGCGAACCACGTGGTGTCTTCCCTTGCCAGGACTTTCGCAACTGCGGTGGGGAGATGAAGCTCTTTGTTAAGCGCTGGGGTGTTTGGCGCGCCAGGGGCTAGTTATATGGACTTTCTTTTGGCTGTCGGGGGATGAGAGTGAAAGCTATTGGTATCGTCAGAAATGAGATTAAGCAACCAGCCAGGCGCGACTTTGAGGAGACCGTTTCGGAGGTAGTGATTGATAGCAGTTTGGCCGAGGCTCTAGATGGGCTGGGTGACTTCTCCCATATCATAGTTCTTTACTGGATGTACCAAGCTGCTTCTGATGAGGTGCCACTCAAGGTGCATCCGATGGGCAGAAAAGGGGTTCCTTTAAAAGGGCTTTTCGCCACCCGGACACCGAATAGGCCGAATCCGATAGGCAAAGCTACCGTTAGATTGCTCCAGCGCCAGGGTAACATATTAAAAGTCAAAGGGCTCGATGCCATTGATGGCTCACCAGTAATAGATATAAAACCCTATATCCCTGGATATGATTCGGTAGCTGATGCCAAAGTGCCCCAGTGGATAACCAATCGATAAGTCAAGTGCTGCCAAAGTGCTCCGGTGAAGAACCAATTGACGGGTCATGTTACAAAATATCTATCATCAGCTTATGGACGGCTACGGACCTCAACACTGGTGGCCAGCCGAGGAGCCATTTGAGGTAATGGTAGGCGCCATACTTACCCAATCCGCTGCCTGGCTGAATGCGGAGAAGGCTATAGCCAATCTGAAAGCGGCCAAGGCACTATCACCCCAAGCGCTACGCCGGTTCAGCCTCTCTGAAATCGCTACCCTTATCCGCCCCTGTGGTTACTATAACGCCAAGGCACGCAAGCTCAAGTCCCTGGCTCACTGGCTAGGAGAATACTGCCATGACAACCTGGGTAAGCTGTTTGCCATTAATACTGACCAGCTTCGCCAGCAGCTTCTTTCTGTCTATGGTATTGGACAGGAGACAGCTGATTCCATAATACTGTATGCGGCTAATAAGCCAATTTTTGTTATTGACGCTTATACTCGTCGCATCATCAACCGTATCGGGTGGGCACCGGATAATAATAGCTATACCGCCTATCAGTCCCTTTTTATGGATAATCTGCCCGCCGATGCCAGGCTGTTCAATGAATATCATGCCCTGCTGGTCTACCTGGGTAAGAATGTCTGCCGCAACCGTCCCCTTTGCCAGCAGTGTTGCCTCCAAAATATCTGCCAGTTCGGCACAAATGGTTGACAGAGAAGCTGATATTCTCTATAGTGACGCAAAACATTGCTTATCGGACTGCTTTCAGATACTCATATCGCCTTGCCGAGTGAAGCACTTCCTCCTCAGGTAAAAGGTGCTTTCAGCGGTGTTGACCTGATTCTGCATGCCGGGGATATCTGGATTCCTTTCTGGCGAGGTAGAAGCACGCCCTGTGCCGCTCGGATGACCAGCCAGGCATTTTTTGAACTCGCTGAAGATTAATGTTGGTTCTCTCCTTTGTCCTTTCCACTCTTCTATACGAGCCTTGACGTCAGTAGTGAGGTTAGTTAAGATAGGTTTTGGTTTCTAAGGGGAGTCTAAGAGGGGCGAAGCCCCTCTTCAGAAAAGAATTTTCCCCTTCCCCTTGTTAAGTCGAAGACTCTTCGAGGGATGGGGTTAATTAAAATAATGGGGTGAGGTAAGTAAACAGACCCGATGAGCTTCTACGCAACCCTATGGGTAAGGTTCTTAAGCGAGTGCTGCGTGAACAATATGGCGGGAGCTAATAAATAATCGTTTATGGTCTCATTGGAAAGTGGTAGAGGGGGGATATTATGTTTAGTGATAAAACATTAAATCAGGCGCATCAGGGAATGAAGAAGTGGTTAGAGGAGGTAAAAAAAGTCACCAATGACCTTCAGGAGGGGAAACGGTTCTCTACTATTTCTAACTTAGATATAGAACCAATATATACCCCAGAGAATATCAAGGATTTGGACTTTGCTGCTAATATCGGTTATCCTGGCGCTTATCCGTTCACTAGAGGCTGTCAAGCTACCGGATATCGGGGAAGAATATGGACATTCCGCATGTTCTCCGGCTTCGGAAGCGCCAGCGACACTAATAAAAGGTGGCATCAGTTATTAAAAGAGGGTGAAACAGGACTAAGCACTGCCTTCGACTTCCCCACATTAATGGGGTATGATAGCGATTCTCCAAAGGCTATTGCTGAATGTGGGAAGTGCGGGGTAGCCATTGATACTCTGGCAGATTTTGAGGTCTTGACTAAGAATATCCCTTTGGATGAAGTAACAACTTCTATGACAATTAACCCACCAGCCAGCATACTTTGGGCTATGTATCTGGTAGCCGCCGAAAAACAGGGAGTAAGTTGGGACAAAGTGGGTGGCACAATTCAAAATGATATGCTCAAAGAATTTATTGCTCAAAAGACCTTTATGTGTCCCCCTGAACCCTCCGTTAGACTTATTAGTGATACTATCGAGTTTGGCACCAAGCATGTTCCTAGGTGGAATGCGATAAGCATCAGTGGCTACCATATACGGGAGGCAGGCTCTACTGCAGTTCAGGAGCTAGCCTTTACCCTGGCTGATGGGATAGCTTATGTAAAGGATGTTATCGACAGAAAGAAGCTAGATGTTGATGTCTTTGCTCCCAGACTTTCCTTCTTTTTTAATTCTCATATAGACTTCTTTGAGGAAATAGCTAAACTTAGAGCCGCTAGAAGGATGTGGGCTAAAATAATGAGGGACAGGTTCAAAGCCAAAAATCCTCGCACTTGGTGGATGAGGTTTCACTCTCAGACGGCAGGTTGTTCCCTCACCGCTCACCAGCCTTTCAATAATATTATCAGGATTGCTACTGAGGCTCTGGCTGCGGTTTTAGGGGGAACGCAGTCTTTACACACCAATTCCCTTGATGAGGTTTTGGCTTTACCTTCTGACTTTGCGGTCAATATTGCCCTTCGCACTCAACAGATTCTGGCTGAGGAGACAGGGGTGATTAATACGATAGACCCTCTAGCTGGTTCTTATTTTGTAGAAGCGTTAACCAATGAAATAGAGGAGAAGGCTTGGGAGTATATCGAAAAGATAGATAAAATGGGGGGTATGTTGGCAGCTATTGACAAAGGGTTCCCCCAGACTGAGATTGCCAATGCCGCTTATAATTTTCAACAGCAGATAGACAGGGGAGAAAAGGTTATGGTAGGGACAAATAAATATGTTACTGATGAAGAAACCCCCATTGAATTATTAAAGGTCAATGAAAAAGTAGAAGCTGAACAGATTCATAGACTAAAAGAAGTTAAGAGAGCAAGAGATAATCGAAAGGTAGCCCAAACACTGGATGCTCTTCGTGTTGCTTGTAAAAGTGACAAAAATGTAATGCCCTATGTGATTGAAGCCGTTAAAGAATATGTTACTGAACAGGAAATTTGTGATGTGTATCGCCAAGTTTTCGGTGAGTATCGAGACCCTGGCTTCTACTAGTAGACATCGGGTGCGAAGGCTAACTTCTGATTTGAGGAGAGAATGAGTTTGGAGAGGAAATTAAGAGTACTAATAGCCAAACCGGGCTTAGATGGTCATGACCGGGGAGCAAAAATTGTAGCCAGGAAATATAGGGATGCTGGCTTTGAAGTGATATATATTGGCTTGCATCAGACACCTGAGCAGATAGTTAATGCTGCTATACAAGAGGATGTTGACCTGGTTGGTCTTAGCTGTCTTTCTGGTGCTCATATGTATCTTTTCACCGAGGTAGTCAAACAGTTGAGAGAAAAGGGGGCCATCGACATTACAGTTGTTGGTGGCGGCATTATCCCTGGAGAAGATATTCCCAGGCTCAAGGAAGTCGGTATCAAGGAGGTATTCCTACCAGGCACACCCCTTGAGGAAATAATAAAGTGGACGAAAGAGAACGTAAAGCTTCTTAGGTAGGCTTAGCTCGTGCCGGAGGCGAAGATGAATCTAGTAAACAAAATATTAGAGGGTGATGTTCTAGCTGCGGCTAGGCTGATGAGAGGCATAGAGGATGAAGTATCAGATGCAGTTGAGGAACTGGAGAGCGTCTATCTCCACACCGGACGGGCCTATATAGTTGGCATGACCGGTGCCCCGGGTGTCGGCAAAAGCACACTGCTCGGCAGTCTAATAAATGTCTTTAGAAAGAAAAATATGACAGTTGGCGTTGTTGCTCTCGACCCGACAAGTCCTTTTACCGGCGGGGCAATATTAGGGGATAGGGTAAGGATGCAGAGCTATGGCGTAGATAAGGATGTATTTATTCGAAGCCTGGCTGCCAGAGGCTGGAAAGGGGGATTATCAAAGGCTACGGTAAATACGATTCATGTTATGGATGCTATGGGTAAAAACATCATCTTTGTCGAGGCGGTCGGCTCAGGGCAGGGAGAGGTAGATATTGCTAGGGTTGCTGATACCTCTATTATTGTTTTGACTCCAGGGATGGGGGATGAAATCCAAATGATGAAAGCCGGTATTCTGGAAGTGGCTGACATCTTTGTCATAAATAAGGCAGATAGAGAGGGCGCTGACAATTTAAGAACCGGACTGGAAGTTATGCTTGAGATGAAAACCCACCTTCCTGGTGAGTGGAAGCCGGGTATAATCTTAACCGAGGCAGTCTCTGATATAGGCACCGAGCAATTAGCGGAGGAAATCCTCAGGCATAGGGAGTTCCTCACCTCCAGTGGGGAACTGGAAAAGCGCCGCCGGGAAAGAGCCAAACTAGAGTTGACGATGGCTGTTGAAAGTTCTCTTAAGAATTATATTGAGAGAATGGATAAAGATTACTTAGCAAAGCTGGTGGACGACTTGGTGTATCGGAAAACCAATCCTCGGTCGGCTGCCTCAAAAATCATTGCCCAGGTTTCGTTAGGAGGTAAGGATGGACTTTTCACTGACTGAGGACCAGAAAATGCTGAGGACAATGGTGCGTGATTTTGCTGCTGAAGCAGCCATGTTTGTTACTACTAAAGCTATTCAAATACATGGGGGCTACGGCTATATTAAGGATTATCCTTTAGAGCGTTATTTCCGCGATGCCAGAATTCTTGAAATCTATGAGGGTACCTCTGAGATGCAGCGAATGACCATTGCCAGACAATTCATTAGGGAAGGCTAGGTCTAGGGGTGGCGCCTCTCAGGATATTAATCGACCCTTCTCCTGCTCTTCCTCTTGCCCGGGAGCTTGTTCCCTTGAGCTTACCCCGATATGGCTTTGGCTTATCCAGACTTTTCTGTCCCTTATATCCCGGTCAAAAAGCAGGCGATTAAAGAATAGCTCTCCTGGGGATACTGATTCACTAAGGGGAGTTCTTGGCGCCATCAGCCGCCTTGATAGGACTATCAAGGCTAGTGCCACGAAGCCCAGCGTAATCGGCAGTCTTTCTTCTATGTCCAGTGGCTGGCTAAGGAACCAGCTAAAAATGGGTAAAGAGACCAATGCTAGAGTCACCCCTAGCGCTACCTGTCGTAGTGGGGCCAGTGAGTAGGACAGTACCAGGAGTATGAGGCCCAGTTTGGGGGATAGCATGGTGACAACGCCAAGAGTGGTAAAAACACCGCGTCCACCTTGAAAGCGAAGAAATATTGGCCAATTGTGCCCGATAATCGTAACGATACCCACTGTTACCTGCTGAGCAGCACCAAGCCCTATCAGTTGGGCTACCCATACTGTTAATGCGCCTTTACCGATGTCAAAAATGGTTACCGGGATACTCCACCGCCTAGCAACAACTGCTAATACATTTGCCGCTCCGACATTGCCACTGCCAAATTGCCTGATGTCTATCCCCCGGGACCATTTAGCCACTAGATAAGCGGCTGGTACCGAACCCAGAAGATAGGCAGCTAATACCAGTAATATAAACCCAATAACCACAACCCCTCCTTCTGCTACGGGCTGGCTGGCTTTAGTGCTCGCTGCTCGGCCAGAGCTATAAGTTGCTCCGCTGATTCTATCGGCACATCAGCGCCACCAATCATAGTCTCGGTGCTAGCGTCTAGACCGTGGTAGTCACTGCCGCCGGTGGCGATAAGACCATACCTCTCGGCTAGGCTAACCAGCCTCTTGATTTCTTCGGCAGTATAGCCATCATAGTAAGCTTCAATGCCTACCAGACCGCTCGCCTTTAGCTCAATAACCATCGCCTCCGGGTCGTTAACAGTTGATGGGTGTGCCAGCACTGGCAAGCCGTTAGCCTGCAATATCAGCTTCGCTGCCTCTCCAGGGGTCATCTTGTCCCGTTCAACATAGGCTGGCCCACCCCAGCCTATATACTTGGTAAACGCCTCTTTGATTGAGGCTATATAGCCTTTCTCTAACATAGCTTGGGCAAGGTGAGGACGGCCTATGGAACCGCTGCCGGCTATTTCCTGGACCCGCTCCCACTCAATGGGCAAACCTAGATTCTTCAGTTTAGCAATCATCCCCTGAGCCCGCTCCTGCCGGGAATTACGCATTCTCCTTAAAGTAGCCTGCAACTCAGGGTGAGTATAATCTATAAGGTAGCCTAGAACATGAACCTCACCCGTGGGGACATAGGTGCTAATTTCAACGCAGGGCATCACTTTTAGCCAGGGGAAGGCTTTGGCTGCTTCCAGAGCGGGAACAATACCATCCACAGTGTCATGGTCAGCCAGGGCAATAACAGTTAGCCCTGCCTCTGCTGATTTACGGACGACCTCTGCCGGGCTCAGTCGGCCATCAGATGCAGTTGAATGTATGTGGAGGTCTACCTTGGACACTACTCCTCCACCTCCTGATAGATTCGGTCAATGCTCATCGCCTTACCACTCTTGTCATCTACCCTAACCAAGACCGCATTAAATATTGTTTTGCCCTGCCCAACGGATAAACGATGGGGTATTATAGTCAGAAAGCGCTGAAGCACTGCCTCGATGTCGTCACCTATAATTGAGTCAGCCGGACCGGTCATGCCAATATCGGTAACATAGGCGGTGCCCTGAGGTAGCAACTGGGTATCAATGGTTCCCACGTGAGTATGGGTGCCGAGCACAGCACTGACCCGACCATCCAGGTATCTCCCCATTGCCATCTTCTCTGATGTTGCCTCGGCATGGAAATCAACAACAATAACCGGTGGCTTGGGGCTAAGCTCAGATAGTAGTTGGTCCATAGCTCTAAACGGGCAATCGAAATTGCTCATAAAGGTTCTCCCTATCAAATTAACCACCATAGTCTGACCTTTGACCAGATAGCCCCTCCCAGGCACACCTGGGGGATAATTTAACGGGCGTAAAATAGGCATCTCACCGTCAAGGTATGGAATAATCTCCTTCTGAGCCCATATGTGATTTCCCGAGGTCAGCACATCAGCGCCGGCATCGAGTAGCTCTCTAGCTGTAGGTGGCGTTACACCTAAACCGCCAGCAACATTCTCAACGTTAGCAATGACCAGGTCTAGCCCGTATTGCTGTCGCAGACCAGGCAAGAGCTTGTTCACTGCTTGCCTACCAGGCCGTCCAATTATATCACCAACCGCTAATATTAACACCAGCTCTTCGGCAGGGGATAGACACTTCACCAGAGCTTGTCTTCTTCCCCTTGCTGACACCTCCTACTTAGCATAATCTATAGCTCTTGTTTCCCTGAGCACGGTAACCTTTATTTGGCCCGGGTACTCCAGGCCTTCCTCTATCTTCTTAACGATGTCTCGGGCAAGCCTCATTGCCCCTAGGTCATCAATCTCTTCCGGCTTGACCAGAATGCGGATTTCACGACCAGCTTGGATAGCAAAGGACTTCTCTACTCCCTTGAAGCTATTGGCTACATCCTCCAGCGCCCTTAGCCGTTTCAGATAGTTTTCTGACGACTCACGCCTGGCTCCTGGTCTGGCGCTACTGATAGCATCAGCCGCTGAGGTGATATAGCCCCAAACACCGGTAGTAGTAGTCTCAAAGTGGTGCTCAGCGATACCTTGAACAACCTCAGGGGTTTTATCCCATTGCTTAACAAGGTCAGCCCCGATAGCAGCGTGAGTGCCCTCCACCTCGCGGTCTACTGCCTTGCCAATGTCATGAAGCAGCCCGGTTTTCTTAGCTATGGCAACATTGGCTCCCAACTCTGAAGCAATCATGCCAGCTAGATAAGCGACCTCAATACTATGCGCCAAAACATTCTGTCCATAGCTAGTGCGATACTTAAGACGACCAAGCAACCTGATTAACTCAGGACGTAGTCCGTGCACCCCTACCTCATATGCTGCCTGCTCGCCAGCACTATAGATGGTAGCGTCTACTTCCTCCTTGGCCTTATCTACCACCTCTTCAATACGAGCCGGGTGGATACGGCCATCAACGATAAGCTTATTTAAAGCCAGGCGGGCTACTTCTCGCCGCACCGGGTCAAAGCTAGACAGGGTTACTGCCTCAGGTGTATCGTCAATAATTAGGTCAACGCCAGTAGCCTGCTCCAGAGCTCTAATATTACGACCCTCTCGCCCGATAAGCCGACCTTTCATCTCATCACCGGGGAGAGGAACACTAACCACTGAGGTCTCAGATACCACCTCAGAGGCGGAGCGCTGGATAGCCTGGGACAAAATCCCCTGGGCTTTCCTATCAGCTTCCTCCTTTAACTTATCTTCCCACTCCCTAAGGCGCCTTGAAGTTTCCTCTCCCATCTCACCCTCTATTCTCTCAAGCAGGGCCTGCTTTGCCTCGGCACTGGACATACCCGAAATCAGCTCTAGCTGCTTTAATTGCCTATCTCTAACCTCGGTAAGGTCAGCGCGAATGGACTCTATCCCCTTTTCCTTGTTAGCCAGATTGCGTTCACGCTGCTCCACACCTTCTAACCTGCGCTCTAAGGTCTCCGTCTTGGAGGACAGACGGTTCTCCTGACGCTGTAGTTCAGCGCGCCGTTCACGATACTCTGTGTCAGCTGTTGACCTGACTTTCTCTGCCTCCTCCTTCGCCTCATTGAGCGCATTCTTGGCCTCAAGTCTGGCTTCAGCCACTGTTCTAGCCGCTTTCCTCTGGGCAACTCGAAGCTGACGATTAATCGCCATTCGCCGGAAGAAAAAGACAACCGTGCCTCCCAGTACCACACCGATGAAAAACGTCATGATTAATGCGACATAGTCGATATAGAATTCAGTTCCCATTTTTTCACCCCCCTTCCCTTTGTAACTTTCTATTGAGTAAGGGTAGACTATGAATAGCTAATACTATCCATTTTCCAGCTTTACGCCGCTACCCTCCTGTTCTTGCCACAGCCGTTCCACAGTATGATGTATCACCCCGTAGCTAAATCCACGTCGCTTGAGATATTCACCTAATCGGCGACGAAAGCTCTGATAGTCAAACTGGGGTAAACTTCGAGCTTTACCCAGGGCTGCCCGATAGGCACTAGCATCATTGTCTATGGCATCAACCACCTGGTCTATGATGTCGTTAGCCACGCCCTTCCGCCTCAACTCCAGCTTGGTTAGCCACTGGCTGCGAGGGCTAAACGATTCCCGGTTATCCTTCCAGAATTGAGCGAAAGCCATATCATCCACCAATCCCTGCTCCTTTAGCCTGGTTATTACTGCCTCTTGAGTATCACCATCAAAACCACGCTGACGAAGCCTCTCTCTTAGCTCAGACTCACTCCGGGGTCGGTAGCTAAGGTAGTGGATAGCAGCATTAAGGCAGCGGTGAAAGTGGTCAGACCTAGCCAGTGCCTCAATCTGCTCGTCCGATAGCACCTCCTCAACCTGCAATCCCTCTTTGGCTGCCACCTCAGCTTCCAGGCTGAAAGCAAATTTGCCGTCTAAGAATATATTTACCCGCTTCCCCCGACCCCTCCCGATACGGAGGGCAGTAATCTTCCTCATTAACTTACCCTACCCCCTTCTAACACGTAAAGCTGAGGCTATAGCCTCAGCTTTACCTGCACCTACTATCTACTTGTTATCTATTAATCTGTCAGTTCATAAACTTTCTATTCACTGACCAGAAGATGATGGGTGCTGATAGCTGAGGCTCTAATCCGCTGCTCAATCTCTTGGGCAAGCTCAGGATTCTGAGACAGGTACTGCTTGGCATTCTCCCTGCCTTGCCCTAGGCGAATGTCACCATAGGAGAAAAAGGCGCCAGACTTACTCACTAGCCCCAGCTCTACACTAAGGTCAAGGAGGTCACCCTCCAGACTTATCCCATGGTCAAACATGATGTCAAACTCAGCACTTCTAAAGGGAGGCGCAACCTTATTTTTAACTACTCTGGCCCTGACATGACTGCCTATTGCCTCGTTTTCCCGCTTGATAGTATCGACACGCCTTAGGTCTATCCTGACCGAACTATAGAACTTTAGAGCTCTACCACCTGGTGTCACTTCAGGATTACCAAAGATAATGCCGACCTTTTCTCTTAACTGGTTGATGAATACCACTGCTGTTCCCGTTTTACCGATAGCGGCAGCCAGCTTTCTCAGGGCTTGTGACATTAGGCGGGCTTGTAAGGCAACATGGGTATCCCCCATCTCCCCCTCAATTTCGGCCCGGGGTACTAGGGCGGCTACACTATCTATTACTATTACATCAACCGCCCCGCTCCTGACCAGCGCCTCGGTAATCTCCAGGGCCTGCTCCCCGGCATCTGGTTGGGAGATGAGCATGTCGTCAACATTGACCCCGCAATGGCTAGCATAGGTGGGGTCTAGGGCATGCTCTACATCAATATAGGCAGCTATACCTCCCTGCTTCTGTGCTGAAGCAATTATATGCTGACCCAACGTAGTCTTCCCTGATGCCTCGGGGCCAAATATTTCTGTAATCCGCCCTCTGGGAATACCCCCTACTCCTAAGGCTAGGTCTAGTGACATTGAACCACTGGGGATAACCTCCACCGGGGACATGGCGGTCGATTCTCCCAGCTTCATGATTGAGCCTTTGCCAAATCGCTTTTCGATCTGGCCAATGGCTAGCTCTAGCGCTTTCCCTTTCTCCGTGGTCATATTCGCCTCAACTAAATAATAACACAGGGAACTGGCTAAAGCAAGAAAAAAAATGAGAGTATTTATTAACCTGACCCCTTGATAAACGAGCCCAAAAACAGGGAAGGTCATTATTAGTAAGGGGATTAAAAGGGGCGAAGCCCCTTTAACAAATCCTCTTCCCCCTCTCCTTCAAAGTGGCAGGTAATAAAGGAGAGTTAAAGAGAGGCGAAGCCTAGAAGGTAGGCACTGTGGGTGGTAAGCGCTTGTGGCTACCAGCCGCCATCATAGACTCAATCATCCCCCGCACCTCATCTGATGCTTGGCCGCTAACCAGATAGCGGTCGAGTTCGTCATAGCTGAACCCCAAATCACCCTCGTCGGTTTGTCCTGGCCGTAAGCCGGCTGAGGGAGGCTTATTTATAATTTCCTGCGGAATACCCAGGGAGCTGGCTAGCTCACTCACCTGCCCTTTAACCAGATTGCCTAAGGGCAGAATATCTACCCCGCCATCACCATATTTGGTAAAGTAGCCTACAGAAAGCTCACTCCTGTTGCTTGAGCCGACCACCATATATTTAAGCTGATTGGCGAAGTAATAAAGGGTGAGCATCCTTAACCTGACCTTGAGGTTAGCTTGAGCCGGCTGGCTAGCCGCCGGGTCAGCACTATCCTCAGGCAATACCTTGAGTAAGGTGTCAAAAACGCTGTCAAGAACCACCGTTTTAGTTGGAATAGAAAACTTGCTGGCTACAGCCAGGGCGTGCTCCTCATCCTCCGGGCTGCTGTAGCAGGGCATAAGCACTCCAAACATGCTTTGTGGGAAGGCACGCTGACATAATACCGCCGCTACTGAGGAATCAACCCCACCACTCATGCCCAGCACCACCCCCTTACACTCGCCAGCCAATACTCTCTCTCTCAGCCACGAAACCAGTTTCTCGGCTCGCTCCCCCATATTCATCTTGGTCTCCATTTGTCGGAGTAGGTTACTCAGTAGTATACTACCCTGTGGTTACCTGGTCAAAAGATTAAAAAGAGGCTATTTATCTTTGCGGGAGAGTCAGAGAGGGGCGAAACCCCTCTCCTATAATCATTTCCCCCTCTCCTTTGAAGGAGAGGGGGATTAAGGGGGTGAGGTAGGTAAGTTCTAAAATGTCAGTTGCTGACCTTATTCTGAAAAACGCTAATGTGATAACCATAGACCCCGGGCAACCCACCGCTGAGCTGGTGGCAATTAAGGGTGACAAGATTTTACTGGTCGGCGGTAACGAAAGCCTGGAGTCGGTCAGGGGAGCCAAAGCCAGAGTAATTGACTGCCAGGCTAAAACTGTGGTGCCTGGTTTTAATGATGCCCATTGCCATATTTTCTCCTTTATAAGAAAGCAGCTCAGCATTGACCTGAGCCCGTCATCAGTTAGCTCTATTAGTGACATAAAGGCAGTCATCAGCCGCAAGGCTCGGCATACCCCATCAGGCCAGTGGATTACCGGCACCGACTATAACGATTTTTACCTTGCCGAGAAACGCCACCCGACTCGCTGGGATATTGATGAGGTAGCACCTCACCATCCGGTAGTCCTGTCTCACCGTTCCCTGCACGCCTGCGTGCTCAATAGTCTGGCACTCTCCCTGGCTGGTATTACCGGGGAAACACCGGAGCCACCGGGCGGGCTCTTTGACCGAGACCTCAACACCGGGGAACCAACCGGTCTCCTATTAGGGAGTGAGATGCTAGGCCATATCAGAGAAAAGGTAATGCCTCCTCTAGCCGAAGCCGAGCTAACCAATGGCATAACCTTAGCTAATCGGCACTACCTGTCTCAAGGGATTACCTCTCTGCAAGATGCGACAGTGGTTAATGATTTTAACCGTTGGCAGAAATTCTGCCATTTTAAGGACAGCGGCAAGCTAAAGAGCCGGCTATATATGATGTCTGGTATTGAAGCTTTAAGCCAGTTTCAGGAGGCGGGCTTAGTTTCAGGCTCCGGTGATAGTCAGTTGCGTCTGGGTGGGGTAAAGATGGTACTGAGTGAGGCCACCGGACAGCTCTACCCTCCCCAGCCGGAGTTAAACCAGCAGGTACTTGATGTTCACCGGGCTGGCTTTCAACTGGCTATCCATGCCATTCAGCAAGGCACGGTGGAAGCAGCCATCATTGCTCTGGAATATGCCCATAGTCAGCTCCCTCAAGCTGGACGGCGCCACCGCATCGAGCACTGCTCCGAGTGCTCTTCTCGCTTGCTTAAGCGACTAAAGAGGCTTCAGGCGGTGGTAGTTACTCAGCCCCCCTTCCTCTATTATAGCGGCGAAAGATATTTGGCTATGGTGCCGGCTGACCGGCTGCCGTGGCTATACCGAATTAAGTCTTTCCTCAACAGTGGGGTGATTGTTGCCGGTAGCTCAGATTCACCAATAGTCCCTGATAACCCATTAGTCGGCATATATGCTGCCGTCACCAGACAGGCTGAATCAGGGCAGCAGCTTCTACCCGAGGAACGCATTTCAGCCAGTCAGGCACTGGCTATGTATACCATAAATGCTGCCTACGCCTCTTTTGAGGAGGATATAAAAGGCTCCATTGCTCCGGGCAAGCTGGCTGACCTGGTGTTACTAAGCGATGACCCGACTAAAACACCCCCGGCACAGATAAAAGATATTAAGGTTGAGATGACTATTATTGGTGGCAAGGTGGTCTGGGAAGCTTAAAGAGGTGTCACTAAACTCTCCGAGACTGTCTGGAAACCTATCCCCTTTAATATCTATTTGGTAACTCACCCCCTTTATCCCCCTCCCTTAGAAAGGGAGGGGGAATTATATGTAAGAGAGGCGAAGCCTCTCTTTAACTCTCCTTACTTTAAGTTAATAAGTAGGGGCGTTTAAGAGGGGCGTCAGCCCCTCTTTTCAAAATCTTCCCCTTCCCCTTATCAAGGGGAAGGGGATACAGGGGATGGGGTTATATAAATCGACAAGATTGGATTGATAAAGACTCTCAGGCTTGACTTACTACTTGAAACTGCTTAAACTAATGGTGGGGAGAGAAGAAAAATGCCGATATATGAGTATGTTTGCTCTGATTGTAATTTAAAGTTTGAGCTATTACGCCCGTTAAGCCAGGCTGGTGAGGCGGCTTCCTGCCCCCACTGCCAGCAAAGCGCTGAACGGGTATTATCCACCTTCGCTTGCTTCTCCACGGATGAGAGTGGGCTGACTTCTCCCGTAGGGGGCAGCCCCTGCGCTAGCTGTGGCGCTACTAACTGCGATACCTGCAGTATATAATTGATGTCTTAGGCTATTGCCCTTCCCCTTTGCCTCTAAGGGTATCGGCTAGATAACTTGGACAACTCCTTCTTCTCCTTATCGCCACTGTGCTGGTGGACGTTGACTGTGTTTGGTATGTTGCGCACGTAGCCGCACTGGAGGCACTGCTCGTGCCAGCCATCCAGCTCTTTGTCAATAAAGATATCACCCCTACATCGAGGGCAGCTCTTTAACTTCCACATTACCATATATGTCATCCTTTTGTAGTACTTGATTTAAGATTGATAAATGTATCACATTTAATGTTATTAACGATTGGTCCCTTTGTAGTTTGGTGAAATCGACTCACACCCGTGTCACAAAATGAGGGTAAGAAGTCACAAAAACATCACAAAACGGAGTAGGTCACCACTGCATTTCGCAATCCCTTGGGTGAATAGTTATAATAGACTTGGATAACATATTCGCCCACGGTGGCAAGGACGGCATCCCCTACCCGGTAGACAGAAAAACCCACGACCAGAGCATTGAGCTACTATCCGGAGCCATCCACAAAACAAAACTGGGAATTAGAGAAAAGAACGAGGCGCTGAATGGATTGAAGAGGGTGAGGGGTGTATGATAGAACATAGTTCGAACCTTGCTCGGGGAGCAATACTGAATTCAGAAATCTTAGCCAAAGGAGGAGAAACTATGAAGATAATTCGACTGGTCGGTTCCTCGGTCTTCGTACTCGGGCTCTTCACCGCCATCTTTGCCGGGGTGCCTTGGTACATCTACAACTATCCGGGATTGCCCTTGTGGTTCAAGATTGCGGTCTACTGCGTTTTGGGCGGTATTCTGGTCATCTTGCTAACGGTGGCCGCCGAACGGCAGAAAGGCGGGGCCCTTGGGGGAGAGCTCCCACCCGAGGAGCCCCAGCCTCAGATGTTGGTTCAAAATTCTGCGGAAGTCCCAGGTCGTGAGGTCACTGAGACTTTGGGCTTGGTCAGGGGGCATACCATCTTTGCCATCTGGCTCGGAAGGGACATTTCGGCTCTAATGCGACTGGTTCTTGGTGGTGAGCTGATTGAGTACACGGAGATGATGGGGCGAGCCCGTAAAGTGGCTGCTGATCGGATGATAGCCCAGGCTGAGGAGCTGGGGGCTGACGCCGTCATTAACGTCCGCTTCGTGACTACCAGTGTCGTCGGCACTGCCGCTGAGCTTTTGGCCTACGGCACGGCCGTCAAGCTCGGTAACTAGGCTACCTGACGAACAAAGAACCAAGTGTCCCTAGGCTTGCAGAGAACAGTCAGACACTCATCATTGTCGCTGAGGATGGGTAGGAAAACCTACGACCAGAGCATTGAGCTTTTGAGTAAAGCTATCCATAAAACAAAACTGGGAATTAGAGAAAAGAACGAGGCACTGAATAGATTGAAGAGGGTGAGGATGAGATAAGGAGGTAATTATGAATTACTGGCAAGTAGCCGCTGGAGATGGTGAAAGAGATTCTTATTGACCCACCACCCCACCCAAAATTATAGCCTTTCTGGTTTGGTTGGTTTCGTCCGTGTTTAGAGACTACTTCTCATCCCTCGGCAGTGAGGGGAGGCGGTGGGGCTGGGGTGTTCTGCAGCGGTAACAGGTCCGGGTATACCATTCCAAAGAGACCCCGCAGAACTGGCAGCGCCACCGCTCATATTCTTCCTGTAGCCACTCATCAACGCCTATCTCACGCTGGTGGCGGATGTTCTCCAGGACTTCGGCATGGTGACGGACTCCGTCGTTGTTGAAGTCGGTGATGAGGGAGCAGGGGAAGTCCGGGCAGTCGGAACATCGGGTAACCCCCGGCTTATCCGCCGCACACAGCCTCATCTTACACTCGCGGCAATAAGGAGTAAGGCGGCCTCCGGCAAGGCAGCCATCGCAATCGAGTTCATCCGAGAGCACCTGCCAGTGTTCCGACAGAGTCTGTAGTAGCTCCTCTAGTTGCTGTGGGTCGTTGTCGCGCCGGGCACGGTATAAACTGCAAGCCCCGCAATAAAGCCCACAGACGGCAGCTAGATGTTCCCCTTCCATATAAACTATCCCCTTTCTTCTTATTCGTGTTTTATGGTTGAGGCGCCGGTTACGCTGATGTTGCCCATGGTGGGGTTTCCCTGAAAATAAAGTCTTGAGGCGTCGCTTAGAACAGCATCCAGTCTTCCTTTTACGTCTAGGGTTGTTTCACTGGCTCCACTGAGTTTGGCATTGGCATTGCTGAGCGGAAAATCAGCCAGGTTTACCTTGCTGGCACCGGATGCGGTAAGCATAATATTGTCCGCCGAACCCTCTAAGTCAACTTCGCTCGCCCCCGATACTTCAAATCTTACATCGCTGGCGTTCACACTACCGCTAACTTTACTTGCTCCCGATACTTCAAATTCTATGTCACCCACTTCAATATCATCTATATCTACGGAACTTGCCCCTGATACATTGAGATTGCAATCCTTTGACGACTTAAATCCGGTGACAGTTGCCTTGCTTGCCCCGGATAGATTTAATCCATACAGAGCGGGCATGGTAATCTTGGCTTTCAAGGTTTTTGCCCCCAGGGTGAAGTCAGTGAAAATGTGGCGTGGCTTGAGATATATTCTTAATGTGTTTCCTTCTTTGGTGACGGCGATATAATCGAAGAAGCTCTCATCGGCACTTACGGAAGTGCTGAATGAATCCGACTGGATTATTTCGACCTCAAAGGTACCTTCTACATCAACATAGGTAAAATCGGCAAAATCCTTTTCTTCGCTAACTACACCTCCGGGGCCAGTTACTTCACACCCTGAAAGTAGGGGTGCTGCTGTTAATACTACTACCAATATGATTGGAATAATGGCTTTCTTCATAATTAACCCCCAATATTTGGCAGATATTTTTGATTATCTGGTTGTATTATGACACCTATTATCAAAAAACAAAACTTTTTCTAGTAAACAGTAGATACCCTCCAGCCACCCCGCCTAGAATTACGGTCATACCCACTGTTCCCAGGGCACAGAAGAGAGTAGCATCATACCAGAAGCCCCGGGGAAAGAGCATTATCAGGTAGTCTCTGGTCGGGCTTAGCTGCCATAGCTGATTGCTGAAGCTGATGAGGTGAAACTGTAAAAATAGCTGGTCAAAACCTAGTAGTGTCCCTAACCCCAGAGCTAGCATTAAAGCCAGGGTGATGCTACCCCCACCAACCGCCCCCCACGCCAGTCTTCTCCGATATTTTCCCTTACGCCAGAAAAGACTAACTCCAGCATAGCTTAAAGCATAAATCAGCGTCCCCAGTAGAACCCGGTAATCCAGCCGAATCAGCCCCTTGACATCCTTGAGGTGAACTACCTCTCGCTGATTAAATAAAACAAACGGTTCGTTGTCCTTAATTACGGTGAGGCTAATATATTCTTCACCAGAGTTAAAGTAGCTAATTAGCCCGGTGGCTGCGTTTTCTAGCTCCGAGTCGACCAGGCCGGTAGTATGGCTGACATTGTATTTCTCAAAGCCATATTTATAGAGCCAGAGGCTATTTACTGCCCAGCCGATGCTGGCTGACAGCAGCAGCATGGGCAGACACAATATAAAAACCCATTTAGCGGCAATACCCAAAATTTTCAATCTTATCCCCGCTGAGATTTTACACTGTCAAGGTTAAAAATAATAGTATTTATCTACCTCACCCCCTTAATCCCCCTCTCCTTCAAAGGAGAGGGGGATTGATAGAAAAGAGGGGCGAAGCCCCTCTTAAACACCCCCAAAAATAAGAGAGTCAAAGAGAGGCGGAGCCTCTCTTAAATAATCTTTTCCCCCTTCCCTTATTAAGGGAAGGGGGTCAGGGGGATGGGTTACCTTAATAGCTTCTTTAATCTAATCGGGAAATACCTCAAAAACTAGCCCTGTTGGGCGAGTACAAAAATACTTTAAAAGTTAACCCTGTGCTATAATTATTCAAACGCTGAGCCAGGAAGGACAATGTTTACTCACCTTCATGTCCACACCGAGTATAGCCTGCTTGATGGCATGTCCCGTATCCCTCAACTGGTGTTGCGAGCCAAAGAACTGGGAATGGACAGCCTGGCTATAACCGACCACGGCGTTATGTATGGCGCTATTGAGTTCTACCTGGCAGCCAAAGAGGCAGGCATAAAACCCATTATCGGCAGCGAGATTTATATAACTCAGGATAGCCGCTTCAGTCGTAATGCCAGCGATAAGAGACCCTACCACCTTGTTCTACTAGCCAAAAACCAGACGGGATACCGCAATTTAATCCAGCTCACCACCAAAGCGCACCTTGAGGGCTTTTACTACAAGCCGCGGATAGATAAAGAGCTTCTTAAACAGTATCATCAGGGTCTTATTGCCCTCTCTGGATGTATCGCTGGTGAGGTTCCCCACCTCATTCTGGAAGGACGACTTGATGAGGCAAAACAGGCTGCTTTGTGGTATAAGCAAACACTTGGCGGTTTCTACCTTGAAATAATGAGGCACCCCATTCCTGAACTGGAGCAGATAAATCAGGGTCTCATAGCTATGAGCACTGAGTTGGATATTCCGCTGGTAGCAACTAACGATGTCCACTATATTAATCAGGAGGATGCCTCAGCCCATGACCTGCTGCTGTGTATCGGCACCAACTCTTCCATCTATGATGACAAGAGAATGAAGATGGCTGGCGACTTTTTTTATCTCAAGAGTCCGCAGGAGATGGCGGAGCTTTATCGTGATATTCCTCAGGCTATAGAGAACACCGGGCGCATTGCTGAGATGTGTAACCTCAAGCTCGAGTTTGGCCGTCTTTACCTTCCTGAGATAGGGTTGACTGAGGGGAAAACTGCCGACCAATTTCTGGCTGACCTCTGTTATGAGGGTCTACCCCGATACTACCCTGCACCTACTCCGGAGATAAAGCAGCGGCTTGACTATGAGCTGGAAGTAATAGGGAAGACTCAATTTGCCAACTACTTCCTTGTTGTCTGGGACATTATCTCCTTCGCCAAGGAGCATAATATACTGTTCGGGGTTAGGGGTAGTGCTGCGGCCAGTATTGTCCTTCACTGCCTGGGTATCACTGAGGTTGACCCTGTTGAAAATGAACTGGTCTTTGAGCGCTTTCTCAACCTGGAGCGTCAAGAGCTGCCAGATATAGATTTAGACTTTGAGGATGGCCGCCGTGACGAGGTCATCTCCTATGTATCGCAAAAATACGGGCAAGACCATGTTGCCCAGATTATTACCTTTGGCACACTGGGTGCCAGGGCTGCCCTCAGGGATGTGGGTCGAGCCCTGGGCATGCCTTATAGTGATGTTGACCGCGTAGCCAGGCTGGTTCCCTTTGCCCCAAATATGACCCTGGCTCGAGCCTTGGATGGGAATAGAGAACTCAGTAATACCTACGATGAGGATGCAGTGGTTCGTAACCTTGTTGATTCAGCCAGGAGGGTAGAGGGTATTGCTCGCCACGCTAGCACTCATGCTGCCGGAGTAGTCATATCTAAAGAGCCCCTTACCAGATATGTTCCTCTGCAACGAGTAAGCAAGGCTAACGGTGAAGCAACTGTTATGACCCAGTTCACTATGGAAGATATTGCCCAGATTGGCCTTTTGAAGATGGACTTCCTCGGTCTGGCTAACCTCACCATCTTGGGCAAGGCAAAGGAGATTATTTACCAAAACCGTGGTATTGATATTGACCTGCATCATATCTCGCTGAATGACGCCAAGACCTTTGAGCTGCTCTCCTCGGGGGAAACTACCGGTGTGTTTCAACTGGAGGGGGCTGGCATGCGCCGCTACATCAAGGAGCTTAAACCGACCACCTTCAGCGATATTGCCGCTATGGTAGCCCTGTATCGCCCTGGACCTATGGAGCACATCCCTACCTTCATTAAAGCCAAGCATGGTGAGGAGCCTATCCGTTACCCTGACCCCGCCCTGGCCAGCATCCTTGAGGAAACCTACGGGGTGATTGTATATCAAGAGCAGGTGCTGTTTATCGTGCAAGCCCTCGCTGGCTATAGTCTGGGGGAGGCTGACATCTTCCGCAAGGCAATGGGCAAGAAGATTCCCGAAGTTATGAAGAAAGAAAGGCGTGGCTTTATTGCTGGAGCCAGGAAGAAAGGATTTTCGGCTGAGGTAGCTGATGAGGTCTTTGCCCTTATTGAGCCCTTTGCTGGCTACGCCTTCAATAAGGCTCACAGTGTAAGCTATGCCCTTATTGCCTATCAAACTGCCTATCTCAAGGCAAACTACCCGGCAGAATACATTACTGCTTTCCTGATTACCAATGCCGACCAGCCAGAGAAGGTGGCTAGTGCTGTTGCTGAATGCCGTCGCCTGGATATTACCGTGCTACCGCCTGACATAAACCGGAGTCAAGCTACCTTTTCTATAGAAGAGGATAGTGACCATGCTCCGGCTATTCGCTTTGGGCTAACCGCTATCAAGAATGTAGGCCTTGGCGCTATAGAGCCTATTATTACTGAGCGTAATAAGGGAGGCGATTTCAAATCTATTGAAGACCTTTGCCGCCGTTGCGACCTGCGTGGGGTAAACAAGCGGGTAGTGGAGAGCCTGATTAAGGCTGGAACCCTGGACTCTTTGGGCGACCGAGGCACGCTACTCCATAACATCAATAGTATCCTCTCTCTAGCGCAACGGGAGCAGCGTTTGCGGGAAACAGGACAATCTACCATGTTTGACCTGTGGGGTGAAGCAATGCCGCTGCCAATGCCTAGCCTTGACCTGCCCGCAGCCGATATCTCTATCAAGGAGAAGCTAGTCTGGGAGAGGGAGCTGATGGGAGTCTACCTTTCTGAGCATCCCTTCAGCTCATTTGCCGGTAAGTTGGCCCCAGAGAATACCACCCTGTGCGGTCAGATTGATGCCGAGCTGGTAGGGCAGACCGTGGTGGTAGCCGGCATGGTAGCCTCGGTTAGCCATCTGTTTACTAGAGACCGCCGTCCCTTTGCCAGTGTGGTTCTGGAAGACCTTGATGGTAGGGTTGAGGTTATGGTCTGGTCCACAGTCTATAATAGTACCAGGGAGCTATGGGAAGAGGGGAATATATTACTGGTTGAAGGTAAGGTGAAGCTAAGGAATGATAGAGTGCAGCTGAACTGCGATAGTGTGCGCTGCTACCAACCAGAAGCAGCCCAGACTGAAGAAATCGTTACTCCCGAACCCGGTGAGGCGCCGGTGGTAGCTGAAGAAACTCCGCCTGACACTGCATTAGCCAAAAGCCACCGACTGGTAATCAGCATCACTCAGACCAGTGATAAGGATAGCGATATAGCCAGTCTGCAGAAAGTGAATGACACTCTGAAAGAGTTCCCCGGACAGGACGAGGTTATCCTGCGTATAGAAATTGATGGGGAGATTAATAGCCTTAAGTTGTCTAAGACAAGCTACTGCCCCGAGCTTCATCAGCGGCTGATAGAGCTGGTGGGAGAAAGTGGGCTAAGGGTAGAAGCCCTGGCTTCCTAGTGTTAGAATATGTAAAGAGGAAAAATCCAAAATGCCTTCAGATAGTATATCACTAGGACACAGGAAAAGGCTGCGAGAAAAGTTTATTAAGTCGGGGCTTAAGGGCTTCCATGACTACGAAATTATTGAGTTACTTCTAAGCCTGGGCACACCCCGTAAGGACTGTAAACGACAGGCAAAGGAGGCTCTAAAGAAATTCAAGACCCTGAGAGGAGTTCTGGAAGCTCCCCCCGAAGAGTTACAGCGAATAGACGGCATTGGTGCTCATAGTGCCTTTGGTATCAAGCTGACGCAGGAAGTAGCCAGGGAATTCCTTAAGGAAAAAATTATTGATAAGCCTATTTATAAGTCCGCCCAGGAGGTTTTTGATTATCTCTACCACTCAATGCGAGACCTCAAGAAAGAGGTATTCAAGGTTATTTATCTAAATATCCAAAACCAGATTATTGAAACTGAAGACCTCTTTGAAGGGACAATAAATAGCAGCTCTGTCTCCCCCCGTGAGGTTGTGGAAAGTGCTATTAAAAATAATGCCGCCTCGCTGATTTTTGCCCATAACCACCCCTCAGGCAACCCCGAGCCCAGCAAGAGTGATAAAGAGCTGACCAGAGACCTGGTCTATGCCGGGAGTATCATGCGGATTAGGGTCTTAGACCATATCATAATAGGCAGCAATAGATACTTCAGCTTTGCTGGTGAAGGGCTGATTGAGGAATACGAACTGGATTTCTTGAACCTGAAAATAAAAGGGGTCTCTGAGGCTAAGCGAAGGCTGTACAGAGCTAAATTATCTGCCGCCGAGCTTCACTGGCTCCCCTAGCTAAAAACACCAACCTGTTGTCCCGAACTGCGCAAATTTTGCCCATACCTCTTGACATTTTGGTATGGACTTTAGTAAACTATTTCAGACTTTAGTATACTTTAGGAGATAATTAGTATCAGTTTGTCCCGAACTGGCGCAAATCTTGCCCATACCTCTTGACATTTTGGTATGGACTTTAGTAAACTATTACAGACTTTAGTGAACTTTAAGAGATGATTAGTATCAGTTGCTGCAAGTGGTGTCTGGAACAAGGTCAGCGCATAAGCGTATGCTAGTAAAGTAAGGGGAGGTGAAAAATGGTTTCCAAAAAGCCAAGTATCCTTATTGTGGACGACGAGCAGGTGGTATGTGATGTCCTCTATGAGGAACTAACTGAACGGGGCTACCTGTGCACTGCGGTTCTCACTGGTAATGATGCCCTCGCCAAACTGGACACAGAGGACTTCGATGTAGTTTTGCTGGATATAAGGTTGCATGGTATATCTGGTTTGGAGGTATTGACGAAGATACGGTCAAATCGCCACAATACGGCCGTTATCGTGGTAACGGCTGTCAATGACGTTGGTACCGCTGTTGTGGCTATGAAGTTGGGGGCTTTAGACTATATTGTCAAACCGTTTGACCTAGATAGAGTCGCTACCGGTATACGCACCGCCTTAGAGACCAAGAAATCCCTGATTGAGTATGAAGAGAGACTTGCCGAAGAGGCAGAAGAATTCACCAGCATGCCTGAGGAGATGCAGTTGGTTATACTTCCACCTATTGAGGCTAACCAGTTGATGAGATTTGCCAGTCAAGTGGAGGAGATGCTTCGGTCCCGCGTGCTGCAAGTGGTTGGCTCTTGGCAGGAGGGCACTGCCATGACGGTTGTCTTACCACAGGCTGCACCGATGGCGGATATCCTGAATAAGTTAGGAGAGATGCCCGAGATAGAAAAAATAAGTGAAAAACCGCTTAACGGGGAGGCCAGTCCCGGCCTTCTTAAGAGAGTCGCAGCCGTACCAAGGCTAAAAGACAGGCCCAGGAAAACTGTCTTTGTAACTCTTAAAAAAGGCGAGACTGGACAAACCCAAGAGCAGTCCATTCGCCCAGAAGATAACGTGTATAGCGGTGCCACATCAGCACACACCAGAGCCCAATGAATCGTAGAAATTGAGGAGAGGAAGGCAATATGACAGAGCTTATGACTCTTCAAGAAATAGCTGATTATCTGCGGGTCACTGAGAAGACGATATACAGGCTACTCAAGCGAGGTAATATCCCGGCAGCCAAGGTAGGCCGTAATTGGAGGTTTGAGAAGGACTCAATTGATGAGTGGCTACAACGAAACTCGGTTGGAACTAAGGCAACTATCCTTGTCGTCGATGACGAGGAGATGATTCGGACGCTATTCAAGGAGACCCTGGAGGAGCTAGGGCACACCGTGATGCTGGCTGGGGATGCTTTGGCAGGATTGGAACTGGTGAAAAAAGGGGATTTTGCCCTGGTTTTTCTTGACCTCAAAATGCCTGGCATGGATGGCGCCGAGCTTTTTCGCCAGATGAAAATGGTCAAGCCCAGGTTGCCAGTAATTATCATCACTGGCTACCCCGATAGTAAAATGATGGCGCGGGCTCTGGCCCAAGGTCCTTTTGGGGTTATGAATAAGCCTTTCGGCGAAGAGGGCATTATTGCTGCCGTCAATACTTTTCTGCATGCCACTCACATTGGCGGATGAACTGTCAAAAGGGGGGTTGGATTATGTTATCTGACGAAGGTAAGACAAAAGAGCAAGTCATAAGTAAACTGACAGAGTTGCGCCAACAGGTCGCCGAATTCGAAATACTAGAAAGTGGGCTCAAATGGGCGGAACAGACGCTACGGGAGAGTGAGGAGAAGTATCAACAATTATTTGACTTGAGTTCTGATGCCCTCTTTTTAATAGAGGTTGATACAGGTGAAATCCTTGATTTGAACAACGCTGCAATGGAGATGTATGGATATAGCCGGGAAGAAGCACTTCAAATGAATAACACCGATTTTTCAGCAGAACCTGAGAAGACTCGCCGCGCAACAATGACTGCCACAGAATACATTCCTGTATGTTATCACAGGAAGAAAGACGGAAGTGTTTTCCCCACAGAGATATCAGTTAGCTACTTCACATGGTATGGAAAAGAAGTTTGTCTAGCCGCGATGCGTGACATCACCGAGCGCAAGCGGGCTGAAGAGGCACTGCGGGAGTCAGAGCAAAAATTTAAAAACTTGTTCCAACTATTGAATGACATCGCAATTGTGCAAGACTCTCACGGTAAAATACTGGATATAAATCAGAGGGCTGAAGAATTAGTAGGTTACAGTAGAGACGAGTTTCTACAGATGAATATGGCACAGTTCTTCTCTGAAAGTCAGTTTGAAAGAATGGAAAGAGAGTTCCAGCAGCTAGTCAAGATAGGGCACGTGAGACTCGAGTCAGAAGCCAAGAGAAAAGATGGGACCCTCTTTGATATTGACTTAAGCTCAAGGGTGGTTGATGAAGAAAAAGGAATTGTGCAGACCATTATCCGGGACATCACCGCGCGCAAGCAGGCAGAGGAGGCTCTGCGGGAGTCAGAAGAGAGATATCGCGCCCTCGTCAATCTGGGTGGCAAAGTGGGGGAGGCTGTTGTCATGCTGCAGGATACTGAGCAGGGAAATGCCACCCAAACCTTCGTTAGCGATGAGTGGCCCCACATCACCGGCTACTCCAGGAAGGAACTGCTCGGTATGTCGTTTTTCGACCTCGTCCACCCCGAACACCGCCAGGCTTCTCTAGAAAGACATGGAGAAAAGATGCGGGGTGCAATTATGCCGGGACTTTTCGAGATGTCCATTATCAGAAAAGATGGCACCGAGGTTCCCATTGAGCTTACCAGTGCCTATACGACATACAAGGGGGAGCGTGCCAATGTTGCTTTTATCCGGGACATCACCGAGCGCAAAGAGGTAGAGGATGCACTCAAGGAGACCAGGAAGAGATTCATAGACATAGTTAATTCTTTACCACAAACCGTATATGAACTTGATGAAAAAGGCAATCTCACCTTCGCCAACCGCCAGGGCACTCTAGCCTTTGGCTATACTTTAGAGGATGTCCGGAAAGAGTTGAATTGTATTGAACTCTTTATTCCGGAGGACAAAGACAGAGTCATAGAGGATATGCGAAGGGTATTAAGTGGGAAAAAGATAGGCGGTAGTGAATACACAGCACTGAGGAAGGACGGCAGCACATTCCCCGCTATCGTATATGGTTCTGCTATTACCCGTGAAAACAAGCCTGTCGGCATGAGAGGGGTTATCATAGACGTCACCGAGCTTAAGCAGGCGGAGGAGAGGGAGAAGGAGCTGCAGCAGGAGCTTGCTCTCTCCAGTCGCCTGGCCTCTATTGGTGAGCTGGCCGCCGGCGTTGCCCACGAGATAAATAACCCTCTTACCGGGGTAATAGGATTTTCTGAGCGTCTTATGAAAAAAAGCACTAGCCAGGAAATCAGCCAGGATTTAGAGAGGATTCATAATGAAGCTCGACGTGCTGCCAGAGTGGTGGAGAATCTGCTGACCTTTGCCCGCCGCCGTGGGCCAAAGAAGGAATGTCTGGACATAAACGAGATTCTGGGAAGGACTCTGGAATTAAGGGCTTACGAGTTGAAATCGGGCAATATTGACCTTGCAGTTGAGCTTGCTCCCAGCCTGCCAGAGACGGTTGGCGATTTTGGTCAAATTCAGCAGGTTTTCTTGAACATCATTCTCAATGCCGAGCAGGCCATGACCGAGGCAGACCGTGAGGGGAAGCTCACCATCAAAACTCAGCGGGGGAAGGACTGTATCCGGATTTCGTTTGCTGATGATGGTCCCGGGATTCCAGTCGAAAACCTCAGCAGGGTCTTTGACCCATTTTTCACCACCAGGGGGGATAGGGGTGGCACCGGCTTAGGGCTTAGCGCCTGCCATGGCATTGTGACCGAGCACGGTGGCAAGATATACGCCGAAAGTAAACCGGGACAAGGTGTTACCTTCTTTATTGAATTGCCGCTGGCAGGTGAGGAGGTAGACAAGAATAAAGTTGCTGGGGAGGAGCCTGTCCGCAGGGGATAGGGTAATACTCTACCCAATACTGGCTGTGGCTTCTAGACAAAGAAGACGCTGCTTCATTTCCAGTCCACAGCCAAAGCCTATGAGCTTCACTGGCTCCCCTAGCCACCAACACTAACCCGTTGTCTCTAATTGGCATAAAAGTATCATAAAAACTATTAAATCTTGTCCCCAATTGGCATTATTTATGCCATATGTTGGCAGGTGCAATATAATATACGGATAAGGGATTTTAGCAACGTTGGAGGTGGTGTGAGGATGGCTTCGCAAGGTACATTACGAACATCACTGGAAGAAAGAGCTAGAGAAACGGGGATTGATGCTGTAGGTGCTGTCCCTTGGGGCATGCACCTTTGTTCATTTTATGATACTAAACAAGACTTAATTGATATTCTGGTGCCTTATTTCAAGGTAGGTTTAGAAAGTAATGAGTCTTGTATCTGGGTTACTTCAAAGCCCTGTAGTGAAAAAGAAGCTGAGGAAGCAATGAGGCAGACTGTGCCTAATTTCGCTCAATATCTGGAAAGAGGACAAATAGAGATTATTCCGCATACCGAATGGTATCTTAAAGGCGGTACTTTCAATAAACAAAGGGTTCTTGGTGCCTGGATTGATAAGCTCAATCAAGCCCTGGCTAAGGGTTATGATGGCATAAGAGTGACAGGGGATGCGGCTTGGCTTGAGAAGGGAGGTTGGAGAAAGTTTGCTGATTATGAAGAAGAGGTAAATAATATCATCGGCAAGTATCGTATGCTCGCCATTTGCACATATCCCCTCGCTGAATGTGGAGCAAACGAAATGATAGAGGTGATGAGAAATCACCAATTTGGTCTCATAAGACGGGCAGGTGAGTGGATGTTAATAAAGCCAAGGGAAAGTCAGGAGATAACTTCATTGGTTCTATTAAGAGGACGTATGTCACTGTTACGGGAGAGGTTTATCAGGTCAGGTTTTGAGGGATTTAGTGACCAAGAGGTTATTGAATTATTGTTAAGCCTTGCCTTGTCCTCTCGGGAGTGCAAACGGCTGTCAAAAGAGTGCATTAAAGCGTTCAAGGACATCAGGGGACTGCTGTCAGCTTCTCCGCAAGAGCTAGAGCAGGTTGGGTTTACTTCCAGTTGTATGTTTTGTATTAAGCTTCTACATGAATTACCCACCGAGGTTCTTAAAAAGAAAATTATTGATAAGCCCCTATATCAGTCCTCCAAAGAGGTTTTTGATTACCTCTCCTACTCAATGCGAGACCTGAAGAAAGAGGTATTCAAGGCTATCTACCTAAATAGCCGAAACCAGATTATTGACACGGTCACTCTCTTTGAAGGCACGCTGGAGAGTATCCCAATCCGTCCCCGTGAGATTGTAGAAAGTGCCATTGAGCACCGTGCCGTTGCTGTGGTTTTTGTCCATAACCACCCCTCGGGTGACCCTGCCCCCAGCAAGAGCGATAAACAACTCACCAGAGACCTGGTCTTTGTTGGCAATATTGTTCAGATTAAGGTGTTAGACCATATCGTAATAGGTGACAACAGCTACTTTAGCTTTGCTGATGAAGGGCTGATTAAGAAATACGAACTGGATTTTTTAGAACTTAGAATAAACACGATGTTTGATAGGGGGACAAGTTATTCTGGTGTTACCTTAACTAATAGCTGAGGCTTCCAGACAAAGAAGACGCCGCTTCATCTCCAGTCCTCCACCGAAGCCACCGAGCGTGCCATCACTGGCTACTACCCGATGACAGGGGACGATAACAGCCAGAGGGTTTCTACCTAGAGCCTGCCCCACTGCCCGCGCTGCCCCTGGTTTCTTAATCTGTTCAGCCACCCAGAGGTAACTCCTTGTCTCACCATAAGGAATAAGCCTGGTTGCCTCCCATACCTCACGCTGAAAGGGGGTAGCCCCCGACAGGTCAAGCTCATCAGGGAAGGCTGCCTTACGACCGCTAAAGTAAACCTTGAGGCGTTCCATTAGGTCATCAAACAGGCGAGGAGACCAGGTAGCCTGATTTACGCTCTCACCTAATAGCTGATGTGTTTCTTGAGCTGAGCGCTGGGGCAAGGTAGTGTCGAGCAGCCCTTTTGCCGAAGCCAATATTCCTACCCAACCCATATCGGTATTGAAGGTAATATATTTTAACTCTCCGCTCATACTATCACTCCACATCAAGCCCCCCCCCATTATATATGAAACGGGGATTAATGCCTTTATTTTTGACTACAGGGGCTGTGGTGATAGCTTAAGGAAGAGGCCGAGCCAACAGAATCAGACAAACTTAGGGCTTGCCTGGTTGGCGGCGGCGCTGAAGAAAAGCTGCCAGGATAATTAAAATTATCCCTAGAATAATGCTCAGCAATATCTTAATTGGCTGCGGTATGTTCATGCTGAGGAAGAAGCCGTAGGTAAAAATGCCAGTAATCACGGCAATACCATAGGTAACGTGGTGAGCTTTGACCTGCCTTCCTCTTACCGCACGGTAAATAAGCCAGCCAATAAAGCCTAGAATGGCAAACGTTGCTATTGTAATTACTATTCCCATCTAGCTACCACCCCAGCTCTTCAAAGTATTTGCCCAGAAAGCCAAACATACCTACCGTCAGCAGCAAGGCAAGCAGTTTCCCTATCTCCGACATATACTTCACATATTCTGCTGCCAGATAGCCGATGCCAGCCACGCATAGCAGAACTCCGAAACCATATAGTACATATGTTAGCTGCATACGCCGTTAAACTCCTAATACTTTCTCGGATAGCCGGCAGGATTTATAAACACGACTATCCTCCGCTCTATTTCGCCTCTCTTTATGATTACTGTGTACTGATAACTTTGCTCTGGAAGAATATCCGTCGGGAGAAGCTCGGTGTTATCTACTACCCACTCCAACTCTCCTTTATCAAAGGCAGCTATTGATATTGGGCGTGATATTAAGTCACGCACCTTTTCCTGACTGTGCCACACTGATGCCTCAATATCAGCCTTATAGGTTGAAAACACGCGATTATCTACTTCATAGCGGAAGGATATCTTCTCATCCCGGTTGGCGCCCATGTAATAACCACCTTTGTCTCCTTCTACAGACATAGGTTCTTCTTCATAAATGGGTCCACCATAAGTTGGGTATTGGCGCTGCCAAACGTCAGCCTCTACCTTCAACGATCGTTCGCCGGCGGTTATGTAAACGGTATCGTAGGTACCCAGATAGCCGTCAACCACAAATATGGCTATAAGACCGACAAAGCAAGCCAGAGCCAGATATAAGAATAGATTTCTTCGCATTGATTGCATTATACCACAAGTTTTGACCTGCATGATATAATGCAACCGTGGGTATGCTGCTTAAATAATTAAGGAGTGAAGAAAAATGGTGGTCGTGGCTAAAGATGACTCGTCTTTCAGATATAAAGCCCACCCCGATTTAGCCGATGGTCTAGGATGTGTTCAGATTTTGGGGGGAAGAGAAGTTAGACTCGTGAACGGAGCCACAGCCTGCTTGACAAAGGGGGGATAGTGATATAATAATTTTTTTGCACGTGGGCTGAAAAATAACCAACTTTCTTGACAGGGCACATGAGTTCTCAGGAACGAAATGATGAAAACAGAGGAGGTAGATATCATGAGGCAGCTAAAAAGGAACTTTTGGTACAAATTTGTAGTCCTGTTCCTGGTCCTGGCGCTGATAGTGCCGGTGCTGGCCGGTTGCGGTGTAGCTCAGGAAGAATATGATGAGGCGGTAGCTGATAAGGACGCCGCACAGGCTCAGGTAGCGTCCTTGCAGAGCGACTTGGCTGCAGTCTTCGCTGATCCAGTAGAAATAGACACTGGATTCGTTTCCGGGACAGTGCAGGGTGATGTTGGAAACGAGGTGCGTATCTATAGAGGAATCCCATATGCCGCTCCGCCCGTGGGTGATTTGAGGTGGAAGCCACCGCAACCGGCTGCTCCCTGGTCGGGAATCCGGGAATGCACTCAGTGGAGCAATCGGGCCGCGCAGGTGGAGGTAATAACTGGGCTAGGGGAGCTAAGCGAAGACTGCCTTTACTTAAACGTCCTGACGCCGGCCAAAAAGACGACCGAGCGTTTTCCTGTAATGGTCTGGTTCCATGGCGGCGGCTTAAGCATTCTTTCCGGCAACTCGCTGAGCTGTTGCAACACAGCACTGCCCCAGCACGGTGTAGTGGTAGTAACCGTCAACCACCGGCTGGGAGCGCTAGGTTACCTGTCTCACCCCTTACTTACCGAGGAATCAGGCATCAATGCTTCTGGAAATTACGGCCAATTAGACTTAATCGCTGCCTTGAAGTGGGTGCAGAGGAACATCGCTGCCTTCGGTGGTGACCCCAACAATGTCACGATTTTTGGCGAGTCCGGGGGCGGTGCGAAGACTCATAACTTGATGGTTTCACCTTTAGCCAAAGGGCTTTTCCACCGGGCTATCATCGAAAGCGGAGTTTGGGCAATCGCAGAATCAGTAACACCACCCCTTGCTGCTTCCAGTTTAAAGAAAGCGGAAGAGATGGGTGAGAAACTGGCGGCTAAACTCGGCGTCGCCGGGGAAGAAGATGTGCTGGCTGCCCTGCGCGCCTTGAGCTGGCAGGAGATCGCCACTACTGCAACAGGCATTTTTGGTCTTTATGTTGGCGTCATAACGGTGGATGGCTGGTCTCTGCCAGATACCCCGGAGAACATATTCAAAGCGGGCAGGCAGAACGATGTTCCCTTCATCATCGGTTGTAACAGCGCGGATTTTCCGGGAATGATTGAGGGGGTTGCGGACTGGGCTCCCGTTATGAGCACTGGCAAATCCAAGGGGTATGCCTATGTATTCACTCATGTGCCGACTGGCTGGAGGGAGGAAGGTGTTGTAGCTTTTCATGGGCTTGAGGTACAATACGTTTTCGGCCGTTTGGAGGGGATAGCTGAACTGTGGAACCTGAGGCTCCCCCAGAGTGGCGGCGCCAAACAGCCGGACCCAGGGCTTGACGAGATGGATGAAAGGGTAGCTGAAGCCATGATGACTATGTGGGCTCAGTTTGCTGCAACCGGAGACCCAAGTGTAGAAGGCCTAGTCACGTGGCCAGCCTACGAGGCGGCTACTGACCAGTACCTTGATATCGGAGATACGCTACAGGTAAAATCCGGGATATTGGAGGCTCGTGCTACCCCACAAGAATAAACCCGCTCAATTTAGGGGGCTCCTGCCCACTGGCAGGAGCCCCTCCTCTTTTTACAGGTCGTCTGTCCCAGCTGGGAAGCGACATATTCAGATTTCCCCGGGGGTCCGGGTAAGACAGGGTCGCCAGATGCTTTCAGGCAGATAATCAAATCCATAACCGAGAAGATTTTTGTATTGCCCGACGACACCCCAATATACCCCGGCCACGGTGCTCCTACGGTGTTAAAGAAGGAGAAAGACGAATTTGCTGCCTTTTCCTCTCGCTCCCATAATCCCAATCTTTGCGGGGATGTACTCTGGCTTTCATCTTAGCTCATTCCTGTGGGCAGGAGTTAATTACCGCCATATCTCTAGTCGGTAGAAAGCCTCGGCTAGTTCGTAATCCTCTCCCTTGGCCATATTCTTAGCCCGCTCTCTCAACCATCCTTCCATTTCTGGGGATGGGTTATGTCCTACCTGGCTCTTATGACAGCGCAGGGCAGCAATTTTGATATCAAAGGTGTCTGTGATATTAGAGCGGTAATTGGGTTCCTCAGCACCCCAGAGTAATACCTCTTTCACCTTATGAGGTTGAAGACCTTCTTCCAGCAAGTCAGGGTAGGCAAGCAAATCCCTGGCATAAGGGAAAACGGCATCTAATGTAACCCGGCTGGTGATTCGGTGGTCACGATGCCAGAGATAGCGCCGGTATAGGTCAGCAGTTACCACTGTCTCAGGCTTATACATCCTAATCAAGCGCACAATCTCTTTCCGGAACTCAGGCGTATCTTCCAAAGTCTGGTCTGGATAGCCCAGGAAGATGACCTCTCTTACCCCTAACAGCTTGGCCGCCGCCAGTTGTTCTTTCTCTCGGATTTTTGCCAGTTCATCCGGCTTCATGTTGGGGTCAGTAGTGCCCTTGTTGCCGTTGGTGCAGACCGCGTATATGACGTCCTTCCCTTCACGTGTCCAGCGAGCCACCGTTCCAGCGACGCCAAATTCAGCATCGTCCGGATGCGGAGTAACCACCATCACCTGAACCGGCTTGACCATTCTACTTGAGCCTCCTCGTTTTGAGATACCAACTAGATATTGTATAATATCTGTGAGGCTGATACAATTATGGCTTGATGATGTCGGTGAGTAATATGAGTAATTCCCATTATACCATTAGAAATTATCAGCCTGCAGATTTCAATAAGTTTGTCCTATTAAGCGTTGAAGCTGAAAGACTGGAGCCGGCCGGGCGGTATATTTCACCGCAGGTCATTGCTGAGGACTTAGGTCGGCCAAACTATTCCCCTGAGCAAGACTTGTTTATTGTTGAAGTAGCTGGCAACCTCGTCGGCTATATGGATGTGGCACCGGAGCTGACCGTAGAGCGTGTTATTCTCAACTCCTGGGTACAACCTGGGCATCGCAGAAGAGGGTTGTCCATAAAACTCCTTAGTTACGCTATCCGCCGGGCTAGAGAACTGGGAGTCAAAGCAGCCCATGTAAATATAAGGGAGGATAATGTTGTTGCCGAAAGTGTGCTGTCTGAATTGGGTTTTGAGTGTGTCCGGCGTTTCCTTGAATTGAGGCTGGACATGGCTCAGCTCCGTTGGCAGGATATTGACCAGGCTGCTCTAGGGTGCCGCCATCTAAGGCGTGGTGAAGAAGACAAACTGACCCAGATTCAGAATCGTTCCTTTGCTGGCACCTGGGGATACAACCCCAACACCATGGAAGAAGTAACCTACCGCACCAATCTAAGCAGTTTTTCCCTGGAGGATGTAGTCTTAACCTACGACGGAGATAAAGTCACTGGCTATTGCTGGACGGAGGTAACCGGTGAGGGGGAAGCAGCCATCGGCGAAAGAAAAGGGCGAATCTTTATGCTCGGCGTGGACCCGGATTACAGGGGAGTGGACATAGGTAGAAGATTGCTGCTGGCCGGGCTGGCTCGCCTCAGAAGCAAAGGAGTAAGGGTGGCTGTGTTGAGCGTTGACAGTGAGAACGAGACAGCCTGTGCCCTTTACCGGTCTGTTGGTTTTGAGGTTCGGACAAGCAGCTTGTGGTACGAAAAGGTTTTAAACTAGGACACGAGACAGGGAAGTCAGGGAAGGGTGGGAAAACTAAGGCACGAGGGCAAAATAATTAGCCAGCACCAGTCGGCATTCTTCGATAATCGCCTCAGCGATATTTGGCCAGTCAAATCTGCTTACTGACGCCCGAATTGAGAGGGCAGATTCTGTATCAGGGCTTGGCTTGGAAAGCAGTGAAGCTATTTTATCGGCAAGGTGGTGGGGAGTATTGTCTATTACCACATACCCCGTCTCTCCTTGACGAATAACACCTTTGAGGTCGCCCACATCGGTCGCCACTACTGGCGTGCCGCAAGCCAGGGATTCCAGAGCTACCAGCCCAAAGCTTTCGTAGTAGGAGGGGACCACACAAACATCAGCCGCACTGTAAAAATAGGGCAATTGCTCATGCTTTATCAAACCCAGGAAGGTAACCGAATCCTGTATATGGAGGTTGCGGGACAGTCCCTGTAGCTTTTCTAGTTCATATTGGCTATTTTCATCGCCGCCGATTATAACCAATCTTGGTTTTTGAGTATCTGGCAGGTAGGGCATAGCCTTTATTAACTGGTCTATGCCCTTTAATGGCTCAATCCGGCCGACAAACAGGATGACCTTATCGTCAACAAAGCCTAGTTGCTGTTTGGCTAGCTCTTTGTTCACGGGCTGGAATAGCTCCAAATTCACTCCACAAGGAATTACACCAATTCTCTCCGCCGAAGAGCCGTAGTGCAGGATAAGCTCCTCTTTTTCTTTCTCCGTTGGGGCGATAATATGATGGCAATTTTGAGCCAGGTCTCTTTCCGCCTCAATACGAAGTTCAGGCTCATCCTCTCCAATACCAATAGTATTTTTAACAGCACCCAGTGTGTGGAACATGGTGATATGGGGGACATGCCACCATTGTTGTAGATATTCCCCCACCCAAGCCGAAAGCCAGTAATGGCTGAATACTAAATCATATTGGAGGCCGTTATGCTTCCTGAAATTCTCCAAATTGCAGGCAAAGTCGGGAAGATAAGAATATACGGCTAACTTATGTATCTCCTCAACCTCACCTGCCCTGAGGTGAATAAGCCGGGCATTCTGACCAAGAGCATAAATTTGACTGTCTACGGGGTCGTGAACACGGGTATAGACATCCACTGAATGTCCTTGCTTGCCCAGTTCGCGAGCCAGTTCTCGTATGTAGACACTCATGCCGCCAGTATCTTTGGCTCCCAGATTGCCTACGGGACAGCTATGCACGCTGAGCATAGCTATTCTCAGTTGGGTGGCTGGCATCAGAGTTCTCTCCTCTCCTTTGTCACTTGATAGTTATCTGGCATCTGTATAAGGGGACTTCTCTCCCGCCCAAGTGGTATTTGTAGGTTTCATCCCCTTTGAGAAAGTCAAACCTTTTTTTGCCCTCTTGAATGCTCTCTTTGATGCAGAGGACTTTAGAAAGTAGCCCCACGCTTAAGGAGTTATATTGGGGTTCGTAGCCACTATTATAGAGATATATGCAATCGTTGTAATCAAAGCACATAATCATAGCTGCGGGCAACATATCCAGCTCAAGAATGCCGAGCCTCAGTAGTCCAATCTCAGCCATAGCCTCGGCCAGTGACCTGAAGAACGATTCCATTCGGGCAGTCAGGAAGGTTGCTTTATCTTGCCTGCTCTCGGAAAACATCTTTAGGAAAACGCTCATAGCGTCATGGACAGCCGCACTATTCTTAACAAAGTGGTAATCAATCTTACCTGCCTCCCATAATCGCCTTAGCTTGCGTCTCACTTCATGGCGCTGCTTTGCGCTCAATATCGCCAGATACTCCTCCCAGGTAGCGGGTAAATCTAGCTCTACAGAAACATCCTCTGGGTGGTAGAGAACCTCATATCCCCGGTTCTGGGCTATACCTGCCAGGTGGGTGAGCACTGTTGAATCAGGCCTCACCGGTCCTAAATCTAGGTGACCGACACCTTTCTGCTTTAAATCATCGAGCAGGACGCCAAAGAAATCCTTTTCCCTTTCTGGGGCAATAATAAAGTCGTGATAATCACAGAGGTCATCGCTACCGATGATAGAAGCCTTCCCTTCTTTTACTAGAAGTGGAGCAATGCCGATGATTTTCTCTCCCTGCCTAACAGCGCTCAGAAAGAGCTCATTTCCGCTGCCGAACTCTTGCCACCAGGTCTTCAACCAGGCAGGCAAAATGCAGATTGAATTCCACCGCAAACGCTGACTTGGGTCATCCCAACAGGAAGCAAGGCTATCAAAACTCTCCTGGGTAACAGTATAGCTCATCCGTATACGCACCAGTGTAGCACCTTGTCATACTTGAATCAATATAGAGCTAGTTGCGAAACTCCGTATTGACGCAATTACGCAATTGCGCTATAGTTATGAATAACAGGGGGGGGTTATGCCGGTTATCTGTATCGCCAATCAGAAGGGCGGAGTAGGTAAAACAACTACGGCAGCAGCCCTGGCTCAAGGTTTCAGTGAACATAACAAGCGGGTGCTGCTTATTGACTGGGACCCACAGGCTAGCCTTACCATCACCATGGGGCTTAACCCTGATGCTCTCGAACGCACGGGGTATGATGTCCTGGCTAGCACTATCAAGAATAGAGGAAGCCCCTCAATCCATGATGTTATTGTCCCGACCGGCAAGCCTAATATTGACCTTGTCCCGGCTAGCATAGAGCTATCGCAGGCCGAGCTTGACTTGGTGGGGGCGTTTACCAGGGAACTGATGTTAAGAGAGATGCTCCAGCCAATACGCCAGGTTTACGATTTTATACTGGTGGATTGCCTGCCCAGCCTCGGGCTTTTAACAATCAACGCCTTATCCGCAGCCGACAAGGTAATCATACCCCTGCAAGCCGACTTCCTGGCTATGAAAGGGCTTGTAATCTTACTGAGCACGATTATCCGGATAAAGGATAGGATTAACCCGGCTCTGGAGATTTCAGGCATATTGTTTACCATGACCAACTCCCGCACCCTGCACAGCAGGGAGGTTATAGAGGTTACCAAGAAAGCTTTTGGTGACAAGATAAGGGTGTTTGATACTCTTATTCCCACGAGTGTTCGCTTCAAGGAAGCCCCGGCAGCCGGGCAGTCGATACTCACCTATGCCACCAAGTCTGTCGGAGCCAATGCCTACAGATTACTTATAGAAGAGGTGATGAAATGAAAAGGGCTAGCGTAACCGAGGAACTTGCCTACGGGACCGCATTGGACCGTCTCACCGGTGCTGATAAACCAGCGGCAACACCAAAAAAGGGGGAACCGACTGAGCAAGCCAAGGTGGCTATGATTAAGCTATCCGTATTTCTAAACCGCGACGAAGATGCCTACCTAGAAGCCCTGGCTTCAACGGCGAAGTTCAGCGGTGGGAAGAAAATCAGCAAGACGAGGCTCATTGAGGCTATGGTGCGGGCTTTCAGCACCACCAAGCTGGATGTGCGGGGAGTTAAGACCGATGAGGAGCTCTTCAAAAGAGTAACTGCGCAATTGCGGTAATGAGTAACTACGCAAAGTCATGCCCTGGTAACGGTAGTGGTGTTATTCCCTCTTTATGTGAGCCATACACCGCAGCCCCCGGAATCTCATCCAGTTCTCCAAACGACTTGCCATAACTATTGTATTATTCCAAAGACAGGTATATACTTTCCACAATTAGTCCGCTACTCCGCACTACTATATATCAGATGTTTATCATTGACTCGTCGAAGAGGAGGTGGTAACCTTGTGAGTTTAATTTATCCGTTTTTACCCACCTGATGGACTTTACAACCCCGTGGTATCTTACAAGAAGTGCCAGTGGTTCATACAGATTCGATACCAATCTAGGAGGAGTAAATGCAAAGTGAAAAACGAACCAAGTATACAAAGATAGTCCTTGTGATTGCCCTGTGTCTGATATTGATAGGTGGACTGCTAGCCAATCTGACTCAAAGGGACTGGGGCAACGTGAAAGTCCGGGATATACGCTTTGCCGGCAGTAACGGTGTGATTATTAGCGGCTTGCTGTACGTGCCCGATGGTGTAACCGCAGATAACCCGGCTCCTGGTATTCTCGCTATTCACGGTTACATCAACACTCGCGAAATGCAGGATGGCTTTGCCATCGAGTTCGCGCGGCGCGGCTATGTGGTGCTCGCGATGGACGAAACCGGCCACGGCTATTCAGACCCGCCCGCTTTTGCAAACGCCTTTGGTGGCACTGATGGTCTGAAATACCTGAGCAGTCTCGACATCGTTGACAAAGAGAACATCGGCCTCGAAGGGCACTCGATGGGTGGCTGGGCGGCCGTCATAGCAGCAGCTGTGAACCCGACCACCTACAAGTCTATCATCCTGGCAGGGTCTGCTACCGGCGTCTACTCTCCACCAGGTACAGGTAGCTTCCCACGCAATCTAGGTTTGATTTTTTCAGAGTGGGACGAGTTCTCACAGCTCATGTGGGGCGCGGCTATCCCCAAGGACATCGTCAACACTGATAAGCTTAAAGCCCAATTTGGAACAACAGACCCTGTGGTCGTGGGCGAATTGTACGGCTCAATTGAGGACGGTACCGCTCGCAAGCTCTACATGCCGACCACCACCCACCCGGGTGACCATCTTTCAACAACGGCTATTGGCAATGCGGTTGAATGGTTCCAGTCAACCCTGGAGGGAGGCAACGATTTACCGCCTTCCAACCAGATATGGTTCTGGAAGGAAATCGGTACTTTGATTGCCCTCATCGGCATGGTCCTGCTGCTCTTCCCCGTCGGCAGTTTGCTCTTGAGTAAGTCCGGCTTCTTCAGAGATTTGGGGGAAGCCCCGGCCGAAACTAAGTCTGCCAAGGGCATTACATGGTGGATATCGGCTCTTATCTTTGCTGCCTTACCGCCCTTGACCTATTTTACGTTCAAGGAATATTTTGTCACGTGGAAGATGGCAGCCAACCCGCTCTTCCCCGAAGATATCACCACCCAGTTGTTGATATGGGTACTGCTGACCGGTGCTATCGCGCTGCTGCTTTTCCTGTTGTGGCATTTCGTGTTCAACCGCAAGGCGAAAGCCACCGCCAGCGACTATGGACTCACCTGGGGCAGTGGGATAGGGTGGAAAAGGATTGGCAAGTCCTTCTTGTTAGCTGCCCTGGTGGCACTTGCCGGTTACCTGAGTCTGGCATTCTCGGACTGGTTCTTCCAGACTGACTTTCGCTTCTGGGTATTCGCGGTGAAACCGATGTCGGCACTCCATTTCCGTATCTTCCTGTGCTACCTGATTCCCTTTACCGCTTTCTTCCTGGTTCTGGCCATGACACTGCACGGTCAACTTCGCCCCAGGGGAGGTGAAGGAACTGAGATTGGCCGTGGTCGTGAGATGCTGATAAACTTTGGCCTGCTGGTTATCGGCTTCGTGGTCTTGCTGCTGGTCCAGTACATACCGCTCCTAGCGGGTGGTGAATTGGCATTCCCTAATGAATCGCTATTTGGTATCATTGCCTTCCAGTTGCTACCAATATTCACAATTGTCGCCCTAGTTAACACCTACTTCTATCGTAAGACGGGGCATGTGTACGCTGGAGCCTTCCTCAGTGGCATATTAGTCACCTGGATTGTCGTTGCCTCGCAGGCTATTCACCTAGCAATATAATCTCATAGAGCAGGGGTAACGGCGAGCGCAAGCTCACCCGCCAAAAGTAAAGTGGTCGGGGTGGAGACTTCCACCCCGACCACTTTTTGCACATGATAGTCACTCCTGCACCAACATTAAGGCCGTGATACTTTATATAGAAGACCTGTCCCACTCCAGTAGAGCGCACTTCTGGAAAAGCAAACCTTCATTGGGAGCCTTGTTAAGGAGATAAGTCATACCAGTTCTATCTACCGCCCATCATGGTGGAGCTAAGCGGACGGAACAAGGAGTTCTTAATCTAACTTTTAACCTCGGCTAAATAAACTGGCTGATTGCTATATATCTCGGGCATATAGATTATGACCAAGGGTTTAGAATCTTCTCTGTCTTACATTCCTACTGTACCTGCTTCCTCTCTTGTGACTATAGGAGCTATTGCCACCATTGTGAGAAAGAGGGAGGGCTTGAATAACATCAATCGTCCTATGCCTAAGTGTTTTTCCATTGAGGGCAGTAATTGCGGCTTGACCTTCAGGCTGTGATGGCATTTCAACAAATCCGTATCCCCTGGATTGCCCGCTACCAATGTACTTATCGTTCATAATGGTTATAGATATCACTTCTCCAAAAGCCTCGAATTCTTGCCGTAATTCCTCCTCAGTCACCTCGAGAGATAAGTTGCCCACATAGATATTCATATTGCTCATCCTTCTTTGGTGATTAGGTTAGGCTTGGCTCACTGTTTGTCACTAACGCCTAAACTAATAGCCCTTCGGAGTTATGAATATATTTTGTGTGTTTTAAGCAGAAATAAATGAAGAGAGAGTTTAATATCTTCTCTGTCTTTCCCCGCTAAACCCGCCGCCTCTCCGGTCACCGTAAGACGAACCACCTCTGTTCTCAGAACGAGGGCGAGCTGTATTAACATTAAGGGTCCGTTCTTTTAGTGTTTTTCCGTTGAGGGCAGTAATTGCAGCTTGACCTTCGGACACTGTTGCCATTTCAATGAACCCGAATCCCTTAGGTCGCCCACTGTACTTGTCTGTTATGATGTTTACAGACGTCACTTCTCCAAAAGCCTCAAATTCTTGCCGTAATTCTTCCTCAGTTACATCAAAGGATAAGTTACCCACATAGATTTTCATATTAGTGCTCCTTTTGCTTAATTTCGTAACCCCGTGCCGACTGTCTTGCCTCAAGTACCTATGCTGAGTTCGACCAGAAACATTAGCTCATTGGTTGCTTTCTGGTTTAACTGTAATTGCGCCTTCGTCTGGCGCTCTTTTGCGCTTTCAGACGTGCCGTCTCTCCCTTGGATAGAAAATGACGATGGGCCTTTGCCTCGCGCAGAATTCCACTCGTCTGCACTATCCTTTGAAAGCGACGCAACAGGGAATCTTGGGATTCACCTTCACGTATCGAAACTTCTAACGACATAACACACCAACACATTCTAGGGACATACACGGGCCAATTATCTCAACCCATGTATGTCCTGAGGTCAAACCCCGGCATTAACTACTCATTTTGATTTTGCGGTAGCAATCGCTGCAGTAAACCGGCCTATCACCACGAGGTTCAAAGGGTACTTCGGTGGCTTTGCCGCACTCGGCGCATACCGCGGGGAACATCTGTCGGCTGGAACCGTAGCCGCTGCTTCCGTAGCGCTGTGACTTCCTTGCCTGACGGCATGAGGGACAACGCTTGGGCTCATTAACATAGCCTCTGGATTGGAAAAGCTCTTGTTCCTCAGCGCTGAAAGTGAAGGTAGCC